>JBDTNO010000163.1:0-8054 GCA_039933715.1 Betaproteobacteria bacterium
CGCGACCCCCGGCGTGACAGGCCGGTATTCTAACCAACTGAACTACCACTCCTGGGTACTGCCCTGAGCCGAGCGCCTTCGCCGGACCGTCCGCCGTCGACGCTGGTGGGTGCTGACGGGATCGAACCGCCGACATTCGCCTTGTAAGGGCGACGCTCTACCGGCTGAGCTAAGCACCCGCTCGTCCTGATCCGCGTGCTGCACCCGCCTGCGTCTGCGCATCCCCGGGGCTTCGACACCCCCGGAACGCGCGTTCACGGCAGTCGATTATTTTAGCTCATCCTTGAGCGCCTTGCCAGCCCGGAACTTCGGCACCTTGGCGGCCTGGATGCGGATCGTGTCGCCGGTGCGCGGATTGCGTCCCGCGCGCGCGGTGCGGCGGCCGACGTAGAACGAGCCGAAGCCGACGAGCGTGACGATGTCGCCCTTCTTGAGCGAGCCTTTGATCGAGTTCATGGTCGCGTCGAGCGCGCGGCCGGCCGCGGCCTTGGAGATGTCGGCGTGCCGCGAGATGGCGTCGATGAGATCGTTCTTGTTCACGAAGGCGTCCTGTCGGAAAAGCTCGCGCGGATGCGACGCGATGGCGAGCGTGCGCGGTCGGAGGTGCGGGATTCGGGCGCGTGAAACGCTGCGCCGCAGGCTTCGTTATATCGCCCGCGTTTTTCGAGTGTCAAGCGACGAATCGTCGCGGGCGACGCGCGGTCGTGACGTGGCGCTTGAGGTTTCGCGCGTTAAGTGATTGACGCGTCGCGCGTCGTGTCGCGATGCCGGCGATCGACGCGGTGCGACGAAAATGCAACGCGCGTGGGCACGGAACGTGCCGCACGCGCGTCGCGGGTCGCAGGCGCCTCAGTGCTTCAGTACGGCACCCTGGTCGCCGACCGCGGGCGCGGCCGGGACCGGCGCTTCCGCTTCCTTGCTCTCCTCGACGAGCGGCGTCGGCTGCCGCTCGAGCGCCGCTTCGAGCACGTGCTCGATCCAGCGCACCGGGCGGATCTCGATGCGGTTCTTGATCTCGTCGGGAATCTCCGTGAGGTCCTTCACGTTCTCCTCGGGGATCAGCACGGTCTTGATTCCGCCGCGACCGGCGGCGAGCAGCTTTTCCTTGAGGCCCCCGATCGGCAGCACTTCGCCGCGCAGCGTGATCTCGCCGGTCATCGCGACGTCGCAGCGCACCGGCACGCCGGTCAGGATCGACACGATCGCCGTGACGATCGCCGCCCCCGCGGACGGTCCGTCCTTCGGCGTCGCGCCTTCGGGCAGGTGGATGTGGAGATCGGTCTTCTGGTAGAAGTCCGCCGGGATGCCGAGCGTGCGCGAGCGGTGCCGCACGACCGACAGCGCGGCCGCGATCGACTCGTTCATCACTTCGCCGAGCTTGCCGGTCGTCGTCGTCTTGCCCTTGCCGGGCAGAGACACCGCCTCGATCGTCAGGAGGTCGCCGCCGACTTCGGTCCACGCCAGCCCGGTGACCTGTCCCACCTGGTTCTTCTTCTCGGCGATGCCGTAGGTGAAGCGGCGCACGCCGAGGTACTTGTCGAGGTTCTTCGACGTCACCTCGACCGGGCCCTTCGCGCGGCGCGCCTTGCCTTCGCTCTCCTTCAGCAGCAGCGACTTCACGACCTTGCGGCAGATCTTGCTGATGTCGCGCTCGAGGTTGCGCACGCCCGCCTCGCGCGTGTAATAACGCACGATGTCGCGCAGCGCGCTCTCGGCGACGTGCACCTCGTCCGGCTTGATGCCGTTGTGCTTCATCTGCTTCGGCAGCAGGTACTGCTTGGCGATCGCGATCTTCTCGTCCTCGGTGTAGCCGGACAGCCGGATCACTTCCATCCGGTCGAGCAGCGGCGCCGGGATGTTCATCGTGTTCGCGGTCGCGACGAACATCACGTCCGACAGGTCGTACTCGACCTCGACGTAGTGGTCGACGAACGTCGAGTTCTGCTCGGGGTCGAGCACCTCCAGCAGCGCCGAGCTCGGGTCGCCGCGGAAGTCCATGCCCATCTTGTCGACTTCGTCCAGCAGGAACAGCGGGTTGCGCACGCCGATCTTGCTCATGTTCTGCAGGATCTTGCCGGGCATCGAGCCGATGTAGGTGCGCCGGTGGCCGCGGATCTCCGCCTCGTCGCGCACGCCGCCGAGCGACATGCGCACGAACTTGCGGTTGGTCGCCTTCGCGATCGACTGGCCGAGCGAGGTCTTGCCGACGCCGGGCGGGCCGACGAGGCACAGGATCGGGCCCTTCAGCCGGTCGACGCGCTGCTGGACCGCGAGGTACTCGACGATGCGCTCCTTGACCTTCTCGAGACCGTAGTGGTCGGCATCGAGGCTCCGGACCGCATGCGCGAGGTCCTTGTTGATCTTGCTCTTCTTGCGCCACGGCAGGCCGACCAGCGTGTCGATGAAGTTGCGCACGACCGTCGCCTCGGCCGACATCGGCGACATCATCCGGAGCTTCTTCAGCTCGTTCATCGCCTTCGCCTCGGCCTCCTTCGACATCCGGGCCGACTTGACCTTCTTCTCCATCTCCTCGAGGTCGGCGTTCTCGTCGCCCTCGCCGAGCTCCTTCTGGATCGCCTTGACCTGCTCGTTCAGGTAGTACTCGCGCTGGCTCTTCTCCATCTGCCGCTTCACGCGGCCGCGGATGCGCTTCTCGACCTGCAGGATGTCGACTTCGCCCTCGAGGAGCCCGAGCAGGTGCTCGAGGCGCTTGACCGGGTCGCTCATCTCGAGGATCTGCTGCTTCTGCTCGAGCTTGAGCGGCAGGTGCGCTGCGATCGCGTCGGCGAGGCGGCCGCCGTCGTCGATCCCGGACATCGAGGTCAGGATCTCGGGCGGGATCTTCTTGTTGAGCTTCACGTACTGGTCGAATTGCGCCAGCAGCGCGCGCCGCATCGCCTCGACTTCGTGCGCCGGACCGGCGTCGACCGCGATCGGCCGGGCCGACGCGTTGAGCAGGTCGGCCAGGTCCTTGATCGACTCGATCTTCGCGCGCTGCGTGCCCTCGACCAGGACCTTCACGGTCCCGTCGGGGAGCTTCAGCATCTGGAGAACGGTCGCGATGCTGCCGATGTCGTAGAGGTCCTCGGGACCCGGGTCGTCCTTGGCCGCCTGCTTCTGCGCGACCAGCAGGATGTGCTTGCCCGACTCCATCGCGGCGTCCAGCGCCTTGATCGACTTGGGCCGCCCGACGAACAGCGGGATGACCATGTGCGGAAACACGACGACGTCGCGCAACGGCAGGAGCGGCAGCGTGACGGGCTCGTGCGACGGAAGGGGAGTGTCCTGAGCCATGCGGAGGGACCTTTCAGGGGGTTACAGGCAACATGGGGCGGAGGCACGGCCTTGTCAAGCCGTCCTACGCACCAGGCTGGTGCAACAGGGGCTACGAGTGCGCCGACGCCACTTTCGGCGGGTCGGCGAACATCAGGAGCGGCTTGCCGTCGTGGGCGATCGTCGATTCGTCCACGATGACACGCGAGAGGTTCGCCAGCGACGGCAGGTCGTACATGACGTCGAGGAGCGTCTGCTCGAGGATCGAGCGCAGGCCGCGCGCGCCGGTCTTCCGCGCGAGCGCCTTCCGCGCGATCGCGCGAAGCGCCGCCTCGCGGATCTCGAGCTCGACGCCTTCCATCCGGAACATCTTCTGGTACTGCTTGATCAGCGCGTTCTTCGGCTCGACCAGGATCTGGATCAGCGCCGCCTCGTCGAGTTCGTCGAGCGTGGCGACTACCGGAAGCCGTCCGACGAACTCGGGGATCAGACCGAACTTGATCAGGTCCTCCGGCTCCGCCTGGCGAAGCGTGGCGCTGATGTTCTTGCGGTCTTCCGGCGAGACCACCTCGGCGCCGAAGCCGATGCCGGTCTTGGCGCTGCGCTGGCGGATGATCTTCTCGAGCCCGTCGAACGCGCCTCCGCACACGAACAGGATATTGGTCGTGTCGACCTGCACGAACTCCTGGTTCGGGTGCTTGCGGCCGCCCTGCGGCGGCACGCTGGCGATCGTGCCCTCGATCAGCTTCAGCAGCGCCTGTTGCACGCCCTCGCCCGACACGTCGCGCGTGATCGACGGGTTGTCGCTCTTGCGCGAGATCTTGTCGATCTCGTCGATATAGACGATGCCCCGCTGCGCCTTGTCGATGTCGTAATCGCATTTCTGGAGCAGCTTCTGGATGATGTTCTCGACGTCCTCGCCGACGTAGCCCGCCTCGGTGAGCGTCGTGGCGTCGGCGATGACGAACGGGACGTCCAGCAGCCGCGCGAGCGTCTGCGCGAGCAGCGTCTTGCCCGAGCCGGTCGGCCCGATCAGCAGGATGTTCGACTTGGCGAGCTCGACGTCGTCTTCCTTGGCGCCGGACTCGAGCCGCTTGTAGTGGTTGTAGACGGCGACCGAGAGGATCTTCTTGGCCGGCTCCTGCCCGATCACGTACTGGTCGAGGATCGAGCGGATCTCATGGGGCGTCGGCAGCTTGTTGCGATCGCCGCGCGCCTCGCCGGTGCTGGCACCCTCCTCGCGGATGATGTCGTTGCAAAGCTCGATGCACTCGTCGCAGATGAACACCGACGGACCGGCGATCAGCTTTCGCACCTCGTGCTGGCTCTTGCCGCAAAAGGAGCAGTACAGCAGCTTGTCGCCGGAAGATTTTTCGGCCATTCAATGACCTGCGCGGGTTTCCTCGGGGGTCACTTTACGCGTCGGTCGTCCGCTTGTGCAAGACCTTGTCGATGAGGCCATAGCTCACCGCCTCCGCCGCGGTCAGGAAGTTGTCGCGGTCGGTGTCGCGGTCGATCTTCTCGACCGTCTGCCCGGTGTGCAGGGCGAGGAGCCGGTTGAGGCGCTCGCGCAGCGACAGGATGTACTTGGCGTGAATCTCGATGTCCGAGGCCTGGCCCTGGAAGCCGCCCAGCGGCTGGTGGATCATCACCGTCGAGTTGGGCAGCGCGAAGCGCTTGCCCTTTTCGCCGGCCGCGAGCAGGAACGCCGCCATCGACGCCGCCATGCCCGTGCACAGCGTCGACACGTGGGGCTTGATGAACTGCATCGTGTCGTAGATCGCCATGCCCGCCGACACCGAGCCGCCCGGCGAGTTGATGTAGAAGTGGATGTCCTTATCCGGGTTCTCGGACTCGAGAAACAGCATCTGGGCGACCACGAGGTTCCCGGTCGCCTCGTTCACCGGGCCCACGAGGAATACGACACGTTCCTTCAGGAGACGCGAGTAGATGTCGTACGCGCGCTCGCCGCGTCCGCTCTGCTCGATCACCATCGGGATCAGTCCGAGGCCTTGCGGTTCGATCATGGCGAGGGTTCCTGCTGTTGTGGTGGACAGGCTCGGCCGCCGCGAGGCGGCGGGCCTGCCATCAAGATGGGACCGCAACGCCCCGGCGTCAAGCGGCGGCGGGACGCCGATCGCGCGTCAGCCGCGCGACGGCCCCATCAGCGCCTCGAACGAGGTCGGCCGATCGACGACGCGCACGCGGGTCAGCACCCAGTCGACGACGTTGCGCTCGACCGCCGCGGTCTCGAACTCGACCAGGCGCTCGGGCTTCTCGTAATGCCAGCGGATGACCGCCTCGGGCTGCTCGTAGGTCTGGGCGATCGCGTCGACGCGCCCCTTCACCTGCTCGCGCGTCGCGGCGAGCCCATGATTGCGCACGAGGTCGCCGAGCACGAGTCCGATCACGACGCGGTCCTCGGCCTCCTGGCGGAACATGTCCGGCGTGATCTGCATCTCCTCGGGCTTCATTCCCTGCCCGCGGAGGTTCTCGAGCATCCGCTCGGCGAGTCTCTGCGCCTCGCCATCCACCAGCGAGCGCGGCGCCGCGAACGTCGCCTTCGCGCGAAGCGCCGTCAGCGCCTGCTCCTTCACGACCGCCTCGACCTTCCGCGCGAGCTCCAGTTCGAGGTTCTGCGCGATCTCGGTCCGAAGGTCGGTGAGCGCACCCGAGGCGATGCCGAAGCTCTTCGCGAACGACTCGTCGAGCGGCGGGAGCGACGGCGTCGAAACCTTCTTCGGGGTGAGCGTGAACGAGGCGGTCTTCCCGGCGACTTCCTTGCCGTGATAGTCCTGCGGGAACGTAAGGTCGAACGTGCGCTCCTCGCCGACGCGAAGACCGACCACCGCGGCCTCGAACTCCGGCAGCATGCGGCCCTCGCCGATCGTGATCGTGAAGTCGCGCGCCTGGCCGCCGGGGAACTCGACGCCTTCGATCGTGCCGGTGAAATCGACCAGGAGGCGATCACCCTCGGCGGCGCCCTCGGTCGTGTCGTGCCACGTGGCGTGCTGCCGGCGCAGCACGTCGATCGTGCGATCCACGTCGGCGTCCGTGACGTCGACCTGCGGACGGTCGACGGTCACCGCCGACAGGTCGCCGAGCGTGATATCGGGATAGACCTCGAACACCGCCGAGAATTCGAGCGCCTCGCCGGGTCGCGTCGGGCTCGGATGCGGCTCGATGCGCGGGAAGCCCGCGATGCGCAGGTTTTGCGTGCGCACCGCATCCTGGAAGCGCGTCTGCACCGCTTCGGAGATCACGTCGGAGCGGACCTGCGGCCCGTACTGCTGCGCGACCATCTTGACCGGCACATGCCCCGGCCGGAAGCCCGCGACCTTCACGGTCTTCGCGAGGTTGGCGAGGCGGCGCTGCACCTCGCCTTCGATGTCGCTGATCGGTACGGCGACGTCCAGGCGGCGCTCTAGGCCGGCGGTGGTGGATGGCTCGGTCATGGATTCTTCGTGCGATTCGTGGAATGCGAGGGTCCGAGGGCCGCTTCAAACGCGTGCCGTGGGGCGGGGGAGCTGCGAAATGCCCGTGCTACAGTGCCGGGAGGGGCCGCATCGCGCGGGCCTCGCCCGGCGGTGGTGCGAAAGGGGGGAGTCGAACCCCCATGGGTTGCCCCGCCGGAACCTAAATCCGGTGCGTCTGCCGATTCCGCCACTTTCGCGGCGCACGGGCCTGACAGCGAGCCGCCCCCGGCTGCCAAACGCGAAATTATAGCCGAACGCGGCGCCCCGGACCATCGGCGCGGCCTCCGGCCCCACCTCCCGCACTCCCGCGTGCCCGTCGGCCACTACGAGAACTTCCCGGTCGCGTCGTTCCTCGTCCCGGCGCGCGAGCGCCGCGCGGTCGTCGCGCTCTACCGTTTCGCCCGCGGCGCAGACGACCTCGCCGACGAAGGCGACGCGACGCCGCGCGAGCGCCTCGACGCGCTCGCGCGCTACCGGTGCGCCGTCGATGCGATCGCGGCCGGCGTCGACGATCCGTTGCTGGGCGAGCCGCCGTTCGCCGAGCTCGCCCGCGCGGTGCGCGAGCATGCGCTGCCCGCCGCTCCGCTCGCCGACCTCCTTTCCGCGTTCGCGCAGGACGTGACCGTGCACCGCTACGCGACGTTCGCCGCGCTGCGCGACTACTCGCGGCGGTCGGCCGACCCGGTCGGACGCCTGCTGTTGGCGCTCTACCGGCGCGTCACCGACGAGAACCTCGCCGCGAGCGATGCGATCTGCACCGGTCTCCAACTCGCCAACTTCTGGCAGGACGTCGCGGTCGACTACGCGAAAGGTCGCGTCTACCTGCCGCAGGAGGACCTCGCGAGCCACGGGGTCTCCGAGGCGCAGATCGCGGAAGCGCGATGCGACCAGGCATGGCACGCGCTGATGCGGGCGCAGACGGCGCGCACCCGTGGGCTCCTCCTCGCCGGGCGGCCTCTCGCGGCGAGGCTGCCTTGGCGCGTCGGGCTCGAGCTCCGCGCGGTCGTCGCCGGCGGGCTCGCGATCCTCGACCGGATCGACGCGGTCGGCGGCGACGTGTTCCGCGCGCGGCCGGCGCTCTCGACGCGCGATTGGGCGCGCATGACGCTTCGCGCTTTTGCGCCGGCTCGCGGGGCGGCGTGAGCGCCGCCGGGCCGTCCCAAGGCGCTCGCCCCCTTCGGGGGAGGCGAGCGAAGCTCGCTTCGGGGGGACCAAGCGCCGCCGGGCCGCCCCAAGGCGCTCGCCCCCTCCGGGGGAGGCGAGCGAAGCTCGCTTCGGGGGGACCAAGCGCCGCCGGGCCGCCCC
>JBDTNO010000164.1:0-8026 GCA_039933715.1 Betaproteobacteria bacterium
CGCCGTGCCCCCCGGGGGGAGGCGCGCGCAGCGCGCTTCGGGGGGACGTCATCCCTAGATCAGCTCTTTGCGCGCGATCTCGCGCAGCTCGCGGCGCAGGATCTTGCCGACATTCGACTTCGGCAGCTCGTCGCGGAACAAGACGTCGCGCGGGCACTTGTAGCCGGTCAGGTGTTCGCGACAGTACTTGAGCAACTCGCCGGCGGAAAGATCGGCGTCCTTCTTCACCACGTAGAGCCGCACCGCCTCGCCCGACTTCTTGTCGGGCACGCCGACCGCCGCGCACTCGAGAACGCCCGGATGCGTCGCGACGACGCCCTCGATCTCGTTCGGGTACACGTTGAAGCCCGACACCAGGATCATGTCCTTCTTGCGGTCGACGATGCGCACGAAGCCGCGCTCGTCCATCACGCCGATGTCGCCGGACAGGAAGTAGCCGTCCGGCGTCATCACCTTCGCGGTCTCGTCGGGGCGGTTCCAGTAACCCGCCATCACCTGCGGGCCCTTGATGCAGATCTCGCCGGGCGATCCGAGGGGGACGTCCTTGCCGGTGTCGTCGCGCAGCGTGATGTCGGTCGACGGGATCGGCAGGCCGATCGATCCGTTGTACTCGGCGATGTTGAGCGGGTTGATCGTCGCGGCGGGCGAGGTCTCGGTGAGCCCGTACGCCTCGACCAGCGTGACGCCGGTCAGCTCCTTCCACCGCTTCGCGACCGCTTCCTGCACCGCCATCCCGCCGCCGAGCACGAGGCGCAGCGACTTGAACGACACCTTCGCGAAGTCGGGGTTGTTGACCAGCGCGTTGAACAGCGTGTTGACGCCGGTGAAGGCGGTGAACGGCACCTTCGACAGCGTCTTGACGAACCCGGGAATGTCGCGCGGATTCGGGATCAGCACGTTCTCCGCGCCGAGCGTCATGTACACGAGGCAGTTCGCGGTGAGCGAGAAGATATGGTAGAGCGGCAGCGGCGTGATGATGATCTCGCGGCGCGCCGGGTCGAGCACCGGCGCCAGCCACGCACGCGCCTGCAGCAGGTTGGCGACGATGTTCCGGTGCAGCAGCATCGCGCCCTTCGCGATTCCGGTGGTCCCGCCCGTGTACTGGAGGAACGCGATGTCGTCGTGCGCGATCGGCACGCGCAGCAGCGACCGGCGCCGTCCCTCGGCGAGCGCGTCCGACAGGTGGATCGCATTCTGGATCGACCACGGCTTCACCATCTTCTTCACGCGCCGCACGACGAAGTTGACGAGCACGCCCTTGGCGCCGAGCAGCTCGCCCATCGACGTGACGATCACGTGCTTGACCTTCGTCTTGCCGACGACCTCGGCGAGCGTGTGCGCGAAGTTCTCGAGCACGACGATCACCTCGGCGCCCGAGTCGGCGAGCTGGTGCTCGAGCTCGCGCGCCGTGTAGAGCGGGTTGACGTTGACGACGGTCGCCCCGGCGCGCAGCGCGCCGAACAGGCACACCGGGTATTGCAGGACGTTGGGCATCATCAGCGCGACGCGCGAGCCCTTGCCGCCGCCGATCCCCTGAAGCCACGCGCCGAACGCCGCCGAGAGCGTGTCGAGCTCGGCGAACGTGATCGACTTGCCCATGCAGGTGAAGCTCGGCCTCGAGGCGAATCGCGCGACCGACTCGTCGAAGACGTCGCGGATCGACGCGTACTCGGCCACGTCGATTTCGGCCGGCACGCCCGGCGGGTAGTGCTTGAGCCAGATCCTGTCCACGACGTCCTCCGATGGCGGTGGCCGTACCCGCGGCAGGCCGGTCGCCGGCCGGCGCGGGGCCGCGGCCGGGATCGGGCGGTCTAACCGCCGCCTTGCGGCGCGATGCTACACCGGAACCCCCGCCGGTCCGGGAAGACCCCAGTCCTGTCAGCGCGACGCCGCGTAGTGCAGCGGGCCGCCGCGGAACGGTGCGAAACCGGTGCCGAAAATCGCGCCGGCGTCGACCAGGTCCGCGTCGGCGACGATACCGTCGGCGAGGGCCGCGCGCGCCTCGTCCACGGCGGGGCCGACGAGGCGGTCGGCGAGCCCCGCGGGGATCGGCCCGGCGGCGCCCTTCACCGGCTTGCCCGCCTCCCAGCGGTAGAACCCCTTGCCGGACTTCTTGCCGAGCTCGCCCGCTTCGATATGTCGCGCGAGGTCGCGCGGCGGCGCGCCGCCGCCGCCGAGGAGCTTGCCCACCGCCATGCAGATGTCGAGGCCGACCGTGTCGGCGAGCTCGATCGGCCCCATCGGCATGCCGAACGCGAGCGCCGCTTCGTCGACGGTCTCGGGCGCGACGCCTTCGTCCACCGCGCGCATCGCCGCCATCAGGTAGGGCGCCAGGATGCGGTTGACGAGGAAGCCGGGAGCGCTTCGCACCGGGAGCGGCAATTTGTCGAGCTGGCGCACGAACGCGGCCGCGGGCGCGACCAGCGACGGTCGCGTCTGCGCGCCGACGACGACCTCGACCAGCATCATGCTGCGCACCGGGTTGAAGAAGTGCAGCCCGATGAGCCGCGACGGATCCGCGAGCGCCGAGGCGATCTCCTCGAGCGGGATCGACGACGTGTTGGTCGCGAGGATCGCTCCGGGCTTCGCGCGCTCCTCGAGCGACGCGAACAGCGCACGCTTGGCGTCGACGTTCTCGAAGATCGCCTCGATGACGACATCGGCGCGCGCGATTCCATCACCGTTCACGTCAGGGATCAGGCGGTCCGACGCGGCGCGCACGCGACGCGTGTCCTTCAGGCGCTCGGCGAAGAGCTTCGCCGCACGCCCGATCGCCGGCGCGATGCGCTCGGCGCTCTGGTCCTGCAGCGTCACCGTCAGCCCGCGCAGCGCGCACCACGCCGCGATGTCGCCGCCCATGGTGCCGGCGCCGACGACGTGGACGCGCGCGGCGCTCGCCTCGGCTTCCTTGCCGAACGCCTTCAGCCGCTCCTGCAGCTTGTACACGCGGATCAGGTTGGCGGTCGTCGGCGAACGCACGAGCGTGACGAGGCTCGCCGGATCGCCGGGTGGCGGCGCGAGGGCGTTCCCGTCGAAGCGCTTCCACAATTCGAGGATCGCGTAGGGCGCGGGATAGTGCTCGCGCCGCGCGCGCTTCGCGACCTCCTTCTCCGCCTGCGCCGCGATCACGCGCCGCGCGAGCGGGTTTTGCGTGAGGCCGAGCGCGAACGGCAGCGCGCGCGACGGCGGCAGCGTCTTCAGCACGCCGCGCACCGTGTTCTCCATGATGCGCGCGGGCACGGCCTCGTCGACGATGCCCAGCTTTTTCGCGCGGCGCGCGTCGACCGTCCTGCCGGTGAGCATCAGGTCGAGCGCCGCAGGGCCGCCGGCCACGCGCGGCAGTCGCTTGATTCCGCCCCATCCGGGCACGATGCCGAGCATCACCTCGGGCAGGCCCATCCGCGTTCCCGGCTCGTCGACGGCGACGCGGTAGCGGCATGCGAGCGCGAGCTCGAGCCCGCCGCCGAGGCAATAGCCGCGGATCAGCGCGAGGGTCGGATACGGCACGGCGGCCAGCCGCTCGAACGCATCCCATCCGCGCTTGACGAGCGCGATCGCGCCCTCTTCGTTCTCGATCGCGCCGAACTCGTCGATGTCGGCGCCGGCGATGAAGCCGCTGGCCTTGCCCGACCGGATCAGGAGCGCGCGCGGCTTGTCGCGGTCGAGCGCGTCGAGCACCCGGTTGAATTCCGCCATGGCCTCGGCCGAAAGCGTGTTGGTGCTCTCGCCGGCCTTGTCGAACACGAGGACCGCCAATCCGTCCGCTTCGCGGGAAAGTTTCCAATGGCGCAACGCGGCTTTCGGCTCCGGTGCGCGAACGAGCGTGGCGTCCAGATCGATCGTGGTCATGAGGACGCCTCCGCGGGGCCTGCCGCCGGCGCGACGTCGCGCACGCTCTCCTGCAGAAGGGCGCCGGCGTCTCGCGGCGGCCCTGCGGCGCCCACCCGCTCCACGAGCATCGCGCCACCGAGGCCGCCGCCGATGCAGATCGCCGCCATCCCCCGCTCGCCCCCGGTCCGTTCGAGCGTCTCGAGCAGGTGCAGCACGATGCGCGCGCCCGACGCCCCTACCGGATGGCCGAGCGCGATCGCGCCGCCGTCGGCGTTGAGCTTCGCCGGATCGATCGAGCCCATCGCGCCCGGCAGACCGAGCTCGGTCCGGCACACCTCGTCGCTCTCCCAGGCGCGCAGGCATGCGAGCACTTGCGCCGCGAACGCCTCGTTGATCTCCCACGCGTCGAGGTCCGCGGGGCGAAGGCCGTTTCGCACGAGGATCGGCGTCGCCGCGTGCACGGGCCCGAGCCCCATCTCCGCGGGGTCGAGCCCCGCCCAGTTCGAGTCGACGATGCGCCCGCGCGGCACGAGCCGGTGCTCGTCGACCGCGCGCTGCGAGGCGATCACGAGCCACACGCCGCCGTCGGTGATCTGCGAGCTGTTGCCGGCGGTGACGTTGCCGTACTTGCGGTCGAAGAACGGCTTCAGCTTGGCGAGGTTCGCGGGCGTCGAGTCCTCGCGCACGCCGTCGTCGGCTGCATGGAGCTTGCCGCTCGCCTCGATGAGCGGGACGATCTCGCGCGCGAAATGCCCGGCCTTCTGCGCCGCGAGCACGCGGCGGTGGCTCTCCGCCGCATACGCATCCATCTCCTCGCGCGTGATGCCGAAGCGGTAGGCGAGATTCTCGGCGGTCTGGCCCATCAGCAGGCCCACAACCGGGTCGGTGAGGCCCTTCATGAGCCCGATGACCGGCGCGAGGTACTGCGGGCGGAACTTCGCGAGCAGCGCCGCGCGCTGGCCGAGGCTCTTCGCCGCGTACCAGTTGGCGAGCCAGACGACCATCGCGTCGTTGAACAGGAGCGGCGCGCGCGACAGCGCGTCGACGCCGCCGGCGAGCACGAGGTTCGAGCGGCCCGCGCGGATCTGCGCGATCGCCGAGTCGATCGCCTGCATGCCCGACGCGCAGTTGCGCATCACCGTCCATGCGGGCATCTTGTTGCCGCATCCCATGCGCAGCGCCGCGACGCGCCCGATGTTGACCTCGTCGGGCGACGGCGCCGCGCAACCGAGGATCACTTCGTCGGGCGCGGTCGGCGCGAACGGCTGGCGAAGCAGCAGCGCGCGTCCCGCCGCGGTGGCGAGATCGGACGCCGAGAACGGGCCCGGCCGGTTGCGCGATTTCAGGAACGGCGTGCGCGCGCCGTCGACGATGTAGATCGGCTCGCCCTTCATCGCATCGTTCCTTCGAGCGGCGCCGTGCGGGCGCGCGCCGGCGAATGGACGTCGCCCTCAGCCGCTTCGTCCTCGCCGGGGAGCGTCACGTCGAGCAGGCTCGCGCCGAGGTCCGGCGCGAAATCGTCGACGCGGATCACCCTGGCGACCAGCGCGCGCTGCTCGACGAGCGTTCGCGCCTCGCTCGCTTCGATCACGCCGGCGGAAACCGCGCGCGCGGCGAGCTCGTCGATCCCTTCCCCCGGCGCGAGCGCGGCGTCCAGCGTGCCCGCCCTGGTCGCCGCCTTGATCTTCGCCTCGACCGGCTCTGCGAGCATCGTCGCCGCGAGCGCCCGCTCGATCAGCGCGACCGGATCGTCCTCCGCGTCGGGCAGGTACATCGGCATCGTCAGCCGGTCGCGCGTCGCCGACGGCTCGATCAGGAGGCGCGCGACCTCGTGCCCGAGCTTGTCGGAGGGCACGACGTACGGCCGCCCGACCGGGAACACGATCGCACGCACGAACGAGCTGATCAGCGGCCGCGGGAAGTTCGAGATGACGCCCTCGAACGCGTTCTGCGCCTTGAACATCGCATCCCAGATCGCCCAGTGCGCGAGCGGCGCGTCGGCTTCCTGCCGGCCTTCGCGCTCGAAGCGCGCGAGCGTCGCCGAGCAAAGGTAGAGCGCGGAAAGGACGTCGCCGAGCCGCGCCGAGAGCTTCTCCTTGCGCTTCAATGCGCCGCCGAGCGTCCCCATCGACACGTCGGCGAGGAACGCGAGCGCGGCCGAGAAACGCGTGAGCTGCTGGTAGTAGCGGCGCATCGACGGCGCCACGTCGCGCGGCACGCGCACGAAGTGCGAGCCGGTCAGCCCCGTCACGAGCGTGCGCACGAGATTGGAAACGGCGAAGCCGACATGACCCCACATCGCGCGGTCGAACGCGACCGACGCCTTCGCCGCGTCGGGCTCGTGCGCGGCCGCCATCTCCTCCAGCACGTAGGGATGGCAGCGGATCGCGCCCTGCCCGAAGATGATGAGGCTACGCGTCAGGATATTCGCGCCCTCGACAGTGATCGACACCGGCATCTGCATGTACGCGGCGCCGAGGAAGTTCGACGGCCCCATGCAGATGCCCTTGCCCCCGGCGATGTCCATCGCGTCGTTGATGACCATGCGATTGCGGTCGGTGATGTTGAACTTGGCGATGCCCGAAAGCACCGCGGGCTTCTCGCCCAGGTCGACCGCCATCGCGGTCAGCACGCGCGTGGCGTCCATCATGTAGAGGTTGCCGCCCATGCGCGCCAGCGGCTCCTCGATCCCCTCGAACTTGCCGATCGCCGTCCTGAACTGCGTTCGCACGCGCGCATAGCCGCCGGTCGCGCGCACCGCGAGCTTCGCCATCCCGGTGTTGGACGACGGAAGCGAGATGCCACGACCCGCCGCCAGGCATTCCATCAGCATCCGCCAGCCGCGGCCCAGCATCGGCTGCCCGCCGATCACCCAGTCCATCGGGATGAACACGCCGTCGCCCGAGTTGGGACCGTTCTGGAACACCGCGTTCAGCGGCATGTGGCGCCGCCCGATGCGAACGCCGGGATGATGGGTCGGGATCAGCGCGCAGGTGATGCCGAGGTCCTCCCGGTCGCCGGCGAGATGGTCGGGGTCGTAGGCGCGAAACGCGAGGCCGAGCAGCGTCGCGACCGGGCCGAGCGTGATGTAGCGCTTGTCCCAGGTGACGCGAAGCCCCAGCACGCGCTTGCCCGCGTGCTCGCCCCAGCACACGATTCCGTAGTCGGGGATCGCCGCGGCATCCGATCCCGCGTTGGGATTGGTGAGCGCGAAGCAGGGAACGTCGATTCCCTTCGCGAGGCGCGGCAGGTAGTGGCGCTTCTGCTCGTCGGTGCCGTAGTGCAGCAGCAATTCGCCCGGACCGAGCGAGTTCGGCACGAGCACGCTCACCGCGACCGAGCCCGAGCGCGTCGACAGCTTGGTGATCACCTGCGAGTGCGCGTAGGCGGAGAAGCCGAGCCCGCCGTACTCGCTCGGGATGATCATCCCGAGAAAGCCCTTGTCCTTCACGTACTGCCACACGTGCGGCGGCATGTCGCGGTAGACGTTGGTCGTCTCCCAGTCGGTGACCATGCCGCACAGCGTCTCGACCTCGTGGTCGAGGAAATGCTGCTCGTCGGCATCGAGCTTCGGCGCCGGCAGCGAGAGGAGCTTCTGCCAATCCGGCTTGCCCGAGAAAAGCTCGCCGTCCCACCAGACGGTGCCCGCCTCGATCGCCTCGCGCTCGGTCTGCGACATCGCGGGCATCACCTTGCGGAACACGCCGAGCAACGCGTCGCTGATCAGCGCGCGCCGCAGCCGCGGCACGAGGAGCGGCAACGCCAACAGCAGCGCGGCGAGCGAGAGCGCGAGGTTCGCCGCGAGCGGCAGCAGCGCGCCGGCCCACGACAGCGCGAGC
Source organism: Betaproteobacteria bacterium (assembly GCA_039933715.1). GTDB lineage: Bacteria > Pseudomonadota > Gammaproteobacteria > Burkholderiales > Casimicrobiaceae > VBCG01. The sequence goes on from JBDTNO010000164.1 coordinate 7,671, forward strand.
ATCGCGGCGACGGCGGCGGCCCACGCCGCGCCGGGCGCGCGGACGTACGCGAGCGCGCCGAAGGCGATCAAGCCGAGAAGGAGCCAGAGGATCGTCAGCATGCTTGTTCTCCCGGAGGGGCTCGCCGTTCGCGCGGCGTCATCGCGGCGGCGCCGAGTGCATCGCGCCGTCGAGCTCGCGCATCACGTCGGACAGGTCGGGCAGCGGTGCCTTCAAACCTGCCAGCAGGAACGGCGCGAGCCGGCGAAGCAGGATCTCGTCGTTGGCGGTCTCGCGCGGATTGAGCTCGGCGATCAGCTTGAGCGCATCGGTGCCCGCCAGCGTGTACGACAGCGCGCCCATGATGAAGTGCAGCC
>JBDTNO010000165.1:0-7994 GCA_039933715.1 Betaproteobacteria bacterium
CCCGCGGTACGCTATCGGCCGAGCGCCTTGCCTGGCAGCCGATTTCATCCGCTCCCTGATCGTCGGAACTTCTGACTCTGCACCCAGGCGCCGCGCGGACGCGCCGGGGTTCGGGCGCGCGCGGCGTGCCGCGCGGGCCGGCCGGCGAAAAGCGCTAGCCCGGGCAATACTCTTTCGCGAGCTTCTGCTGCTCGGAAAGCCGGCGCTGGCGTTCGGCCGCGTCGAGCGGCACGCGCTGGCCCTTTTCGTCGATGCGGACGAGGAGGTCGCCCTCGACCTGGTACATGCGGACCGCGGCCTTCGCCTGCGAGCAGACGTCGGCACGCCGGCCGGCGTCGGCGCGCGTCTTCTCGGCCTTTTTCGCGTCTTCGACGCGCTCGCGCTGCACCTTGCGGAGCTCGATGTCCTTGTTCGCCATTTCGCGCACCGCGTTCGGGTTGTCCGGCGGCGCGGCGGTCCCGACGATCTCGAACCTGACCCCGCCGGTCGGCGCCTGGTCCGAATAGACGACGCGGCCGTTGGCGTCGGTCCACTTGTAGAGCGTGGCGATCGCGGGGCCCGCGCACAGAGCGAAGGCGAGCGCGGCGAGCGCCGCCCGTGAGCGATGGCGCGGCGGTCGAAGTGCGGATCGGTGGCGGTTCATCCGGCCACGGTACCAAAGGGGCGCCGCCTCCGTCAACGCGGTGGCTCGGCGCGGGCCGGTCCCCGTGGCGCCGGCGCGACAGGCGCGCGCGGAAACGACCGCATGCGACGCGGGTATAATTCGTTTTTGAGCACGAGGAGTCCTCATCCATGCGTGTCGTCCGCACCGCGCTCACCTTCGACGACGTCCTGCTCATCCCCGCGCATTCCACCGTCGTACCCCGGGAAGTCTCGCTGCGCACGCGCCTGACGCGCACGATCACGATCCACATCCCGCTCGTGTCCGCGGCAATGGACACCGTCACGGAGGCCCGCCTCGCGATCGCGCTCGCGCAGGAAGGGGGCATCGGCGTCGTGCACAAGAACATGACACCCGCGCGCCAGGCCGCCGAGGTCGCGAAGGTCAAGCGCTTCGAAAGCGGCGTCGTCAAGGATCCGATCACCGTCTCGCCGTCGATGACGGTGCGCGAGCTCCTCGCGCTGATCGCGCGCCATCGCATCTCGGGCCTGCCCGTCGTCGACGACAACCGCGTCGTCGGCATCGTCACCAATCGCGACCTCCGCTTCGAGACCGAGCTCGACCAGCCGGTGGCGGCGATCATGACGCCCGGCGAGCGGCTCGTGACGGTGCCCGAGGGCACCGACCTCGACACCGCGAAGGCGCTGATGCACCGCCACCGCCTCGAGCGCGTGCTGGTGCTCTCGCCCGATCGTGAGCTGAAGGGCCTCATCACCGTCAAGGACATCCTGAAGTCGACCGAGCACCCGAACGCGTGCAAGGACGACCTCGGCCGGCTGCGCGTGGGCGCCGCGGTCGGCGTCGCCTCCGACAACGAGGAGCGTACCGAGCTGCTCGTCGAGGCGGGCGCCGACGTGATCGTCGTCGACACCGCGCACGGCCATTCGCAGGGCGTGCTCGATCGCGTCGCGTGGGTCAAGAAGCGCTTCCCGCACGTCCAGGTGATCGGCGGGAACGTCGCGACGGCCGCGGGGGCGAAGGCACTCGTCGACCACGGCGCCGACGGCGTGAAGGTCGGCATCGGACCCGGGTCGATCTGCACGACGCGCATCGTCGCGGGCGTCGGCGTGCCGCAGATCTCGGCGATCCAGTACGCGCTCGAAGGCCTCGCGGGAACCGGTGTCCCGGTCATCGCCGACGGCGGCATCCGCTATTCGGGCGACGTCGCGAAGGCGATCGCCGCGGGCGCGTCGGCGGTGATGCTCGGCAGCCTGTTCGCCGGCACCGACGAGTCGCCCGGCGAGATCGAGCTGTTCCAGGGCCGCTCGTACAAGGGCTACCGCGGCATGGGCTCGCTCGGCGCGATGCAGCAGGGAAGCTCCGACCGCTATTTCCAGGAACTCGAAGGCGAGGACCCGGCCGCGGCCGCCGAGAAGCTCGTCCCGGAAGGCATCGAGGGCCGCGTCCCTTACAAGGGCGCGCTCGTGAACGTCATCCACCAGCTGATGGGCGGGCTGCGCGCGGCGATGGGCTACTGCGGCTGCGCGACCGTCGCCGAGATGTCCGCGAAGAGCGAATTCGTGCAGATCACCAGCGCGGGCATGCAGGAGTCGCACGTACACGACGTGCAGATCGTGAAGGAAGCGCCGAACTACCGGGCTGGCTGACGCCCGCACGGCGGCGGTCGGCGGTCGAATGGACGCCCTCTTTCCCACCCGTTCCGGCGAACCGATGCGCACCGTCTCGTCACCGACCGCCGACCGCCGACCGCCGCCTTCGGCGTCGACCGCGGCGCACCACGACAAGCTCCTCATCCTCGACTTCGGCTCGCAGGTGACGCAGCTGATCGCGCGCAGGCTGCGCGAGACGCACGTGTACTGCGAGATCCATCCGTGGGACGTGGGCGACGACTTCGTGCGCGGTTTCGGCGCGAAGGGCGTGATCCTGTCGGGCAGCCACGCGAGCGTGCACGACGCGGGGTCGGGGCGCGCGCCCGATGCCGTGTGGACGCTCGGCGTCCCGGTGCTCGGCATCTGCTACGGCATGCAGACGATGGCGCACCAGCTCGGCGGCCAGGTCGAGCTCGGCAGCGTGCGCGAGTTCGGCTACGCGGAAGTGCGCGCGCGCGGGCATTCGACGCTCTTCCGCGACATCCAGGATCGCGCGAATGCCGAGGGCCACGGCCTGCTCGACGTCTGGATGAGCCACGGCGACAAGGTGACCGAGCTCCCCGCGGGCTTCCGGACGATCGCGTCGTCGGGCGCATGCGCGTTCGCCGCGATGGCCGACGAGGCGCGCGGCTTCTACGCGGTGCAGTTCCATCCCGAGGTCACGCACACGCCGCAGGGCAAGGCGATCCTCGCGCGCTTCGCGCACGAGATTTGCGGCTGCGGCGCGGACTGGACGATGCATGCGTACGTCGACGAGTCGGTCGCGGCGATCCGCGAGCAGGTCGGCGGCGACGAGGTGATCCTCGGCCTCTCGGGCGGCGTGGACTCGTCGGTCGCGGCGGCGCTCATCCATCGTGCGATCGGCGACCAGCTCACCTGCGTGTTCGTCGACCACGGCCTCCTGCGCCTGGACGAGGCGACGCAGGTGATGGACGCGTTCGCGCGGAACCTCGGCGTGCGCGTCCTGCATGTCGACGCGTCGGCGGAGTTCCTGGAGGCGCTCGCCGGCGTCGCCGACCCCGAGGCGAAGCGCAAGCTGATCGGCAAGCTCTTCGTCGACGTATTCCAGCGCGAGGCCGCGAAGCGCCCGCGCGCGCGCTTTCTCGCGCAGGGGACGATCTACCCCGACGTGATCGAGAGCGCGGGCGCGAAAACGAAGAAGGCGCACACGATCAAGTCGCACCACAACGTCGGCGGGCTCCCCGAGTCGCTGCACCTCGCGCTGCTCGAGCCGCTGCGCGAGCTCTTCAAGGACGAGGTGCGCGAGCTCGGCCTCGAGCTCGGGTTGCCCCGCGAGATGGTGTTCCGGCACCCGTTCCCCGGGCCGGGGCTCGGCGTGCGGATCCTCGGCGAGGTGAAGCGGGAATACGCCGACCTGCTGCGGCGCGCCGACGCGATCTTCATCGAGGAGTTGCGCGCGGCGCGCGACGAGAAGGGTGCGTCGTGGTACGACCTGACCGCGCAGGCGTTCGCCGTGTTCCTGCCGATCCGCTCGGTCGGGGTGATGGGGGACGGCCGCACCTACGAGCACGCGGTGGCGCTGCGCGCGGTGCAGACGTCCGACTTCATGACCGCGCATTGGGCGCGCCTTCCGCACGAGCTGATCGCGCGCGTGTCAAACCGCATCACCAACGAGGTGCGCGGCATCAACCGCGTCGTCTACGACGTCTCGAGCAAGCCGCCCGCGACGATCGAGTGGGAATGAGCTCGGCGGGCTTCGCCTGCGAGCACCCGGGGCGGCCGTGCAGGAACTTCGGCGCGGCGTCGTGGCGCACGGCCGGAAGATCCGTTAAGGCGGACTGCAGAACACCGGGCCTTCCTCGATCCACGCCGCGGCGCGCATCGCCGCGATCGCCGCATCGTCGCGCGCGTAGCGATGGCGCGATTCGGCGGTGAACGAGCCGGGTCGGAAGAAGCGGACGACCGGCTGCAACGACGCGGGACACGCGCCCGCGACGGGCAGGATCGCGCGAAACGCCATTCCTTCGTCGAGCCAGTGCGGGTTGGTCCGCACCGCTGCGCATTCCGCCGGATCGCCCGTGTAGAAATGCGAGCTCGGTCCGACGCCTGGCGTGCCGAAGAAGCGACACACGTCGACGGCGCCTCCGCCGAGGGTACCCGCGGCGTAAGCCTTGAAGGTAAGCCCCGTGCGCTGCCAGTCGGGCCCCAGCGCGCCGGCGTCGAGCGCGGCTGCTTCGGCAGGAAACGCGGTGAGGAAGTAGTGGTTGAGCGGCGCGTGGAGATACTCGATGACGTCGATGGATGGCGGTGCGGACGGCGGCGGTGGCGTCGCGACGCCGGTGCCGCGGATCGCCATCGTCGCGAGGTTCGCGAGCTCCGGCGCGTCGACGTTGAGCTGTGCCGCGCGGACGCCGGTCGCGGCGGGCGTGAACGTGAAATACAGCTCGCACGAGCTGCCCGCCCGCATGGTTTCGCCGAGGCCGCAGGTGCCTTCGATGCCGAAGTCGTACGCGGCGGGACCATTGATCACCAGCGCGCGCAGCGTGAGGTTGCCGGGGCCGAGGTTGCGGAGCGTGAGCGTGCGTGCCGGCGACGTCGTGCCGACGACCTGCGCGTCGAACGTGAGCGGCGAGGGCGCGAGACCCAGCGTCGTGCTGCCCGACGTGGGGTCGACCCCGCGGCCGTAGAACGTGACGAGCTGGCTGCCGGCCGACGTCGTGTTGTACAGCCATAGCGCACCGGAGACCTGCCCGGGCGACACCGGTGCGAACGTCACGTCGATGCCGCATGCCTGGCCGGGCGCGAGGGTCCTGCCGGTCGTGCACGATGTCGCGAGGGTGAACGCGGCGGCGGTCGCGGGATGGACGCTCACGTCCGTCAGCGTGAACGGGGCATCGCCGCAGTTGCTGACGACCGACGACAGCGTTTGCGCGGTGCCGGTCGGCTGGTTCCCGAACAGGAGCGTGTCGCGCGAGAGGCAGATGCGGCCATCCGCCCACGCCGTCGAGGCGACGAGGAAAAGGGCGAGGAGGCAGGCGCGCATCCGCCAAGTATATGATCGCAGCCGGACCGCCCGTTGCACGCCGCGACAAACGGGTCGGTGAAAGGACCCGCATGAACCGCCGCAACATCTCGTCGGGCGCCCCGTGGGAGCCGATCGTCGGCTATTCGCGCGCGGTCGTCGTCGGCGATCGCGTGTTCGTCTCGGGCACGACCGCGACCGACGCGAACGGCGCCATCGTCGGAATCGGCGACGCGCATGCGCAGGCGAAGCAGGCGATCGCGAACATCGCGTCGGCGCTGGCGAAGGCGGGCGCGACGCTCGCCGACGTCGTGCGCACGCGCATCTACGTCGTGGACATCGCCGACTGGGAGGTGGTCGGCCGCGCGCACGGCGAGGCGTTCGCGTCGATCCGCCCGGCGTCGACGATGGTCGAGGTCGCGAAGCTCATCGCGCCCGGGATCCTGGTCGAGATCGAGGCCGACGCGATCGTCGGGTCGGGGCGCTGATGCCTGCCGTTCATCAGTTCGAGCGGCGCCACCAGCGGCTCGCGCCGCCGCGCGTCTTCTTCCGGCGGCTCGGCAAGTTCGGCGCGCTCGCGCTCGGCGTGATGGCGGCGTGGGTCGCCCTCGGCATGATCGCGTTCCGGTGGACCCTCGCGGACGCGGGCTGGGTCGACGCGTTCCACCATGCGTCGCTGCTCGCGTCGGGGATGGGGCCGGTGCCGGAACTGCGCGAGTCGTCGGACGTCGGCAAGATCGCCGAGTCGCTGTACGCGCTCGTCTCCGGATTCGTGTTGCTGGCAGCGGCGGGCGTCGTGGCGGCGCCGATCGTGCACCGCGTCTTCCACCATTTCCATGTCGACGATTCCGCCCGCTGACGACCATCGCTGGATGGGCGAGGCGCTCGCGCTCGCGCGCGTGGCCGGCGAGCGAGGCGAAGTCCCGGTCGGCGCGGTCGTCGTGCACGACGGCGCGCTCGTCGGCCGCGGCGGCAACGCGCCGATCGCCGGCCACGACCCGACCGCGCATGCCGAGATCGCCGCTCTGCGCGACGCCGCGCGCGCGCTGCGCAACTACCGGCTGCCGGGCGCGACGCTCTACGTGACGATCGAGCCGTGCGCGATGTGCGCCGGCGCGATCCTGCACGCGCGCGTCGCGCGCCTCGTGTTCGGCGCCTCGGACCCCAAGACCGGCGCGTGCGGCTCGGTCATCGACCTTTTCGCCGAGCCGCGGCTCAATCACCACGCGACGGCCGTCGGCGGGATTCGCGCGGAAGAGTGCGGCGCGCTGCTGTCGCAGTTCTTCGCGGCGCGACGCTGACGCGTCGCCGCGGTGCCCGCGGAATGCGTGCGAAGATGAGCCGATGAACCGCGATGAACTCCAGCCGGACTTCGCGCCGGCGCCTTTCTTCGCGACGTCGCGGACATTCGACTTCGGCGTCTACGCGCCGGCCGGATTCGCGGTGGAGCCGGACGCGGTCGCGCGCGCGGCCGATCGCCTGCGGTCGATGGGCCACCGCGTCGTGCTCGACGAAGGCGTGCTCGGCCGCCACACGCGCTTCGCGGGCACCGACGACGAGCGGCTCGCCGCGATCGATCGCATCGCCGCGCGGGCCGACGTCGACGTCGCGATCGCGCTGCGCGGCGGCTACGGGACGACGCGGCTCCTCGAGCGGCTCGACTTCACGGCGCTCGCGCGGTCGGGCAAGCGCTGGCTCGGGCACTCGGACTTCACGGCATTCCAGCTCGCGGCGCTCGCGCGTGCGGGCATCGTCACCTACGCCGGGCCATCGTTCGCGTTCGACTTCGGCGCCGCGACGCCCAGCGCGTTCACGCTTTCGCACTGCTTCGGCCTCCTCGGCGCCAGCGAATACGACTTCGAATGCGCGCTCGACGGTCCGACGCGCGTCACCGTCGACGGCGTCCTGTGGGGCGGCAACCTCGCGATGGTCGCTTCGCTCGTCGGCACGCCGTACCTGCCGAAGGTCGAGCACGGCATCCTGTTCGTCGAGGACGTCGGCGAGCATCCGTATCGGGTCGAGCGGATGCTTTTGCAGCTCCATTACGCCGGAATCCTCGCACGGCAACGCGCGATCCTGCTCGGCGCGTTCACCGAATACTCGCTCGCGCCGAACGACGGCGGCTACGACCTCGACGCGGCGGTCGCGCGCCTGCGCGAGGCGTGCGGCGTGCCGATCTACACGGGGCTGCCGTTCGGGCACGTGCGCGACAAGCTCACGCTGCCGGTCGGGGGACGGCTCGCGCTGGACGTGCGCGACGGCGCCGCGCGCCTGGCCCTGCACGACTACAGGGCGCGACGCCGTTGACGTTCGATGTCCGCACCGCCGATTTCGAGCGCGACTTCGACGCGCTGCGCCGCATTCGCGTCGGCGTGTTCTGCGTCGAGCAGGACGTTCCCGAAGCGCTCGAGTGGGACGGCGTCGACGGCGATTGCGAGCACGCGCTCGCGATCGACGCGGACGGCGAGGCGATCGGCTGCGGGCGCCTGTTGCCCGACGGCCACATCGGCCGCCTCGCCGTCGTGCCCGCCTGGCGCGGGCGCGGCGTCGGCGGCGCGCTGCTGGAGCATTTCGTGACGCTCGCGCGAGCGCGCGGGCATCGCGTCGCGCGCCTCAACGCCCAGACGCACGCGATTCCGTTCTACGAGGCGCACGGTTTCGCGATCACCGGCGAGCCCTACGACGACGCCGGCATCCCGCATCGCGAGATGTCGAAGCCGCTGCGCTGAGCAACCGGCGG
>JBDTNO010000166.1:0-7880 GCA_039933715.1 Betaproteobacteria bacterium
GCACCGCGGGATTGGTGCCGTGCGTGCCGACGTAGCCGACCATCAGCGTGTAGCCGTCCGGCGCAGCGCGCGCGGTGGCGACCGAGCCGACGATTCCGCCGCCGCCGCTCTGGTTCTCGACGACGATCGACTGGCCGAGCGCGCGGCCCAGCCGGTCGGCGATCGTGCGGCCGACGAGGTCGACGCCGCCGCCTGGCTGCACCGGCGCGATGATCCTGATCGTCTTGCTGGGGTACGGGGCCTGTGCCGCGACGGGCGCGGATGCCAGCGCCAGCGCGGCCGCGGCGAGGGCCCAGGACGCTGCCCGGCGAACGATGCTCGATTCCATCATGGTCGACGTCTCCTGCCGGAGCCGAAGCTCCGATCGCGCATTATCCCGGCAAATCCCGGGGGTCGGGTCAGGGAACCGGACCCCGGGCGTCAGCGGGATTCGCGCACTCGAATGCGACGCTCGGGATCGCGACCCCGCGCGTCGACGATGGCTGCGACGTGGCGTCCCGGCGTCGGCGACCAGAGGACACGCGAACCGCGCTCGTCGAGCGGCTGGCCGTCGATGGTCCACGCGAGATCGTGCCGCGGCGACGAGCGCCGTGCGTTGCCCGCGCCCGAGCCCTCCGATCATCGCGAGCAGGGTCGTGGCCGTTCGGGCGTTTGCCTATGATGCGTGGATGCGCGACCGCCCATCCCGTTCGAATCCGGATGCAAGACCGGACCGCACCGCGGGCGCCGGCGAGTCGATGGCAGAGGTCGTCGTCGGCGGAGCGGGAAAGGGGGAGGGCGTCCGCGCCTATCGCACGACCTTCGAACGCAAGGCCCCGGTCATCCGCGTCATCGCCATCTGCCGCGACGAGGAAGCCGCGATCGCCGGTTTCCTCGCGCAGTTCGCGCCGCTGACGAACGACCGCTGCCTGCTCGACACGGGGTCGACGGACGGAACGATCGCGATCGCGCGTGCGCACGGCGCGCGCGTCGAGTCCGCGCCGTTCGTCGATTTCGCGACCGCGCGCAACGAGGCGGTCGACCGATTCGGCGCGGGCGCGGACTGGATCGTCATGCTTGACATCGACGAGCGGCTCGACGCCGACACGATCGCGAACATCGACGGGCTGGCGCGCGACGCGCGCTTCGACATCTTCCTCGCGCCTACCGAGTCGTTGTACGAGAGCGGTGCGCGTCGTCGGTTCATTCCGAAGGCGTTCCTGTTTCGCCGCGATCCGTCGCTGCGCTGGGTGTTCCGTGTCCACGAAAAGCTGGTCGGCTCGTTGCGGCAGGCGGTCGTCCGCAACGCGAGGATCGAGCATGGGATGGCGCTCCACTCCGCCGCGCGGCGAGGCGAGGCCGAGGCGCGCTACGAAGCGCTCGCGCGAAACGAGCCGTACTTCAGCGATCCCGACTTCAAGCGGCGGATCGTCGCGGAGTGGCCGATCCTCGACTACGACCGGGCCGGGGACGCGCGTCTCGCGAGCGTGGTCGCCGGGCCGCTCGTCTCGGTGGTCATTCCGACTTTTCGGCGGCGGGAGCTGCTGCAATGCGCCGTTCGCTCCGCGCTCGCGCAGGACTACGCGAATCTCGAGATCCTCGTCGTCGCGGATCACGATCCCGGGATCGAGGGGATCGTCGGGGCTTTCGCGGACGAGCCGCGCGTGGGCGTGTTCGACCTGGAGCGCAACCATGGGGCGGGCGGTGCGGAGCCGCGCAACGCTGCGATCGGGCTGGCGAAGGGCGACCTGATCGCGTACCTCGACGACGACAACGCGTGGGCGGCGGATCACGTGTCGAGCGTGGTCGCGGCCATGCGACGCTACGACGCGGCGTTCGCGTTCTCGTCGATGCGCGCGGATGGCCTGGACCTGCATTTCACGCGCCCCGAGCGGCAGGGGATCGACACGAGTTGCGTGATCCATCGCAAGAACCTGATCGAGCGATACGGCGGGTGGAAGGAGCGTTCGGTCGACTACGCGCACGACTGGGAGCTCGTCTCGCGCTGGATGGCGGGAGGCGAACCGTGGGCATGCACCGGCCGGCCCACCGTCGCGTACGGAACCGGCGAGAACGGGCAGGCAGGGTTCCTGGCCGGGCTCGCCGAAGTGCGGCGCCAGCGGAGCGACGAGAGGACGGCGAGCGATGCGCGACGTCGGGAACTCGAAGCGCGGGCGATCGATCCGACGATCGCAGCGCTGGCGCGGTGGCAGGCACGGGAGGAACTGCTTCCGATGGTCCCGACGATCGCCGAGACGTGCGCGGGGGTGCGCGTCGGTGCAGCCGCACTTCCCCCCGCCCGCCTCCCCGCAAACGGGGAACAAGGGAAGGACGTTCCGGCGCAAGGTCCCCCGTTCCTCTGGCGCGATCAATGGTGGTGCGTCGCGACCGCGCATGAAGGTGCGGGTGACGGATTCGCGGCCACCTGGCTTCTTCGGCTCGACTCCCATCCCGGAATCGCCGCCGAATACCCGATGCGAGGCTTTGCCGACGCGCTCCCGCACGCGAGCTGGATGCCGCTCGTCGACGAGCGCCTGCGCTTCGTGTGCAGCCTCGGGCCGACGATCGTCGTCGATGCGAGCGCGGGCGATGGAACCTGCGTCGTCGAAAGCGGCGCCGACCCCGGCATCGCGATCGATCACTGGCGCGGGGATACGCCGCTCGTGCCGTGGGAGCGCGGGCACCTCGCGCTGGTCCACGAATCCGCCGAGGCAAGCGGCGAAACGCGGCGCGCGCACCGCCTCGTCGCATTCGACGCGCGCATCGATCCGATCGCCGCAAGCGACGCATTCTGCTTTCGCACGCCGGTGGGCGAACGGCTCACCGGCCTTGCGTGGAGCGACGACGGCCGCCGCCTGGTCGCGACCGTCGGCGGATCCGCTCCGTTCATCGTCTCCATGCCGGTCGCCTCGGTGCATGAGATGCTGCGGACGCTCCCGGCCGACGTCCGCCGACCGCCGATCGAATGATTCCGATCGCCGGCCGTCCGCGGGATAAAATGGCCGCAACACGTTCCGGAGCGACGACGCCATGGCACCCACAAGACGCGAATTCCTCGGCAAGTCGATGCTATGGACGCTCGCGTTCACCTGGCTCGGCGGCGCTCGAAGCACGTGGGCGCAACCTGCGCCGTTGCTGCTCAACTACCAGGGTCGCCTCACCGACGCCGGCGGCGCGGCCCGCAACGGCGTGTTCGACATGGCGTTCCGCATCGTCGACGCGGGCGGCGCCTCGCTCGGCTGGTCGGAGGCGCAGCCGGGCATCGTCGTCAGCAACGGGTTCTTTTCGGTGATGCTCGGCAAGAACACGGCGCTCACGGCGGCGCTGTTCGAGGGGCCTCCGGTGGATTCGTACGGTCCGGTGCGCTTCCTCGAAGTGACGGTCAGCGGCGAGACGCTGTCGCCCAACATCCGTTTCGCGAGCGCCGCCTGGGCGATCGGGACGACGACGGGACCGACGGGGCCGGCCGGGCTCCAGGGTCCCCAGGGACTACAAGGCCCGCAGGGAACGCAGGGTCCGTTCGGGCCGACGGGGCCGGCAGGTCCGACGGGCCCGACGGGTCCCGCGGGTGGCGGAGCGACGGGACCGCAAGGCATCCAGGGAGTCCAGGGCGCGCAGTAATTCGTCGCGCCAGGCGGAGCCGCAGGAGACGTCGATCCGCTTCACCGTCTTCACGCCCACGCATCGGCCCGATCACCTCGCCGACGCGTTCGATTCGCTGGTCGCGCAGACCCGCGCCGACTGGGAATGGGTGCTGGTGCCGAACGGCCCGCACGCCAGCATTCCCGATCGCATCGCGCAGGACGTGCGCGTGCGCGTCGTTCCCGCACCCGACGGCGTGGCCGAGCAGGGAATCGGCGCGCTCAAGCGCTTCGCGTGCATTCAGGCGCGCGGAACATGGCTCGTCGAGTTCGATCACGACGACCTGCTCGTGCCGAACGCGCTCGAGCGCATCGATGCGTTCGCCGGGAATCGCGACTCCGGATTCGTATTTTCGGATTTCGCGAATTTCCGCGCCGATGGAACCTGCCAGGTCTACGACGCGGAGTTCGGCTGGGAGTCGTACCCGGTCGAGGGCAACCGGGGCGAGCGTTACACGGCGATGCGCGCGTTCGAGCCCGATGCGAGCTCGCTCCATCGCATCCATTTCGCGCCGAACCACGTGCGCGCCTGGCATCGCGACACCTACGCGCTCGCGGGTGCGCACGACGCGTCGCTCCCGGTCGCCGACGATCACGATCTCGTCTGCCGGACGTGGCTCACCGGCGCGCCGTTCGTGCACATCCCCGAATGCCTCTACCTGTATCGGCTCCTGCCGGACGGGCGTAACACCTACGTGCAGCGCAACGCGGAGATCCAGGAACGGCAGCAGCAGATGTCGAACCGGTACGTCTACGCGCTGATCGCCGAGTGGTGCCGCAGGAGGGCGTTGCCGATGATCGACCTCGGCGACGCATCGCAGCGACCGCCGGGTTATCGATCGGTCGCGGGACGCGTGCCCTGCGAGTCCGGCTTCAGTGGGAAAAAATCGGTCGACGGAAGCGAATCCCGTGGGTCGGGTTTCACCGCGGCGCCTTTGGGCGCCCATTCTTCAATTCCTTCGGACGATGCGAATGCGCACGTCGTTCCGCGCGGCGGCCTCCCCGATCCCGACGATTCGATCGGCTGCGTCCGCGCGTGGGACTGCCTCGACCGTGTTCCCGCGTGCGCGGATGCGCGTTGCGACCACGGTCGCGGCGTCGACCCGGGCCGATGCGTCGTCGGAACGATGAACGAGATCTACCGCGTGCTCGCGCCGGGCGGCTGGCTGCTCGTTCGCATGCCGTCGAACGGAGCTTCCGTGGAAGCACCGGTTGCGCCGCACCGCTCGCGCTGGAATCCGGACACCTTCCGCATGTTCACGCAACGCGCGCGCGCGGCCGGTGTCCCGGGAACTCGATGCCGCTTCCAGGGCGCGCGCATCTGGGAGGAGTTTCCCAGCCGGCGCCACGAGGAGCATGGCGTCCCGTACGTCTACGCCGACCTCGTCGCGCTCAAGGGCCAGCGACAGCCGGGGGTTTGCGAGATCTAGCTCGCGTTCGCTTCCACCATCCACCCAGGCGTCGCGCCCTCACGGATCTCGCCGGTCCCCCATTCCACCGTCCGACACCGCATGCTCGTTCAACCACTGCACGACGGCGCCGGCGATGGCTTTCGCGGCCGGGGTGGCCCGCGCATTCGCGAAGCCCGAGATCTGGTCCAGCTTCCAGCGACGCGCAATGATGAACGATGCGGTCCACCGATCCTTGCCACCATCGACGCGGCGGATCGAGCACGCAAACCATCGACCCGTCGCGCATTGGGCGACATGCCGCCCGATGCAATGACGCATCTCATAGCCTTCGTTCCATAGCGCCGCCGAGCTCGCGAGCGCGGCCACCCGGTAGCCGTGCGTCTCCAGCGCGCCGAATGGCACCTCGAAGAGCGTTTCGTCGCCATGGCGGGGTTCGGCGTGCAGTCGCGCTCGCCTCGCGAGGCCGGGCCAGGTCATCCTCGCGAAGTCACCTGGGCGCACCCGCGGATCCTCGTCCGACCAGCGAACCACCATTTCCGCCATCTCGCGCATCGCTTCGCGGGTGTCCTCGTCGGCGCGGCTATGCAGGACCGCCATGCGCCGTGCGGCGGCGAGCGGTTCCGCGAACAGGTTGCCTGCAACCGGCCGGATCCTGGCGCGCGCCAGCTCGGTGACGAGCCACTCGGGCGGATCGTGCTCCGGGCCCAGCGCATCGACGATGCGGTAGACCATGAGGAACGAAACGCCGACGCATAGCATGGGCAGCGCGTCGATCGCCTCGCGGTAACGTCCCATCCGCCATCGGCCCGCGAGCCGGCGCCACAGCGACGGCGAACAGCCGTGCGACGCGAGAAACCGGCGAAGGCGCGCGAGCGGCTCTCCATCAGCAGGAAAGTCGTAGAGGTCGCAGAACAGGCCGTAGAGGGGGATCAGCTCCTCGTTGTCGTCCAGCAACTGGTGGAATGCATCGGCGTGACGCAGGACGCGGTTGTACGCGGCGAGCGACGCGGTCGGCAGGCCCGGATCGGCGGGGATGTCGCGCGCCATCGCGACGTAGAGCGGCTCGAAGCCGAGCGCTTCGGCGATGCCGTCGTCTGGCTCCTTCCAGCCGTCCTCAGCCTTGAGAACCTCACACACTCGCGGCAGCACCCATGCGACGTAGTCGCCGATCGGTCCGGGATGCGACCAATCGGCTTTGAATACGGCGTGGAAGAGCTCGCTGCGGATCGATGCAATCCACTCGGCCTCCGGCAGCGGGCGGTCGAGGTCGAACGTCGCGGGATCGACTTCGACCCGATGCAGGACACGCCCGGTCGTGCGCTCGTCACGAAAAGCCTTCATCTCGCCGTTGGCGTCCTGCTCGAACGTCAAGCGGCCGCGGAGCTCGCGCGTGCGTGAGGACGCCTCGCGCACGGGATTGCGGAGGCACGCGCGCATCGTTTCCAGCACCGCGTCGATCGCAGCGGGGCGATGGCATCGCTCAAGGTGCGGCGGCGGATCGCCGATCTCCGAGACGACCCGAGGCCGAGGCCGCACCGGACGCCGGAAATCCAGCGGGTCGATGTCGAGGGGATGCCGCGAGAGCAGCGGCAGTGGCGGAGGGAGCGGACGGGAAAGCGAGATCGCGTTGTGCATGGGGTGCGCATTTTGCCAGCATTCGTTCCGTGCGGCACCGGGGTCGGCGCAGGACAGGTTCCGGCAGCGGGTCTGCGGCACGACCAGGGGGCCGGCAACAGGCCGACGCCTTCGGCCCGCGAAGGTTGTCAGACCGAAGCCTGACCCAGACCGACCGCGTCTGGCTGAAGCCTGATCCACGACAGCACGTCCTCCGTCGTGGTCCGTCGCGTGTCACCCCCCGGTCACCTTGCTGCGCCTTCCCGCGCGCGCCGCGGTTGCCGATACTTGCCGGATCGCCGGCACCCGCCGCCCGGCATGCCGTGCGCGTGCCGGACTGCGACACCACGGCGCCTGAATGCCACCATGCCGGAATGTCCGATGCATTCCTTCGCGCGGGTCGCGTTGTTGCCGTTTACCGTGACGAAGTTCGGCGCTGACGCGCATCCGCGCCCGTGATGCGCCGCCATCCACCCCGCCGCAGCGCCAGCGGCGGGTCGCGGGTCGGCGCGCGACCCCCTGCCGCGCGGCATGCTCGGCTACACTCGGGGCTCCCCAGGCTCCGGAGCGTGCGCGAGGCCATGCCGCCGCCCGACGAGATCGACGATCTGCGCGCGCCGGCGCACGCGTCCGGCAACATTCCGCGATCGTTGATCGAAGGGGAGCTCGCGCGTATCACCGGCAGCAAGTCGTTCAAGCCTTCGCGACGCCACCGGCAGTTCCTGCGCCATCTCGTGCAGCAGGCGATCGCCGGCAACATCGGCGCGCTGAAGGAGCCGGTGCTCGCGCTCGAGGTGTTCGAGCGGCCGATCCAATCGTTCGATCCGGAGCGCGACACGATCGTCCGCGTCGAGGCTCGCCGCCTGCGCCAGCGGATCGAGAAGTACTACGAGGAGGAAGGGGGCGACGCGGTGATCGAGTTCCGGTTGCCGGTCGGCAGCTACGTGCCGACGCTCAAGTGGCGTGCGGTGCCCGAGGAGGCGGAGACGCGCTCCGCCAAAGATCTCGTCGAGCGCGGCGAGCATTTCCTGCGCCAGCCGCTGTCGCAGCGCACGCTCGAGCAGGCGCTCGCGCGCTTCGACGCCGCGTTGCGCGAATCGCCACGCTACGTTCCGGCGCTCGTCGGTCTCGGCCGTGCGTGGTTCAACCTCGCGTCGGGCTGGTACCGCGAACCAGGACCGGCCGCCGAGCACGCAGCGGAGGCGCTTCGCCGGGCGCTCGCGGTCGATCCCGC
>JBDTNO010000167.1:0-7870 GCA_039933715.1 Betaproteobacteria bacterium
CGGCGTCGTCGTCGAATCGGCGAACGGCCGCGAGACGATCCGCGCGCGGCGCGGGGTCGTGCTCGCGGCCGGCGGCTTTCCGCACGATGCGACGCGCCGATCCGCGATGATCCCCGGCGTGCCGCTCGGCGGCGAGCCGTGGGCGCTGCCGCCCGCGAGCGTCACCGGCGACGGCGTGCGGCTCGGCGAGTCGGTCGGCGGGCACGTCGCCCGCGACTTCGCTTCGCCGGTCGCGTGGTGCCCTGTGTCGGTGGTTCGCTACCGCGACGGCAGCACGGGCCTTCATCCGCACATCGTCGACCGCGGCAAGCCCGGCATCATCGGCGTGCTCGCCGACGGCCGGCGCTTCGTGAACGAGGCGGACGGCTATCACGACTACGTGCGCACGATGCTGGCGGCGGTTCCCGCCGGCCGCGAAGTCGCCTCGTGGCTCGTCTGCGACCACGCGTTCCAGCGTCGCTATCCGTTCGGAATGTCGAAGCCGTTCCCGGTGCCCGCGTGGCCGTTCGTTCGCAACGGCTACATGACGCGCGCGCCGACGATTCCCGCGCTGGCACGGGCGTCCGGCATCGATGCCGACGGCCTCGAGCGCACGGTCGACGAATACAACCGGCACGCGCGCGGCGGCGAGGATCCCGCGTTCGGCCGAGGCTCGACACCGTTCAACCGCGGATCCGGCGACCGCGACCACGTGCCCAATCCCTGCGTCACCCCGATCGAGCGCGCGCCGTTCTACGCGATCAAGGTGCTGCCCGGAAGCTTCGGCACATTCGCGGGGCTCGCCGTCGACGCGCTCGCCCGCGTGCTCGACGCGGCGGGCGATCCGATCCGGGGCCTGTACGCTGCCGGCTGCGACCAGGCGAGCGTGATGGGAGGACATTACCCGTCCGGCGGCATCAACCTCGGCCCGGCGATGACGTTCGGTTACCTTGCCGGAATGCACGCCGCGGGGACGTTGCACGAGCGCTGACGACCGGAATCCTCGTTTTGCGCCTATGCGCCGGCTTCGCGCGCGGAATGGCGACAGGGGCTCGGCGACCCGACGCGCGGACCGCCGGGGATTCGTCGGAATGAGCGCCGCCCTCCGGCTGTTGACCCCGCCAGAGGTTCCTGGCGCCTTGGGAGCCGCCGCCCGCATCCGCTCGGAGGCTTCCGGCGTATGCTGGGGGGAGTGTCCCGCAGGCGCCGGGGCTTCGAAGCCCTCGTCGCCGACTGCATTTGAAACCCAAGGAGGAAAAGCACCATGCTTCATAACCACTGGAACAAGCGCGCCACCGTCCGCGCGATGACGATTGCCGGCGCACTCGTGATTCTCGGCGCCTGCGCGCCGATGACGTCGATGTCCACGGATACCAAGGCCGTCGTGCTGATCGGCGCCAACGAGGTTCCGCCGGTGATCACGGCGGCCACCGGCGAGGGATCGGTCACGATCCGGCCGGACATGACGGTCAGCGCGAAGATCCGGGTCATCGCCATGGATGCGACCGCGGCGCACATCCACAACGCCGCGGCAGGCACCAACGGCCCGGTGATCGTTCCGTTCACCAAGACGGCCGACAACACGTTCGAGGCGCCGGCCGGCGCGAGGCTGTCCGCCGAGCAGTACGCGGCGTTCAGGGCCGGCCACCTCTACGTCAACGTGCACAGCGCCAAGCATGCGGGCGGCGAGGTCCGCGCGCAGATCATCCCCTAGCGTCGCACGCCGTCGGGCGCGTCGAACGGCGCGCCCGAAGGCATGCTTCGGTTCCGGCAGGAGCCGGAATCGGCGATGGGATGGGGGCGGCGCCGCGAATTCGGCGGCTTTCCGTTCCTGTCACGCATCGCCAGCCTCGGCGACCAGGCCTCGATCGCTCAATGCCCGGCGAACGCGCACAACGCGATGGTCGGGACGCCCCTCCGCTTGAGCCTCGCGCGCCCGCCCAGGTCGGGCAGGTCGACGACGAACGCGCAGCGGACGGTCGTGCCGCCCGCCACGTCCACCAGCGCGAGCGCGGCCTCGGCCGTGCCGCCGGTCGCGATCAGGTCGTCGGCGACGAGAACGCGCTCGCCGCGTCCGATCGCGTCGCGATGGATTTCCAGCCGGTCGCTCCCGTATTCGAGAGCGTAGTCGCGCTCGAAACGCTCGGCCGGCAGCTTGCGCTGCTTGCGGATCGGGACGAAACCGAGCCGAAGCTCCGCGGCGAGCGCGGCGCCCACGATGAACCCTCGCGCCTCGATCCCGACCACCTTGTCGATCGCGACGTCGCGGTGCGCGCCCGCCAGTCGCTCGACCACGGCGCGGAAACCCGCCGCGTCCTTGAGAAGCGTCGTGATGTCGCGGAACTGCACGCCCGGACGCGGGAAATCCGGAACGGTGCGGATCAGCGCGCCACGGGCGAGCGCATGCGTCACCGCGCGCCCCCGCCAGCCTCCCGCATCCATCGCACCGCGCCCTCCGCGCCTTCCCCTGCCACCCGGTCTTCCCGCGCGTGCGTCCCGGCCGCGTCTCAATGGTCCTGGAACGGAGCGGTCGCGAGGTTCACCGCGGAATCGACGAAATGGAAGAACATCGTCGGCGACCCCGGGCCCTCCGCGGGGCGCAGCACCTTCCTGCGCATGCCGTTGACCTGCGCCTTGACGCGCACGTTCGAAGCGAACGTGCGCTCCCAGCGCGGCATCGCGCGCGTCAGATAGTCGATCTCGTCGTCCTCGCGCACGATCACGCCCATCGTCTCGAGCAGGCTCACCTTGGGCCAGTGCTCGCCGTTCGGGCGACCGTGCGTGACGATGCCGATGAAGCGCTGGAACGCGTCCTGGAACGGATCGCCGGGCTCGACGAGCTTTCCGTTCGAGTAGATCGCATCCATCAGGTAGGTGATGGTGTGGTTGCGCGGCGCCCGCTTCGACCATCGGTAGATCAGGTCGTTGAGCGTCACCGCGAGGCAGTTCTCGAGATGGCCGCCGGCGACGTAGACGTGCGCCGGCGGCACGTCGAAGGCGATCTCGCCGTCCTGCGATCGCACCCAGTAGTCGGGCTCGCAATCGGCGGCGAAATAGTGCTCGGGCGGCGAATCGTCCTGCAGGTAGACAACCGGGATGCCGCGGGATTTGGCGAAGCGCACCGCCTCGTCGACGCCCCGCTTGGTCACGAGACGCGCGTCGTAAGTCGACGTCGCGTGCGTGACGATCAGCACGGCGTCGCCGCGTAGCCGGACGTCGGCGGGCTCGGTGAATGCGTGCGGCGGACACGACGATGCGAATGCGACGCCGCTCGCGAGCGCGAGCGACAACACGACGATCGGGCGGACGAAGTTCATCGTTCGGGCTTGCGGGCGGCCGAATGATAGCGGCTTTTCGCGCTGCGAGGATCGCCGGGCCGGGCGCGAACGGCCCGCGCGCCCGCCTTCACGCCGGACGCTTCGCGTTCATGCGTTCGCGCGCCGCGCGACCCCGGGCTTTCCACTGGGCGAGCTGGCGCTGGCGATCGAGCGGGGTCATCGTCCCGCGGGCCATCTCGCGCCGGAGCTCGTGCCAGTTGCGCAGCCGATCCGGGTCGACCCGCTGGCGCACCGCGCAGTCGGGCTCGTTCTCGTGGCGGCAATCGCCGAACCGGCAGGCCGCGGCGAGGGCCTTGATGTCGGCGAACGCACCGGCCAGCGCGGAATCGTCGCCGTCGGGCCGCAGCGTCCTCAGGCCCGGCGTGTCGATCACGCAAGCGCCTCCCGGCAGCCGGTGGAGCGAGCGCGAGGTCGTCGTGTGCTTGCCGCGGCCGTCGTTCTCGCGCACCGCGCCGGTGTCCTGTACCGAGACGCCGAGCAGCGTGTTCGTGAGCGTCGACTTGCCCGCGCCCGACGATCCCAGCATCACGAGCGTCGTTCCAGGCTCCGCGCAGCCGCGCAGCGCCTCGGCGGCGGACCGGTGCGTCGCGTCGATCGCATGGATCGGCACTGCGCGACCGATGCGATCCCGCAGCTCGTCGACACGGGCATCGACGGCGCGGCCCGCGAGATCCGCCTTGGTCAGCACGACCACCGGCATGACGCGGGCGCCGTGCACCAGGGTGAGGATCCGCTCGAGCCTACGCGGGTTGAAGTCGTCGTCGAGCCCCATCACCACGAGCGCGACGTCGACGTTGCTCACGATCGGATGCAGGCGGCCCTCGCCGTCGGCGCGGGCGATGTGCGACGACGGCGGCACGCGCGCGACGAGCCACGGATCGCCGTGCGCATCCTGCTCGGCGAGGCCCCAGTCCCCGGCGGCGAGCGCGGTTCCTTCCTCGCGCAGGGGCGAAGCAGGCGCGGTAGCGCGCGCGCCGTGCGCTCGGCGTCCCCGTCGTGGTCGTCGACATCGGCAACTGCAGCGGTGCCGACGTCGACCAGTTCGCCGCGTTCGGCCTGACGGCGTTGCCGACGAGCCGCGTGAAGGCGCCGCTGATCGGCGAATGCCACGCGAGCTTCGAATGCCGGCTGCACGACGGGCGATGGATCGACCGGCACGGCGTGTTCGTCTTCGAGGTGGTCAAGGCGCACGTCGCCGCGCGGCCCAGGCATCCGCGCACCGTGCACTACCTTGGTGGCGGCGAATTCATGGTCGCGGGTGGAATCGTGAGCCGCAAGGCGCGGTTCAAGCCGGACCGCCTGTAGCCGCGCGTCGCGTTGCCGCACGATCGCGATGAAGCCTACGCCCGCCCAATCTCCGCGCTGCACGGGCTCGTCTACCAGCGCGCGGCCGCCGCGATCGACTCGCCGGTCCCGACGGGCCGAGAACGCGCCGTCAGGCGTCGACCGCGAGCTCTTTCAGCGCGGACAGCGGCACGACGGCGAGCGTCTCCTCGTGCGTCGCGGAAAGGACCACCGGGGGAGCCACTCCGGCCTCGTACGCCTGCCGCCAGGTCGAGGCGCACACGCACCAGCGATCGCCGGGCTTCAATCCGGGAAACCGGTATTCGGGAACCGGCGTGACGAGGTCGTTGCCGTGCTCGCGCGCGAAGCGCAGGAACTCGCGCGTGACGCGCGCGCACACGACGTGCAAGCCGACGTCATCCGGGCCGGTGTTGCAGCAGCCGTCGCGGAAGAACCCGGTGAGCGGCGCGGTCGAGCATGGCTCGAGACGACCGCCCAGCACGTTGCGGTCCTGCGCCGAATGCTGGAGAGAGCTCGCCATCGGCGAATCATAAGGTCGATCAGCGATCGCCGGTAGCCGATGCAGATTCCCGTCGGCTCGCAAACCATCCGCGAATCAAGCCCGGAACCAGGTTCGTAACCTGGTTCCGGACTTTTCACACCACGACCGGCGGCCGCGTCAAACCCTCGGCTCGCCGTTGCCGTTGACGGCGATCGTCGGACCCGGCGGGTTCGCGAGCTGCGCGCGATGCGGCTGGCCGCGGTACGTGTAAGTCACGTCCCAATAAGCCGGCTGCATGTTGCCGCTCACGGTCTCGCAATGCCGGACGTCCTGGGTATAGGAGGACCGGCCGCCGGCGACGTTGGACCCGATCGCTGCGCCGCCGACCGCACCCACGGCCGTCGCAACGTCCTGCCCGTGTCCGCCGCCGATCTGGTGTCCCAGCACGCCGCCGAGGATGCCGCCGACGATGGCGCCGCCGATGTTGCCGCTGGAGCCGACGCGCTCTCGCTCGACCCAGCAGCGCTGCTCGGGCGCCCCGACCACCGCGCGCACCGACGTGACATTCGCCTGGTAGGTGCGCTCACTGGCGCGCGGATAGTACTGGTAGTTCTGGTAGTTCGACGCGACCGGCGCTGGCGCGTACTGGTAGCGCGCCTTGCCCCGGAGCGGCCGCAGCGACGAGATCTCGTTGCCGAGGCCGAGCGCGGCCAGCGACGGATACTGGCCCGGCCGGACGGTCCGGCAATCGCCGCGGAAGTTCGCGTCCTCGCAAACTTCCCATTGACCGCGCTGAACGATCATCGAACCTGCGCGATCGTTGAAGCCCGAGCCCTGGAGGTTGCCGACCGGACCCGAGGCGGTGAACGCGGGCCCGCGCATGCCTTCGGCACCGTACAGCGTGACCTGGGCGCTCGCGACGCCGGCGAAAAACACCGCGGCGACGCCCGTCGAAATTCTCGACATCCTGTTCATTGCGTTCCTCCGTCATCGAAGGGTCGTGATGCGCAGCCGAATGAATGCACACGCTCCGACCCGGTTACTGACCCTCCCTTGTAACGCCGCGCGAACCGACCGCGCGTCAGAAATTGTCGCGGCCGTGGCGGGCGGGATGCGCGGCTATGGGTCCGTCTTCGTCCGACGCCCTGGCGATTTCGCCGAGCAGCGCCCGCCAAGCGTCGATCGGGTCGGCTTCGTCGACCGGCTTGTCGAGGCGAGGGCGCAGCATGCTGGGGGCGTCCAAGACCCTTGGCCGGGCGACGACGAGATCGGGCATCGGAGCGCCGGATGATGTCGCCGCGCGCCGGGGGCGCTGTCGGACGCGGCTCGATTCGACAAGGTCTGGCGCGCCCCCTCGTTCCTGCGCACAATGCGCGTGCGAGGAGGAAGCGATGCCCGGCGATCCCACCGCGTTGATACTGGCCCGTGTCCAGTTCGGGTTCACGATCGCGTTCCACATCGTGTTCCCGGCGATCACGATCGGGCTCGCGAGCTACCTCGCCGTCGTCGAGGCGCTGTGGCTGCGCACGAAGCGCGAGGCGTTCCGCGACCTCTATTTCTTCTGGCTGCGGATCTTCGCGCTCAACTTCGGCATGGGCGTGGTGTCGGGGCTGGTGATGGCCTATCAGTTCGGCACGAACTGGAGCGCGTTCTCGACGTTCGCCGGCGGCGTCACCGGCCCGCTGCTCGCCTACGAGGTGCTGACCGCGTTCTTCCTCGAGGCGGGCTTCCTCGGCGTGATGTTGTTCGGCTGGACGCGCGTCGGGCCGGGCCTCCATTTCCTGGCGACGCTGATGGTCGCGGCGGGCACGCTCATCTCGGCGACGTGGATCCTCGCTTCGAACAGCTGGATGCACACGCCGGCCGGCCACGCGATCATCGACGGGCGCATCGTGCCGGTCGACTGGATCGCGGTGATCTTCAACCCGTCGTTCCCGTACCGCCTCGTGCACATGGTGATCGCCGCCTACCTCGCGACCGCGCTCGTCGTCGGCGCGTCGGGCGCTTGGCACCTGTTGCGCGGCCGCGACACGCCGGCGATCCGCACGATGACGTCGATGGCGATGTGGATGCTGCTCATCGTCGCGCCGATCCAGGCGTACGTCGGCGACCTGCACGGCCTCAACACGCTCGAATACCAGCCCGCCAAGCTCGCGGCGATCGAAGGCCATTGGGAGAACCGTCCCGGCGAATCGATGCCGCTGACGCTCGTCGGCTGGCCCGACATGGAGCGCGAGGAAACGCGCTGGAAGGTCGACGTGCCGATGCTCGGGAGCCTGATCCTCACGCACAGCCGGGACGGACAGATCCGCGGCCTCAAGGATTTCCCGCGCGAGGACCGCCCCAACAGCACGGTCGTGTTCTGGACGTTCCGGGTGATGGTGGGCCTCGGCGTCCTGATGATCGCGCTCGGGCTGTGGGCGGCGTTCGCGCGTTGGCGCGGCACGCTCTACCAGTCGCGCGCGCTGCTGACCGCGACGCTGGCGATGGGCCCCGCCGGCCTCGTCGCGCTGCTCGCGGGATGGCTGACGACCGAGATCGGCCGCCAGCCCTGGTTGATCCACGGGGTGATGCGCACCGCCGACGGCGTCTCCCCGATCGGCGCGTCGCAGGTCGCGATCACGCTCGCGCTGTTCGTCGTCGTCTACTTTTCCGTGTTCGGCGCCGGCATCGGGTACATGGTGAAGCTGATCGCGGCCGGGCCCAAGGCAATGGCGGCGGACGCACCGCATGGCGGTCCGGGCCAGCGCCGCCAGCAGATGCGGCC
>JBDTNO010000168.1:0-7790 GCA_039933715.1 Betaproteobacteria bacterium
GCGGTGATCCCCCCGAAGCGCGCTGCGCGCGCCTCCCCCAAAGGGGGCCCGCGCCCTTGGGACGGCCCGGCGGTGGCGGTGATCCCCCCGAAGCGCGCTGCGCGCGCCTCCCCCAAAGGGGGCCGGCGACCTCGGGACGGCCCGTCGGTCGCCGCCCATTCCCCAAATTGCGCGCATGAATGATCCACGCGTCTTCTTCGCCGCCGAGCGCACGCTGCTGGCGTGGGTGCGCACCGGCATCACCGTGATGGCGCTGGGCTTCGTCGTCGAGCGATTCGGCCTCTTCGTCAGCCTGTTCGCGTTCCAGGCGGGGCAGATCGCGCGGCCGCTGCATACGACCGCGTCGAACGTGATCGGAACGCTGCTCGTCGTTGCCGGCGCGGCGGTGATCGTGTTCGCGAGCGTCCAGCACGCGCGCTTCGTGCGCACGCTGCCGCGCGAGGATCTTCCCGCCTCGTACAGCGTCGGCGGTGCGCTCGCGTTCTCGCTCGCATTCGCCGCGCTGGGCGGCGCGCTCGCGCTCTACCTCGCGCTGACCTGAACCCGTCGGGCCGCAGCCCGAAGCGGAACTCAGCGCCGTCCCGCGGCCAGCACGCCGGACACGTCGCGCACGAGCGCGAGCGCGCGCTTCAGCTGCTCGACGCCGGCGACCTCGATCGTGAAGTTCATCCGCGCGAGATGCTGCTTGGTGAGCGTGTTCACCGCCGTCACGTTGATCTTCTCGCGCGAGAACACTTCGGAAACGTCGCGCAACAAGCCCGGACGGTCGCCTGACTCGACGATGATGTCGACCGGAAACACCTCGTCGCGGCGGCCGCCCCAATTCGCCTCGATCAGCCGCTCGGGCTCGCGCGCGCGGATGCGGGCGAGGTTGGCGCACGACGCGCGATGGATCGTGATGCCCTTGCCGCGCGTGACGAAGCCGGCGATCGGATCGGGCGGCGCGGGCTTGCAGCAGCGTGCGAGCCCGGTCATCAGCCGGTCGACGCCGACGATGAGGATGCCGCTCCCCGAGCCCGCCGCCTTGCTCGCCCGCGTGACGACGCCCTGCGCGCCGCTCGTGGTCGCAGCGGCGCTCGCCGGCTCGGGCGCCGCCACCCCCTTGATCGCAGCCTGGAGCTGCCGCAGGTTGATCTCGTCGCGCGCGAACGCGACGAAGAGCTCGTCGGGCTTCGCGTAGCCGGCCTTCGCCGCGAGCGCGTCGAGGTTGAGGGTCGTGGCGCCGGCCCGCGCGAGCTCCCGCTCGACCGCCGCGCGCCCCTGCGCGACCGTCTCGTCGTGCGCCTGCGCCTTGAACCACTGGCGTACCTTCGCGCGCGCGCGGTGGCTGGTCACATAGCCCAGCTCGGGGTTCAGCCAGTCGCGCGAGGGGCCGCCCTGCTTGGCCGCGAGCACCTCGATGCGCTGGCCGTTCGCGAGCGGCGTGTTGAGGGGCACCATGTGGCCGTCGACCTTCGCGCCGCGGCAGCGGTGGCCGAGGCTCGTGTGCACCGCATACGCGAAGTCCACGGGTGTCGAGCCGGCCGGCAGGTCGACGACCTTGCCCTGCGGCGTCAGCACGTAGATCGTGTCGGTGAAGAGCGACTGCTTGAACGCCGCGAGCCAGTCGCTCGTGTCGGCGATCGCGTCCTTCCAGTCGAGAACCTGGCGCAGCCACGCGATGCGGTCCTCGAACGCCGGATCGCGCCGCGACTCGATGCCTTCCTTGTAGCGCCAGTGCGCGGCGACGCCGTACTCGGAGTGCTGGTGCATGTCGCGCGTGCGGATCTGCACCTCGAGCGCCTTCCCCTCCGGCCCCATCACCGCCGTGTGCAGCGACCGGTAGTCGTTGGCCTTCGGCTTCGCGATATAGTCGTCGAACTCGCCCGGCAGCGGCGTCCACAGATGGTGCACGATGCCGAGCGCCGTGTAGCACTGCTTGACGTCGTCGACGAGGATGCGCACCGCGCGGATGTCGTAGAGCGCGTCGATGCCGGCCTGCTTGCGGCGCATCTTGCTCCAGATCGAGAAGATGTGCTTCGGGCGCCCCGACACGTCGGCCGCGATGCCGGCGGCACCGAGCTCGTGCCTGAGCGTCGCGACGACGTCCTCGATGTAGCGCTGGCGATCGAGCCGGCGCTCGTCGAGGAGCTTCGCGATCTCCTTGTAGGTTTCGGGCTCGGTCGCGCGGAGCGACAGGTCCTCGAGCTCCCATTTCAACTGCCAGACGCCGAGCCGGTTCGCGAGCGGCGCATAGAGCTCGAGCACCTCGCGCGCGGCCTCGCGCCGCTCGCCCGCGTCTCCCGACATCAGCCAGCGCAGCGACTGGAGCCGCTCGGCGAGCTTCAGGATCACGACGCGGATGTCCTCGACCATCGCGAGGAGCATCTTGCGCAGGTTCTCCGACTGCGCGGCGCGCTCCTCGGGCGTCGCGCCGACGCGGCGCGCGCGGATCGAATCCATGCGCGCGACGCCGGCCACGAGCGCCGCGACATCGGCGCCGAAACGCGCGGTGACGTCTTCCGCGTCGAACGCCTTCGCCGCGGGCAGCACCGACAACAGCGCCGCGCGGATCGACGCCGGATCGAGCTTCAGGCCGGCGACGATGCCGGCGACGCCGAGCGCGCGATCGGCGAGCTTCTCGCCGTCGGGGGCGGTCGCGTCGCCGACACGCGCCCCGACATGGTCGAACGCCTCGCGGAACGCGTCGACGTCCGCGCGCGGATAGATCCCGGCGAGCGAATCCAGCCACGCCGCGACGGCGTGCGGTGCGGCGGAGCCGGGCGCGGCGTGGACGACGGCAACCATGGCCGGATCATAGACCGCACGCGGTCGGACCTCGCGCGGACTTATCGCCCGGATGCTCCGGTTGACGCGAGGGAAGCGTTGCGCAAAGTGCTATCGTGAGTCGACGGCATGGCGATGTGCGCACGACGCGCGCGAGCGACCGTTTGACCTGCCTCGACCCATCATACCGATCGCGACCCGACGCGCATGAGGCTTCGATGCGCTCGATCCGGCCGAGCGTCGCGTTCGTCCTCGGCGGCGCGCCCGCGGCTTGTGCCACCCGACCCTGCACGCAGTCGAACGCCTCGCGGTGCCCGGCGATGTCGTCCTCCGGGTCGATGCCGACGAGCGTGCCCGGCAAAGCGGTGACGGCCGACGGCGCGGCGGAGTCGGGAGCGGCGCGAACGACGGCGACCTGGCGGGATGAAGAGTCGGACGGCATCGCTCTCCGCCGGGGTCATGGTTCCGTCACGGGCGCGCCAAGGGCCCTAGAATGATGCGGTCGCCTCGCGTCAACCGAACGCATCCATGATGAAACGTCGAACCTTCCTGCGCGCCGTCGCTGGCGGCATCCTGTCCGCCCCGGCGACCGCACGCGCGCAAGCCCGCGCCAGGATCTATCGCATCGGCGTGCTCGAATCGATTCCCGCCGTGGAGAACGTCGCCAACCTCGACGGCTTGCGCAGGGGCCTGGCCGCCCTGGGGTACGTGGAAGGACGCAACGTCGTCATCGAGTATCGATCCTCCGACGGGAACGCCGAGCGCTTTCCCGCGCTCGCCGAGGAACTGATCCGGCTCAAGGTCGACATCATCGTCACCCGCGGTACACCCGCGACGCGCGCAGCGAAGGACGCGACCGCAGGGATCCCCGTGGTCATGGCGACGATGGGCGATCCGCGTGCGATCGTCGCGAGCCTGGCGCAGCCGGGAGGCAACGTCACCGGCGTCTCCACCTTCAGCACCGAGTTGACGGGGAAGCGATTGACGATGCTGAAGGAGCTCGCGCCCTCGATCGTGAACGTCGCGCTGCTTCACAACATGGGCAATCCGGCCGCGGCGCCCGAGTGGGGGTTGACGCAGGCGGCCGCTCGTTCGCTCGGCATCCACTCGGAATTGCTCGACGTGCGGACCCCGGCCGACCTCGGCCGCGCGTTCGACGCCGTGACTCGCAAGCGCGTGGATGCGCTGGTCGTCGGGCTCGACGGTCTGACCCAGATGCATCGACAGGCGATCGTCGGACTCGTCGCACGGAGCCGGCTGCCAGCCGCATACCCGGCGCGCGAATTCGTCGAGGACGGCGGGCTGATGTCCTATTCGGTGAATTATCCGGACCTCTACTTCCGCTTCGCGAGCTACGTCGACCGGATCTTCAAGGGCGCGAAGCCGGGCGACCTGCCCATCGAGCAGCCGACGCGGTTCGAGTTCGCCATCAACCTCGCGACCGCCCGATCGCTCGGACTTCCGGTCCCGGCATCGCTGCTGCTCCGGGCGGACGAGGTGTTCCGATGACGACGCGCGCCACGCACGTTCCATCGCGCCCGGAAAAGGCCGGCGTGCAGGTCGGCACCTTCGACGCGCTGCTCGCACGGCTCTGCATTCGCCACGACCTGTTGCTTCTCACCGCCGACGACGACTTCTCGCGCATGGCGGCGCATGGTCCGCTGCGGCTCTCGAAAGCATTGCTCCGGGAGTCTCGCGTCCTGGCGATGGGATCGACAGGTCGCGTTCGATAGTTCGATTTTCCCCCGTCTTGTCGACATGTCACGGTGTCACGCGCCGCTGAGCCGTCGCTCTGTCGCGCTGTTTCAGGTTGGCCTAATGTTGCATAAGCACGCTGGTTATTGACATTCAGTGTGCTTTTACAACATCAGCCGCGCTACATTCGCTTGCATCACGCCAACTTCCTTGGCGGCGGTTTGAGGAATGTCGTTTCCTTGAATGTGCTCATGGACACGCACGGCGAGATTTCGTTTGCGGCGGCACAACGGCATGCGGTGCGTGGCATCGGCAACATGGATCCGCGCGGGGCATATCGACAACAGGCGCCTGTCGAATTGTCCGTCGCGGGGCGCGCGTGGCTGGGTGAACGATTTCAAGCGGCATTCGACGAGCACGGCACGATTCCGCTGGCCACGCTCGACGCGCTGGATCGGCCCACGCTACCGTGACCGCGTTTTCCCGCTGGTCGCTCACGTGTGGTCGAGGTGTACCCGGCGCTCTGGAACCACGCTTTCCCGGTCGAAGACCGAAGTACCGACCAGCACGACGCCTATTCGGTCGCTGCATGGATGCGGCAGGCCGATCGCGACGGGCAACTTGCAAGATTTCTCGAACCCAGGCTGACGCCTGCGGAACGGGCCGTCGCGGAAGTCGAAGGGTGGATCCTGGGCGTCGCTTGACGGGGATGGAGGATCGGGCGAGCGGCGCACCGCGCCGATATCTTCCTGGGAGGTCTTCTCTTGGGAAATCGTGTTTCCATGGAAACGAAAATACCTGATTCTTTCCACAGAAACCCGATTTTGGGGAGAACTCCCCGCTCCGACCAGGCCCGATCAACTGCCCGCCGCGTCCGCCATCGCCTGCGCCCGGAGCGCCAGCTCGCACACCTTGTACGCATGCGCCTGCGCCATCGCGGTCTCGGTGCGGTCAACCACGTCGCGGGCGAGGTTCGCGTAATACGGCAGGTCCGCGTCGGTGCAATCGATGTGCCGCGTCTCGTGCCGGTCGACGAGGAACAGGTGGTCCTTGCCGGGGCGCCCGGCGATGTCGACGTACTTGCGAAGCTCGATCGTGCCCTCGGTGCCGACGACGAACAGACGCCCGTCGCCCCAGGTCGAAAGACCGTCGGCGGTGAACCAATGCACCTGCACGAAGCCGCGCGCGTTGCCCGCGGCGAGCACCATTTCGCCGGTATCCTCGAACATCGGATCGCCCGGATGCGCGACGTTCGCGGCGCGCGCGTAGTCGATGCGCGCTTCATCGGCGCCGGTGAACATCAGGAACTGGTCGATCTGGTGGCTGCCGATGTCGGCGAGGATGCCGCCGTAACGCCGCTTGTCGTAGAACCACGGCGCGCGCGTCTGGCGATTCTCGCGGTGCGGCCCGAGGCCCACCGTCTGCACGACCTCGCCGATCGCGCCGGCACGCGTCAGCTCGAGCGCGCGCGTGACCGCGCGAACCTCGAAGCGCTCGGTGAAGTTGACCGTCCAGATGCGGCGCGTCTCCGCCTGCACGGCGCGCACGCGCGCGAGCTGGTCGAGCGTCGTGACGCCCGGCTTGTCGGCCATGAAGTCCTTGCCGGCGCGCATCGCCTCGATCGCGAGGTCGGCGCGCTCGTCGAACACGGCGGCGCAGGTGAAGAGCCGGATCGACGGGTCGTCGAGCAGCGCGCGGCGGTCGGCCACGCGCGGGATCTGCGGGAAACGCCTGATGAAACCCTCGAGCGGGCGCGCATCGTCGTCGGTCCAGTAACCGACGCAGGTGCCGCCGATGTCGAGCAGGCTCTGGACCTGGTCGTAGATGTGCCGGTGGTCGAGCCCGATCGCCGCGAAGCGCAGCGGCGGCGCGGCGCCCGCGCTCACAGCGGCGCTCCGGCCGCGCGCGCGATCGTCTCGGCGATCACGCCCGCATGCTCGTCGGCGAGACTCTTGTCGCGCGCCTCGACCATCACGCGCAGAACCGGCTCGGTGCCGGACGGGCGCAGCAGCACCCGGCCCTTGTCGCCGAGCGCGGACACCGCGCGGTCGCGCGAACGCTTCACCGCATCGCTGCCCTGCCAGTCCCAGCCGCGCCGGATCGGCACGTTGATCAACGCCTGCGGGTACATCGCGACCGGCGCCGTCGCCTCCGCGAGCGTCGCGCGACCTTCGATCAGCGCGCGCAGCACGGCGAGCGCGGCGACGATCGCATCGCCGGTCGTGTGCTTGTCGAGGCAGATCAGGTGTCCGGAATTCTCGCCGCCGAGCGTCCAGCCGCGTTCGGCCATCCTCTCGAGCACGTAGCGGTCGCCCACCTTCGCGCGGTCGAACGGCACGCCCGCGTGCGCGAGCGCCTGCTCGAAGCCGAGGTTCGTCATCACGGTCCCGACGACGCCGCCGCCGAGCGCGCCGCGCCGCTTCGCGTCCATCGCGATCACATAGAGCAACTCGTCGCCCGCGTAGATGCGCCCGTCGCGGTCGGCCATCACGAGCCGGTCGCCGTCGCCGTCGAGCGCGACGCCGAGGTCGGCGCCGCTCCTGACGACTTCCGCTGCCAGGTGCCGCGGATGCGTGGCGCCGCATCCGTCGTTGATGTTGAGCCCGTCCGGCGCGACGCCGATCGGGATCACCGTCGCGCCGAGCTCGCTGAAGACCGGCGGGGCGACGTGATACGCCGCGCCGTGCGCGCAGTCGACGACGATCGTGACGCCGCGCAGGTCGAGCGAGGACGGGAACGTCGCCTTGCAGAACTCGACGTAGCGCCCGGCGGCGTCGGCGACGCGGCGCGCCTTGCCGAGATCCGTCGAGTCGACGCACGCGAGCGGCGTCGCCATCGCGGACTCGATGGCGACCTCGGTCGCGTCCGGCAGCTTGGTGCCCTGCGACGAGAAGAACTTGATGCCGTTGTCGTCGAAGGGATTGTGCGAGGCGCTGATCACGATGCCCGCCGATAGGCGGAGCGCGCGCGTGAGATAGGCCACACCGGGTGTCGGCATCGGGCCGGCGAGCAGCACGTCGACTCCGGCGGCCGCGAGACCGGCCTGGAGGGCCGACTCGAGTAGATACCCGGATATGCGCGTGTCCTTGCCGATGACGACCGCCGCGTGGTCCGTCGCCCGGCGCCGGTCCAGCGCCAGCACTTCGCCCGCCGCGTGCCCCAGCCGCATCACCCAGTCAGGCGTGATTGGCGCTTCACCGACCTTGCCACGGACGCCGTCGGTGCCGAAATATCTTCTAGTGGTCATCGAACGTCCCCTTGCCTTCCACCGCCATCCAGATCGCCAGCGCATCGTGCGTGGCGCCCACATCGTGCACCCGGACGACGCT
>JBDTNO010000169.1:0-7787 GCA_039933715.1 Betaproteobacteria bacterium
CGCGATCAACTTCCTGATCCTCGCGTTCATCATCTTCATCATGGTTCGGCAGATCAACCGGATGAAGCGCGAGACCCCGCCGGTCCCGGCGGCGCCGCCCGAGGAAATCATGCTGCTGCGCGACATCCGCGACACCCTCAAACGCTGACTTCGAAAGGGTTGCGCGTCCGCGGGGGGCGGGCGCGCACCGGCCTGCCATGCGCTTCCGCTTCCCCCTCGTCCTCGCATCGCTTCTCCTCCACGCCGCCGCGCCGCATGCCGCGCCGATTCCGCTCGCGCTCGTGGTCGCGGGCCTCGACAAGCCGGTCGACATCGTGAATGCGGGCGACGGCAGCGGCCGACTCTTCGTCGTCGAGAAGGCCGGCCGGATCCGCGTCGTCAGGAACGGCGCGATGCTCGCGACCCCGATGCTGGCGATCGAGGGCGAGGTGCTGATCGGCGACGAGCGCGGGTTGCTCGGCCTCGCATTCCATCCGCGTTTCGCGTCGACGCGCCACCTGTACGTCAACTACACGCGCGAACCCGACGGCGCGAGCGTGATCGCGCGCTACACGGTGCCCGAGTCCACGCCGGACGCCGCGGACCCGGCGTCGGCGCAGGTGCTTCTGGTGATCCAGCAACCGCACGCGAACCACAACGGCGGCGCGCTGCGCTTCGGCCCGGACGGCACTCTCTCCATCGGCATGGGCGACGGCGGCAACGGGGACGATCCGCAGAACCGCGCGCAGGATCCGCAGAGCCTCCTCGGCAAGATGCTGCGCATCGACGTCGATGGCGCGTCGCCCTATGCGATCCCGCCGGGAAACAGGTTCGCGAGCGCGAACGATGGTCGCCGCGAAATCTGGGCGATGGGCCTTCGAAATCCGTGGAAAGTCGCGTTCGACCCACGGAACGGGACCCTCTGGATCGGAGACGTCGGGCAGGACCAGCGCGAGGAAGTCGACCGGGTGCCGTTCGGCGTCGCGCCCCCCAACTTCGGCTGGCGCGTGCTCGAGGGCACGCTCTGCACGACCCTCGGCGGTGGCCCGGGCGGCTGCACGTCGCCGGTCTACACACCTCCCGTCGTCGAATACACGCACGCCGAAGGTTGCTCGGTCACCGGGGGCGAGGTGTATTTCGGCAACGAGCTGCCGGGCAGTTCGTTCGGCTCCGCGCGTTACCTGTTCGCCGATTTCTGCAACGGCAAGGTGTGGGCAGCGGACTTCGTGGATCCGGCCTGGACGCGCGTCGACATCGGCACCGCCGGCTTCCAGGTGAGCGCTTTCGGTCGCGACGAGTGGGGCGACGTCTACCTGGCCGACTACGGCGGCGGCCGCGTGATGCGCATCGGCGCCGCAGCGACGCCGGGCACCGTGGCGGTCGTCGAGTTCTTCCATCCGGGCTTCGACCACTATTTCATCACGTCGAATCCGCTGGAGATCGCGGGGCTCGACCGCGGCGCGTTCTCCGGCTGGATGCGCACCGGCGGGAGCTTCCGTGCGTGGCCCGGCGCGGTGGCCGGCGGGATCCCGATCTGCCGCTTCTACCTGCCGCCCGGCCGCGGCGACTCGCATTTCTTCTCGGCCGATCCCGCCGAGTGCGCGCGCGTCCAGGCGCTGGATCCCGGCCTCGTGCTGGAATCGTCCGAAGCGATGTTTCTCGGAGCACCCGACCCGGTGACCGGCGTGTGCGCGGATGCCGACACGCAGCCGGTCTACCGCGTCTGGAACCAGCGCCCCGACACCAACCACCGCTACACGACGAGCGCGGCCGTGCGCGACCAGATGGTCGGGGCGGGCGGCATCGCGGAAGGCTACGGGCCGGATGCCGTCGCCATGTGCGCGCCGAGGTGACGCGCGATCCGGCCCGCGAAGTTGCGTGGCGCGAGTCCCCGATTTGACCGGCCCGCCGCGCCTTGCCAGAATCCGCCGGACGATCCCGTCCGAGGTTCACCGGAGGAAATCCATGCTGCCACGCAGTTCATTGACGGCGCTCGCCGCCGCCCTCGCGATCGCGCTCATTCCGGCCGCGCGCGCCGACATCAACGTGGGCGTCACGCTGTCGGCGACCGGCCCCGCGGCCTCGCTCGGGATTCCCGAGAAGAACACGTTCGAGCTCCTGCCGACGACGATCGCCGGCGAGAAGATCAACTGGATCGTGCTCGATGACGGCTCCGA
Source organism: Betaproteobacteria bacterium (assembly GCA_039933715.1). Classification (GTDB taxonomy): domain Bacteria; phylum Pseudomonadota; class Gammaproteobacteria; order Burkholderiales; family Casimicrobiaceae; genus VBCG01. Next base: position 2,157 of record JBDTNO010000169.1, read on the forward strand.
CACGACCAAGGCCGTGCAGAACGCGAAGAAGCTGATCGGCGAGAACAAGGTCGACGTGCTGGTCGGCTCGACGATCACGCCGAATTCGCTCGCGATGATCGACGTCGCGGTCGACGGCGAGACGCCGATGATCTCGATGGCCGCGTCCTCGCGCATCGTCGACCCGGCGAGCGCGAAGACGCGCTGGATCTTCAAGACGCCGCAATCCGACGCGCTGATGGCGGACGCGATCGCGGTCAGCATGAAGGCCAACGGCATCAAGACCGTCGGGTACATCGGGTTCGCCGACGCGTACGGCGACGGCTGGCTCGCCGAGATCAAGCGTTCGGCGCAGACGGCGGGCATCCGGGTGATCGCCGAGGAGAAGTACAACCGCAACGACACGTCGGTGACCGGCCAGGTGCTGAAGATCGTCGCCGCCAAGCCCGATGCGGTGCTGATCGGCGCGGCGGGAACGCCGGGCGCGACGCCGCAAAAGGAGCTGGTGGCCCGCGGCTACAAGGGGAAGATCTACCAGACGCACGGCGTCGCGAACCCCGACTTCCTGCGCGTCGTCGGCAAGGACGGCAACGGCACGCTGCTGCCATCGGGGCCGATGCTCGTCTACGAGCAGCTGCCCGACAGCAACCCGATCAAGAAGGTCGCCGCCGAATACATCACGCAATACGAGAAGCGCTTCGGCACGCGCTCGACGTTCGGCGGGCATGCGTACGACACGTTCCTGCTGCTCCGTGCCGCGATTCCCGAGGCGCTCAAGGCGGGGAAGCCGGGCACGAAGGAGTTCCGCGCGGGGCTCCGCGACGCGCTCGAGAAGGCCAACGTCGTCGCGACGCACGGCGTGTTCGTGATGGGCCCGCTCGAGCACAACGGCCTCGACAACCGCGCGCGCGTGATGGTGAGGATCGAGAACGACAAGTGGGTTCTCGCCAAGTAACGGGCTGATCCTCTCCGGCGGGCCGGGCGGGCGACCGCACCGGCCCGTCGGCTTATCCGGGACCGCAAGCGCCGATGGACCTTTCGATCGCCGCGCTTCTCGCGCAGGACGGCATCACCAACGGCGCCGTGTACGCGTTGCTGGCGCTGGCGCTCGTGCTCGTCTTCGCGGTGACGCGCGTGATCTGGGTGCCATCGGGCGAGTTCGTCGCCTACGGCACGTTGACGCTCGCCGGCCTGCAGCTCGGCAAGGCCTCGGGCATCGCGGGCCTGCTGGCGGCGATGGCGGTCATCGCCGGCGTGATGGAGCTCGTCCGCGCGGCGAAGCTGCGCGATGGGCGCGGACTGGCGCCGCGCCTGGCGGGGTGGACGGGGGCGCCGCTCGCGATCGCCGGGCTCCTCGTCCTCGTGGCGCCGCTCGAGCCGCCGTTCGTCGTGCAGATCGCGCTGACGCTCGCGGCCGTCACCGCGCTCGGTCCGCTGCTCTACAAGATCGCCTACGAGCCCATCGCCGAGGCGAGCGTCCTCGTGCTCCTGATCGTCTCGGTCGCCCTTCACTTCGCGTTGCTCGGGCTGGGCCTGTGGTTCTTCGGCGCCGAGGGCTCGCGCACGCCGCCGTTCACCACGGCCTCGTTCGAGGTGGGCGGCGTCACGGTGAGCGGGCAGAGCCTGCTCGTCGTGCTGACGAGCCTCGCGCTGATCATCGTGCTCGCGTGGTTCTTCAACCGGACGCTTTACGGCCGCGCGCTGCACGCGACCGCCGTCAACCGCGTCGGCGCGCGGCTCGCGGGCATCTCGCCGTCGTTCGCCGGAACGCTCACGTTCACCGTCGGCGCGCTCGTGTGCGCGTTCTGCGGCGTGCTGATCGGACCGATCACCACCGTCTACTACGACTCCGGCTTCCTGATCTCGCTGAAAGGCTTCGTCGGCGCGATCATCGGCGGGTTGTCGAGCTATCCGGTCGCGGCGGCCGGTGCGCTCCTGGTCGGGCTGCTCGAGTCGTTCTCGTCGTATTGGGCGAGCGCGTTCAAGGAAGTGATCGTGTTCACGCTGATCCTCCCGGTGCTGCTGTGGCGCAGCCTGACGACGCACCACCATGAAGAAGAAGAGTAGCGGCGAGGCGCCGCAACGCGGTTGGCGCTCGCGGATCACGCGGTCGCGCGTCGTCGTCGCGGCCCTCCTGGTCCTGCTCGCGGTCGTGCCGGTGCTTGCGCCGCCGTTCTGGGTGACGCTCGGCAACTACATCGGCCTCTACAGCATCGTCGCGCTCGGTCTGGTGCTCCTGACCGGCGTCGCGGGGCAGACGTCGTTCGGGCAGGCGGCGTTCGTCGGACTCGGCGCCTACACGACCGCGTGGCTTACGACGCGCTACGGCACCTCGCCATGGCTCACTCTCGCGATCGGCATCGCGTTCACCGCGCTGGTCGCGCTGGCGCTCGGATTCCTGACGCTGCGCATGCGAGGCCACTACCTGCCGCTCGCGACCATCGCGTGGGGGATCAGCCTGTCCTTCCTGTTCGGCAACCTCGAGTTCCTCGGGGGCCATACCGGGATCACGGGCATCCCGGCGCTTTGGATCGGCGGCTTCGAGCTGCGCAGCGAGCGCGCGATCTTCACCCTCGTCTGGGCGATCGCGCTCGCCGCGCTCTGGGCGACCGACAACCTGCTCGATTCCCGGCCGGGCCGCGCGATCCGCGCGTTGCGCAGCGGCTTCGAGATGGCCGAGGCGTTCGGCGTCGACGGCGCGCGGCTCAAGATCGTCGTGTTCGTCTACGCGGCGCTGCTCGCCTGCGTATCCGGCTGGCTGTACGCGCACCTGCAACGTTTCGTGAACCCGACGCCGTTCTCGATCACGGCCGGCATCGAGTACCTGTTCATGGCGGTCGTCGGCGGCGCGGGCAGCGTCTGGGGCGCGGTGGTGGGCGCCGCGCTGATCACGCTGCTGAAGCAGGTTCTTCAGGACATCCTGCCGCAGCTCCTCGGCCGTTCGGGCAACTTCGAGATGATCGTGTTCGGCGTGCTCCTGATCGTTCTGCTGCAGCGCGCGCGCGATGGCGTGTGGCCGTGGATCGAGCGGCTCCTGCCGCGGGCGCCGCCGTTGCCGGTGCGCGATGCTGCGCCGCTCCCGGTCCGTCGGCACCCGCCGCACGACGGTCCGGTGCTCGAGGTTAGGTCGGCGCGCAAGGCGTTTGGCGGCCTCGTCGCCGTGAACGACCTCTCGTTCGCGATCGCGAGCGGGGAGATCCTCGGCCTGATCGGCCCGAACGGCGCGGGCAAGAGCACGACGTTCGCGCTGATCTCGGGCGCGTTGCCGCTGACGTCCGGCGATATCCGCTTCCGCGGCCAGTCGATCGCCAGCAAGCCGCCCTACGTGATCGCGCGACGCGGCATCGGCCGCACGTTCCAGCACGTCAAGCTGATCCCGGCGATGAGCGTTCTCGACAACGTCGCGCTCGGTGCGTACCTGCGGGGGCGCTCGGGCCTGCTGCGCGCGGCGCTGCACCTCGAGCGGCGCGAGGAGGCGCAGGCACGCGCGGAGGCGGCGCGCCAGATCGCGCGCTGCGGGCTGTCGGCGCATGTCCAGGTCGCGGCTGGAAGCCTCGCGCTCGGCCAGCAGCGCATCGTCGAGATCGCGCGCGCGCTCGCATCCGACCCGACATTGCTCCTGCTCGACGAGCCCGCCGCGGGGCTGCGCTACCTCGAGAAGCGCGCGCTCGGGGAGCTGCTGCGCACGCTGAAGGCGGATGGCATGACGATCCTGCTGGTCGAGCACGACATGGATTTCGTGATGGGGATCACCGACCGGCTCGTCGTCATGGACTTCGGCGAGAAACTCGCCGAGGGATTGCCGGCCGACATCCAGCGCGATCCGGCCGTGCGCGAAGCCTACCTCGGCGGCGTATGAGCGCGGCCGCACCGCTCCTCGACGTGAGCCACCTGTCGGTGCGCTACGGCAAGGTCGAAGCCGTGCATGACGCTTCGATGCAGGCGGGTGAAGGTTGCATCGTGACGGTCATCGGTCCCAACGGCGCGGGCAAGACGACGCTGCTGGCCGCGATCATGGGACTTTTGCCCTCGGAAGGCACGATCCGTTATCTCGGAGAATCGCTCGCGGGCCTCGAGGTCGAGGAGCGTGTCGCGCGCGGGCTTTCTCTCGTGCCCGAAAAGCGCGAGCTTTTCGCGTCGATGACGGTCGCCGACAACCTCGAGCTCGGCGCCTTCGCGCGCCGTCGCGATGGCGTGGCCGCGATGCGGCGCGCGCAGGACGAGGTCTACCACCGGTTTCCACGGCTGCGCGATCGACGCGACCAGCTCGCCGGCACGCTGTCCGGCGGCGAGCGCCAGATGCTCGCGCTCGGCCGTGCTCTGATGGGGCGCCCCAAGCTCCTGATGCTCGACGAGCCGTCGCTCGGGCTCGCACCGCTCGTCGTGCGCGAGATCTTCGGCATCATCGTCGCGTTGCGCGAGTCCGGCGTATCGATCCTGCTCGTCGAGCAGAACGCGCGCGCCGCGCTGCAGGTGGCCGACCAGGGCTACGTGCTGGAAACCGGCGAAGTCGTGCTCGCCGGAACGAGCACGGCGCTGGCCGCGAATCCGCAGGTCGCCGCGACCTACCTCGGGCAGGGCGCGGTAGCGTAGGCAGACCGCCTTCGGCATAGGGTCTTCCGTCGCGGGCGGTGGCGTATCCTTGCGGGAACAAGGCGGCAGTCGGTCGGCGGCGGTCGGAACGCGCTGGCGCCGATTGCAAACGGGTGCCTTAGCCCCAACGCTCTACACCGATGCGCGGTCTCCTGGTTCCACCCGCAGGGCGCGTCCTGGCCCGTCCTGTGGCCCCCTGCCGCCAACGACCGACCGCCAACCTCCGCCTTCGCCCATGACCGACCTCTCCGTCCCACCCGTCGCCGAAGCGCTGCTCGCCGAAGCCTCGTCGCTGCTGCTCGCGCCGACCGGTCTCACGCCCGCGCGCCTGTCGCAGGTCATCGCGGCGATCCACCAGAACGACGTCGATTTCGCGGACCTCTACTTCCAGCACGCGCGCTTCGAGAGCTGGAGCCTCGAGGAAGGGATCGTGAAGGCGGGCAGCTTCTCGATCGACCGCGGCGTCGGCGTGCGCGCGGTGTCGGGCGATCGGCAGGCGTACGCGTATTCGGACGACATATCGGCCGCCGCGCTCGACGAAGCGGCCGCCGCGGTGCGCGCGATCGGCCGGCAGGGGCAGTCGACGTCGGTGCCGCTCGGCAACCGCGGTCCCGCGCGCGACCTCTACCGCGGCGACGATCCGGTCGCGAGCCTCGACGCCGCGTCGAAGGTCGCGCTGCTCGAGCGCTTCGAGAAAATGGCGCGCGCGCGCGATCCGCGCGTCGTGCAGGTGATGGCATCGCTCGCCGGCGAGCAGGAGACCGTGCTGATCGCGCGCAGCGACGGCCAGCTGGTCGCCGACGTGCGCCCGCTCGTGCGCGTGTCGATCACGGTGATCGTCGAGGAGAACGGGCGGCGCGAGCAGGGACACTCGGGCGGCGGCGGCCGCTTCGACTACGCATATTTCGACGACGCGCTGCTCGACGACTATGCGCGACGCGCCGTCGACCAGGCGCTCCTCAACCTGTCGGCGCGCGACGCGCCCGCGGGACCGATGACGGTCGTGCTCGGGCCGGGCTGGCCGGGCATCCTGCTGCACGAGGCGATCGGGCACGGCCT
>JBDTNO010000170.1:0-7773 GCA_039933715.1 Betaproteobacteria bacterium
CGCCGAACAGCGCCGACGAATAGGTCATCGTCCGGTCGAGCCAGTGCGCGTAGAAATCGTTGCCGAGGTCGTAGTGGGCGGCGATGTTGTGCTTCGCCCGGCGCTTCGTGTTTGCCCGGAGCCAATGGCGCACGCGCAAGAGCGTGCGCATCCATGCCCGTCCGTAGAACGCGCGCTCGATCGCCGGCTGGTTCGCGGCGATCACGAGGAGAAGCTGCACGAGGTCGGGAGTGGTCCAGTGCCCCGACATGAAGCTTTCCGCGAAGCCGACGTCGCCGCCCTTGAGCGTCGCGGCGGCGAAACGCCAGTCGGCCACGCGAAGCACCGCCGCCGACGGCGAGGCGCCCGCGAATGCCGCGCCGCCCGGACCGAAGCGATGCACGCTCCCGTCGGGCGCGTGCAGCTCGATGCGTCCGCGCTCGAGGCGCGCCAGGAGCGCCAGCAGCAGCCGGGCGGCCGACGGTGCGCCCGCTTCGCGCCAAGGCGCGCGATGCGACGGCGGAGGTGCTAGCGTCCCGGGCATCAGCGCGTGAGCGGCGCGTCGGGCGGCGCCGGCTTCGAGAAGAACGGAATGCGCTTCGACGCGAGCTTCGCGGCCTGCCAGTGGATGCGCGCGATCACGGCGAGAGTGAACCAGCGGTAGCGCCACAGCAACGCGCGTGACGAGCGGCGCGACAGCGGTTGCGCGGCGCCGGAGATCCACGTCTCGAGCAGTGGCAGCGCTTCGCCTTGATCGTCGAAGTAGTCGATGCGCGCGAGCCAGCGCTCGGGGCCGAAATGGAACCGGAACGCGTAGCGGCCCTTGACCTCGCAGAATGGCGAGACGTGGAAATCCTTGCGGGCATGAAGCGTCTCGCCGGACGCGATCGGCCGCCCGTCCTCGTGCGCGACCAGGTAGTCGTGTCGCTCGCCGAACGTGTTGCACACCTCCGCGAGCACCGCGCGCACGAGGCCCTGGCGATCGTGCGCGACCCAGAAGCTCACCGGCGCGAACAGATAGCCGAGCATGCGCGGAAACGTATGCAGCACGACCTCGCCGTCGGCCGCGACGCCTTCGCGCGCGAGAAGCGCGCGGATCCAGGCGAGCAACGGGGTGCCGTCGCGCGCGCCGTGGTCCCGGTCGTGAAAGGCGATCGCTCCCGGCGCGTTCCATGCGACGCCGCGTCCGGGCAATTCGGAAAGGCGCGATAGCGGCAGCCGCAGGCAGAAGCCCGGGTACGTGAACGCATGCTCGCGCGGCCGCGTGCGACGGTGCGCGATCGTGCCGGCGAGGATCGCGAAGCCGTCGGCGCGCAGCGTGTCGAGTCGCTGCAGCGCGTCGGCGGGAATGCGGGCGTTCATCGGGGACCGGTGCTCAGGCGGCGACGCGATCATCGCACGGCGCCGGCGTGGTCGCGACGTAGCGAGAAACGCCTTCGGCGACGGCATGCGCCGAGGCGAGCCCGTCTTCGTGGAATCCGTGGCCGAGCCACGCGCCGGCGTACCAGGTGCGCCGCCGGCCCTGCAACGACGATAGCAACCGTTGCGCGGCGATCGCCGCCGAGTCGAGCAGCGGATGCGAGTATTCGAACGACTCGATCACGTGGCGCGGGTCGGGCTCGAACGGCGGGTTGAGCGTCACGATCACCGGCGTTTGCGTCGGCAACGGCTGCAGCCGGTTGATCAGGTAGCTCACCGCGACCGGGCGTTCGCCGTGCGGATCATCCGCGGTCAGGTAATTCCAGCTCGACCACACGCGGCGCGAGCGCGGTAGCAGCGCAGTGTCGGTGTGCAGGATCACGCGATTGGGCTGGTAGCGCACGCTGGCGAGAACGCGCGCCTCGCTCGTCGACGGATCCGCGAGCATCGCGAGCGCCTGGTCGCTGTGGCAGGCGAGCACGACGGCGTCAAAGCGCTCGGCGCGACGCGCGCTCGTGTCGATCTCGACGCCCGACGGCGAGCGGCGCACGCGCAGCACCGGCGAACCGACGCGCACGTCGTCGAGTCGCTCCACGATCTTTTGCACGTAGCTGCGCGATCCGCCGGCGACGGTGCGCCACTGCGGTCGGTCGGCGACCGAGAGGAGCCCGTGGTTGTGGCAGAACCGCACGAACGACGGCAACGGGAAATTCAGGATGTCGCGCGCCGGCGACGACCAGATCGCCGCGGCCATCGGGACCAGGTACCAGTCGCGAAACGCCGTCGAGTACGACTCGGCGTCGAGGTATTCACCCAGCGTGACCGACCAGACGCCCTGGCCTTTCGCGAACAGCGTCGCCTCGCGGTTGAACCGCAGGATGTCGCGGAGCATCCGCCAATACGCGGGCCGCAGCATGTTGCGCGGCTGCGCGAACAGCGTCGCGAGGCTGGTGCCCGCCCATTCGAGGCCGACGCGGTCGTTGCGCACCGAGAACGACATGTCGGAAGGCACGCTGGCGACGCCGAGCTCATCGAACAGGCGCACGAGCTTCGGATAGGTGCGATCGTTGAAGACGAGGAACCCGGTGTCGACCGGGAACGTGCGGCCGCCGAGCGTGACGTCGACCGTGCGCGAGTGCCCGCCCGGCTGGCGTTCCGCTTCGAGCACGGTGACCGCGTGACCCTGGCGCGACAGCAGCAGCGCGGACCCGAGTCCGGCGATGCCCGATCCGACGACGGCGATGCGCACGACTTTCCCTTGCGTGGCCGGCGCGGTGACGCGGGCCGACGATTCGTTGATGGACAAGCGGGAACGAGGGCGTTCGCGCCGCGGCCACCCCGGGCCGGTCTTCCGCCGCACCCGGGGAGGCGGGGCCGGCATGCCGCTCGCGGATCGCGCGGGACCGCTCGCCCGCACCTTCGTCCGCGGCGGCGTTTCGCCGTCGCCCTCGCAGTCGTTTACGTGCGCGGCGGCGGAATGGATGCGCGCGCGACGCCGCCGGAAGCCCGCCGGTGCGCGGAAAGCATCACCCGTTACCGCCCACCGCAGGCTCCGCCAGCATCTGCTCGAGCGTGCGGACGAGTTCGCGGCTGTCCGGTTCGACCGCGCTGCGATAGCTGACGACGCGCGCGCCGCGCCGGTCGATCAGGTACTTGTGGAAATTCCATTGCGGACGCTCGCCGGTGCGCTTCGCGAGCTCGGCGAACAGCGGATTGGTCGCGACGCCCTTCACCGACGATTTCTCGTACATCGGGAACTGCACGCCGTAGGTGGTGCGGCAGAACTCGGCGATCTCCTGGTTCGTGCCGGGCTCCTGGCTGCCGAAATCGTTCGCCGGGAACCCGACGACGACGAGCCCGCGGTCCTTGTACGTACGGTAAAGCGCTTCGAGGCCTTCGTACTGGTGCGTGTATCCGCAATAGCTCGCCGTATTGACGACCAGCACGACCTTGCCGCGGTACGCGCACAACGACTCGGTCTGCCCGCCCTGCAGCCGCTGGTAGCTGTGGTCGAGAACCGGGGGGCACGCCGCGGCCGGCGTCGTGTCCGCTCTCACGGCCGGCTGTCGAGCCGGGGCCGGCGTCAAGGCGGGCCCCGCGGCTCGGCCGGGCGCGGCCGCGAGGCTGGCCCCGAAGGCCGCCGCGGCTCCGAACAACATGCAGGCTCGTCGTATGTTTGTCATGGACAAAACTATATGTTCATGGGACATTAGCCTCTCCGCTGGATTCTGTCAACCGTTTGTCCAAGACAAACTATCCGATGGCCGCCCCGCGTCCAGGCATCAACATCAGCGCCGTCGAGCGGGATACCGGACTTTCCAAGGACCTCCTGCGCATGTGGGAGCGCCGCTACGGTTACCCGCACCCCGTGCGCGACGCCGCCGGCGAACGCCAGTATTCCACCGCCGACGTCTCGAAGCTTCGCGCGATCAAGCGGCTGATGGACGTCGGCATGCGCCCGGGGAAGATCATCCACGAGTCGTTGGACGAGCTGAACGCGCTGGCGGATGCCCGCACGCAGCCGCGGACCGACGCCGTCGCGCCGGCCCTCGAGCGCGAATTGCTCGATGCGCTGAAGCGCCACGACACGGTGGCGCTGCAGACCCTCCTCGTGCAGCTCGTGATGAAGCAGGGGCTGCAGCGCTTCGTGATCGACACCGTCACGCCGCTCAATCGCGCCGTCGGCGACGCGTGGATGCGCGGGGAGCTGCAGGTCTTCGAGGAGCACCTCTACACCGAGCAGGTGTACGTCGCGCTGCGCGCGGCGATCAACGCGTTCCCGCGCGCGCCGTCCGCCCATCCGCGCGTGCTGCTGACGACGTTCCCGAACGAGTTCCACGGCGTCGGGCTGCTGATGGTCGAGGCGATCCTGGTGCCCGAAGGCGCGCAGTGCGTGTCCCTCGGCACGCAGACGCCGATCGAGGACATCCGCCGCGCGACGGTCGCGCACCGGGCGAACATCCTCGCGCTGTCGTTCTCGGGCTCGTTCGCGCTGCGCGCCGCGGTCGATGGGCTCGAAGCGCTGCGCGGACAGCTGCCGCCGGGCGTGACGATCTGGGCGGGCGGCGAAATGACGCGCCGCATGCGCAGGACGATGCCCGGCATGGTGCTGCTGCCCGACCTCGCGTCGGCGATCCCGGCCCTCAAGAGCTGGCGCGCGCACGGGGCGCCGCCGCGAGGGACCGGCTGAGGGCTGGCAGTCGGGCCGGGCGGCCCGCCAGGCGGTGCGTCCGACGCCGGTGCCGGCCCGTATCGAGGGTGCGGGCGGCGCGCCCGCGGTGCCGGCCGGCGGCGGCGCCTGGCCACGAACCCAGTAGAATCGGCCGTTCGGACGCCATTCCCAGGAACGCGATGCTTTATCCCGAGCTCTTCCGCAACTTCGAATCGGTCCGCTGGTCGATGGACGACGACGTGCCATGGTCGTCGTTCGACGCCGCGAAGCTGACCGACGAGCAGGCGCAAACCATCAAGATGAACGCGATCACCGAGTGGGCGGCGCTGCCGGCCACCGAGATGTTCCTGCGCGACAACCGTCACGACAGCGACTTCTCGGCGTTCATGTCGATCTGGTTCTACGAGGAGCAGAAGCACGCGCTGGTGCTGATGGAATACCTGCGCCGCTTCCGGCCCGAGTTCGTGCCCACCGAAGAGGAGCTGCACGCGGTGCGCTTCGAGTTCGACCAGGCGCCCGCTCTCGAGACGCTGATGCTGCACTTCTGCGGCGAGATCCGGCTCAACCACTGGTACCGCCGCGCGTCCGAATGGCACACCGAGCCGGTGATTCGCAAGATCTACGAGCTGATCTCGCGCGACGAAGCGCGGCACGGCGGCGCCTACCTGCGCTTCATGAAGCGCGCGATCGAGCGGTTCGGGCTCGAGGCGAAACGCGCGTTCGCGAAGATCGGCGTGCTGATGGCGAGCCCGTATCGCGCGGGCAAGCCGCTGCACCCGACCAACCTGCACGTCAACCAGGCGCTGTTTCCCAACGACACCGTGCAAAGCCGCCTGCCCGACCCGGCGTGGCTCGAGCGCTGGCTCGACGAGCAGATCCGCTTCGACGCGAGCTGGGAGAAGCGCGTCGTCAGCATGATCCTGCACAACCTGTCGAGCCTGTTCGAGCAGACGTTCGAGTCGGTGCAGGAGCTGAACCGCTTCCGCAAGTCCCTCGCGGCGCCGGCGCCCGATCCGCTGCCTGCCTGAGGATTCGCGCGCGGACCGCGCGCGACGATCGATCCGGCGATGTGGACCGCGGTCACGCTGTGGCTCGTCATCGGGACGGGCGTCATCGCGCTCGGCGCGGCCGCGTCGCACGCGGTCCGAGCCGGGTCGCCGGCGTGGCCGTGGATCGCCGCGATCCCGGGCCTCTACCTCGCGCTGATCCTCGTCTTCACGCTCGTCTATTTCGCGATCGCGTGGGCGCGCCGCGCGCCGCGTCCCGCCTCCGCGCGGCTCGGCCTTCGTCGCGCGCTGCGGCTGTTCCGGCGCGAATTCCTCGCGGTCGCCGCCTCGCCGCCGCGCATGATGGGCTATCGAAGGGTCGAGCGGGATCCCACGCCGGCGCCGGCAAGCGATCCGGTGCTGCTGTTGCATGGCGTTCTGTGCAACGCCGGCGTGTGGCGCAGCATGAAGCGGCGGCTCGCGAAGGCCGGAATCGGTCCCGTCTACGCGCCGTCGTACGGGCCGCCGCTCGCCTCGATCGACCTCTTCGCCGACCAGGCTGCCGCGAAGATCGACAGGATTCTCGCCGACACCGGTGCGAAGCAGGTGTCGATCGTCGCGCACAGCATGGGAGGGCTCGTCGCGCGCGCCTATCTGCGCAGGTACGGCGGCGCCAAGGTGCGGCGCGTGATCACGATCGGCACGCCGCACGCGGGGAGCGTGCACGCGTGGCTGTTTCCGGGGATGGCGCTCGGGCAACTGCGGCCGGGCAATGCCTGGCTCGAGGCGCTGCCGGCGCCTGGCGAGAACGGCTCGCCGCCGTTCGTCTCGCTGTGGTCATGGCACGACTCGATGGTCGCGCCGCAGACCTCGGCGCGGCTCGCGCACGGACGCAACATCGAGGTCGTCGGCGTCGGTCACAACGCGCTCCTCACCGATCCCGAGGTGGCGAAGCGGGTGATCGAGGAGTTGAAGCGGTGACCCAGGGCCCGCGCTCGAGCGAACATCGAGGCGTTGAAGCGGCGCCCTGAGGCCAGGGCTCGACCGACGCAAGGACGCCAGATCGTTCGTGCTATTGCCGAACGCCCGGGCCGCCCCAGGCGCTACGCGCTGACCCCATGCCGACGCAAAGAATCGAGCGATCGCATGCAATGCGCCGCAGGTTTCCGATCGCGAGACTCTGCGACGAAAGCTACCAGTGGATCCCCTGCGTGATCTGCGCGAACGCCATCTGCTCGGCGGTGAGCGGCTGCGGCTCGCCGTCCTTCTTTCCCTGCGCGGCGGATGAATCCGGGAATAGGTTGAACGCGCTGTTGAGCAGCACCTGCGTGAGCTTGGGCGCGATCGCGTGGCACACGGCACCGAAGATGCCGAGCCTGGTCGCGATCCGGACCGGCCGGTGCACGATCGCCTCGACGACGAGACCGGCCGCCTCCTCGGGCGAGAGCGTCGGCACGTTCTCGTAGATCTTGGTCGGCGCGATCATCGGCGTGCGCACGAGCGGCATGTTGATATTGGTGAACACGACGCCCTTGTCGAGCAGCTCGGAGGCGGCGCACTCGGAGAACGCGTCCAGCGCCGACTTCGACGCCACGTAGGCGGAAAAGCGCGGCGCGCGCGACAGCACGCCGATCGAGCTGATGTTGATGATCTGGCCGCGCTTCTTCGCGACCATCGCCGGCAGGAACGCGAGGATCAGCTTGACCGCGCCGAAGTAGTTGAGCTGCATCGTCCGCTCGAAATCGTGGAAGCGGTCGGTCGAGTTGATGACCGCGCGGCGGATCGAGCGCCCCGCGTTGTTCACAAGGAAGTCGACCGCGCCGTGCTCGGTGAGCACCTTCTTCGCGAGCGCGTCGATCGCCGCCATGTCGGTGAGGTCGCACGAGTAGGTGTGGCAGACGCCGCCGCGCGCTGCGATCTCGTGCCGCGTCGCTTCGAGCTTCTCGGGATCGCGTGCGACGATGATCACCTTCGCGCCGGCCTCGGCGAGCTTGTGCGCGGTCGCCTGCCCGATGCCCGACGAGCCGCCGGTGACGACGATGATCTTGCCCTTGACGCGGCCCGAAAGGCTGCGATCGATGAAGAGATCCGGGTCGAGGTTGCGCTCCCAGTAGTCCCACAGCCGGGCCGCATAGGCCTCGAGCGGGGGCACCGCGATGCCTGTCCCCTTGAGCGCCTTCGCCGCCTCGCGGTTGTCGTAGCGCGTCGGCCAGTTGA
>JBDTNO010000171.1:0-7754 GCA_039933715.1 Betaproteobacteria bacterium
AGGGCGTTGTTGCTCGCTTGTCGTGTGCAGCAAGCACACTTCCGCACTCGCGCCTAGCCCTGCGGCCAGCGCGGCAGGGGCGCGAGTGCCCCGGGTGCGCTAACAGGCCCTAGAATGGGGCATGGCGGCGCCCCGGCTTCGGCATTGGTTGAGCGTTGCGATGCTCGCCGTCGCGTCGAGCGCGGGTGCGCAGGCGAGCGCGCCGCTCGTGATCGCGCTCACGCCGGAGCGCGTCGGCGAGCGATCCTGGTACTTCCGCGGCGAAGCGGGCATGGCGAGCGCGGCGAACCGCGGCTTCATGTCCAACGCCGGCTTCGTCGTCACGCGCGAGGGCGTCGTCGTATTCGACGCGCTCGGCACGCCGGCGCTCGGCCGCGGCATGGTCGACGCGATCCGCAAGGTCACCGACCAGCCGATCCGCCGCGTCGTCGTCTCGCACTACCATGCCGACCACGTCTATGGATTGCAGCCGCTGAAGACCGCCGGCGCCGAGATCTGGGCGCATCGCCGCTCGCTCGATTATTTCGCCTCGGGCGCCGCGGCCGAGCGCCTGGTGCAACGTCGCGCCGACCTCTTTCCGTGGGTCGACGAGACGACCGAGCTCGTGAAGCCCGATGTGCTCGTCGACGGCGACACCGCGTTCCGGATGGGAGGCGTGGACTTCCGCATCATCGACACCGGGGGCGCGCATGCGCCCGACGACATCATGATGCTGGTCGAGGGCGAGCGCACGCTCTATGCGGGCGACCTCCTGTTCGCCGGGCGCATCCCGTTCGTCGGCAATGCCGACTCGGCGCACTGGCTCGCCGCGATCGAGCGCCTGATTCCGATCGGCCCCGCCGTCGTCGTCCCCGGGCACGGACCCGCGTCGCGCGATGTCGCGCGCGACCTCGCGACGACGCGCGACTACCTCGCCTACCTGCGCGAGACGATGGGTCGCGCGGCGCGCGACCTCGAGCCGTTCGACGACGCGTACGCGAAAACCGACTGGACGCGCTTCCGCTCGCTGCCGGCGTTCGAGCCGGCGAACCGCATCAACGCCTGGGGCACCTACCTGCGCATCGAGCAGGAAACGCTCGACGCCGGGAGACCGTGATGCCCGACGTGCCGATGATCGGCGATCCGGTGCTCGCGGTGGCGGTGCGCGCGGCGCGCCGCGCGGCGTCGGTCATCGTCGACGCCGCCCGCGACTTGAAGCGCCTGCCGACATTCTCGAAGGAGCATGTCGAGATCGCCACGTCGGCCGGCGACGAGGCGCGCAATGCGATCATCGCGACGATCGGCGCCGCGTTCCCCGAGCATGCGATCCTCGGGCGCGATGCGTCGGAGCCCTCCGACGCATCGCCGTACAAGTGGATCGTCGAGCCGATCGACGGCGCGACGAACTTCGCGCACAGCTACCCGCACTACGCGGTCGCGATCACGCTGGCGCATGGCACCGAGGTGACGCACGCGGCCGTGCTCGATCCGCTGCACGACGAGCTCTTCACCGCGGTGCGCGGCAAGGGCGCGCAGCTCAATGGCGCCCCGATCCGCGTGTCCGCGTGCACGCACCTGGAGGATGCGCTGGTCGGCACGGTGTTCCCGGCGCGCGGCAGCGGCAAGGTGGCGGCCTACCTGCTGCAGATGACCGCGGTGATGAATCGTTGCGCGGGGATGCGCCGCGCCGGCGCGGTCTCGCTCGATCTCGCGTACCTGGCCGCGGGGAGGCTCGATGGCTACTTCGCGACGAGCCTGCGGCATGGCGACACCGCCGCCGGCGGCCTGATCGTCAAGGAGGCGGGCGGGCGCGTCGGCGACTTCGCCGGCGGCGTCGAGTTCCTGCGCACGAGCGAGCTGATCGCCGCCGCGCCGGGCCTGTTCACGCCGCTGCGCGAGGCAATCGCGGCCGCGCGGTCCTGACGCGGCGCGGCGAGGACGCCGCGCGGGATTCGCGCTACGCGATCCGCTGGAACCAGAGCACCGACAGCGAGGCGGCGAGCACGGTCAGGATCGCGGCGGCGGCGGCGAACAACGCCGCGATCTCGGTGTGCGTGCGTTCGAACACGTACTGCGCGTTCAGCGCCTCGTACACCTTGACGAGGTCGGTCGACGACTTCGCGTGGAAGTAGCTGGCCTTGGTGACGTCGGCGATCCCCTTCAGCGCCTCCTCGTCGAAGCGCATGTAGATCGACCAGCCGTCGAAGCTGACCGGCGCGCCTTCCGAGGTCCCGAAGCCCACCGTGTAGACGCGCACGCCGCGCTCGGCCGCCATCCGCGCGGCGTCCACCGGATCGGGTCCGGTCGTGCGGCGCCCGTCCGTCAGGAGGATGATCGCCGCGGACTTGTGCGAGCCCGCCGGCACCGGCGTGAACGCCTTTTTCGCGGGCGGCGGCGATGCGTCGAGCGAGCGGCCCTGCCCCTGCTCGAACGCCCGCGCCATCCCGCCGGGCACGTTGGCCGCGGTCAGATCGTCGGCCTGCTCGGGAAAGATCGTCTGGAGCGACGTCAGGATGCCGCTGCCGATCGCCGTGTGCCGCTGCAATTCGAGCCGGTCGATCGCCGCGATCAGCTCGTCACGGTTGCGCGTCGGCGGCTGCACGACGGCGGCGGAGCCCGCGAACGAGACGAGGGCGACGCGCACGTCGGACGGCTGCGCCCGCACGAACGTCTTCGCCGCGGCCTGCGCCGCCGCGATGCGCGACGGATCGATGTCGTTGGCGCGCATCGATAACGACACGTCGATCGCGAGCACGATCGTCCGGTGGTCCGACGGTAGCATGACGCGCGCGCCGGGGCGCGCGGCGGCGATGACGAGCGTGGTGATCGCGAGGAGCAGCAGTACCGGCGGGACGTGGCGGCGCCATCCGGGCGAGCGCCCGAGCGCCTCGCGCACGACGCCGAGGCTCGCGTAGCGCAGCGCGACCTTCTTGCGCCGCCGCTGGAGCCACAGGTACGCGGCGACCAGCCCCGGCACCGCCAGAAGCAGCCACAGCACCACCGGCCACTCGAACGACATCGCGCCCGCCTCTCGCCGCCACGGGTGTCGCGACCTCGCAGCCGCGACGCAACCCCCAATGTACCACTCCCCGCCGCGACCCTCGCGGCGCGTCGCTCGCGCGTCAGGCCGACAACAGGTTCGCGAGCGCCTCGGGGATCTCGATCCCCTGCTGCCGCGCCTTCGCGGCGAGGGCTTCGCGGCGCGCGCCTGGGAGGCGCACGCCCGGGTCGCTCAACATCTCGCCGACCAGCGCCTCGACGCGCGCGAGGTAGGTCGCGCGTCCGGCGAGCGCCGCGGGGTCGATGACCAGGAACGCCTGGCCGAGCCGCGGCCGGTTGCCCTCGTCGACGAAGAACGACGAGGCCTCGAAGCCGATCGCGGCCCCGGTGAGCGACGTGACCAGGAGCTCGACGACGAGCGCGAGCACCGCGCCCTTGGCGCCGCCGACCGGGAGCATCGAGCCTTCGAGTCCGGCGCGCGGATCGGTGGTCGGCCGGCCGTCGCGATCGAGCGCCCAGCCCTCGGGGATCGCGCGCCCCTCGCGCGCGGCGACCATCAGCTTGCCGCGCGCGACTTCCGAGAGCGAAAGGTCGACGACGAGCGGCGGCGCGTCGCGACGTGGGAACACCGCGGCGATCGGATTGGTGCCGAAGATCGGATGCCTGCCACCGGCCGCGGGCATCGCCGACGGCGAATTCCCCATCGCGAGCCCGACCATGCCGGCCTCCGCGACCGGGCGCAGGTGCCAGGCCGCCACACCGAAGTGGTGGCTGTTGGTCACCGCCGCGAACGCGACACCGTGGGCTCGGGCACGCCGGATCGCCTCGTCCACCGCGAACGCGCACGCCGGGAACGCGAGCCCGCATCCCGCGTCGACGAGCACCGCGCCGCCGCGCTCGTTCAAAATGCGCGGCACCGCGCTGCCGTCCGCGCGACCGTTGCGAAGATGCGCCGTGTATTGCGTGATGCGGGAAAGGCCGTGCGAGGCGAGGCCCTGCGCGTCGGCGTCGACCAGCGCCTGCGCGGTCGCGACCGCCATCGCGTGGTTGGCGCCGGCGCGCTCGAGCGCTTCCGTCGCCAACGCGATCAACGCCTCGGGACCGAAGCGCGGCATCGCCTCAGCTCCGCGCGAGCGCGGCCAGCACGCGCTCGGCGATCATCGTCGACACGCGCGTGTTCGCCTCGTGCGTAAGCCCGGCGATATGCGGCGTGAGGATGAGGTTGGGAGCGTTCGCGAGCGGCGACCCCGCAGGCAGCGGCTCGGACTCGAACACGTCGAGCGCAGCGCCGCGAAGACGCCCGCTCGCGAGCGCCGCCGCGACGGCGGCCTCGTCGACGATGCCACCGCGCGCGGTGTCTATCAGGATCGCGCCGGGCTTCATCGACGCGAGGCGCCGCGCGTCGATCATCCGGCGCGTCGCGGCGACGAGCGGCACATGCAACGTGACGACGTCGGCTTCCGCGAGGAGCCGGCCCAGGTCGAAGGGCTCGACGCCCTCCTCGCGCCACAGCGGCGCGTCGGCGGGCACCGCGACCTCGTGCGCGATCGCGCGCATGCCGATCACGCGCCCGAGCCGCGCGACACGCCGGCCGATGTCGCCGAAGCCGATCACGCCGAGCGTCTTGCCCGCGATCTCGCGACCGTCCGACAACGCGGCTCGCGGCCACTCGCCCGCGGCCACCGCGGCGGTGGACCGGTAGGAACCGCGCAGCAGCAGCATCGCGGAGGCGATCACGTATTCGGCGACCGCCTGCGCGTTCGCGCCGGTCGCGGGAATCACCACGATGCCGCGCGCTTCGCAGGCGGCGACGTCGATGTTGTCGAGCCCGACGCCCAATCGTCCGACGACGCGCAACTTCGTCGCGCCGTCCAGCAGCGCGCCGCGCACCTGCGTGCGGTTGCGAACGACCAGCGCGTCGGCGCCGGCCGCCTCGGCGGTGAGCGCGTCCGACCGGTCGCAGAGGTCGGGAAGGTAACGCGTGTCGTGCGCGGCCGCGAGCGATGCCACGGCGGACGCGTCCATGAATTCGGTGACGACGATCCGCGCCACGCGCGTCCCGGTCAGGCCGCGAACAGCCGGTTCATGTCGCCGAACGCCTTGAACTCGAGCGCGTTGCCGAACGGGTCGAGGAAGAACATCGTCGCCTGCTCGCCCGGCTCGCCGCGGAAGCGCACGTAGGGCTCGATCACGAAGCGCACGCCCGCCGCGCGGAACCTGGCCGCGAGCGCCTCCCAGGTCGCGAGATCGACGACGACGCCGAAATGCCGGACCGGCACGTCCTGGCCGTCGACGAGGCTCGTCGCGTCGGTCATCGCCTGCGCGGCGACCTTGTGCGCGACGATCTGGTGGCCGAAGAAGTCGAAGTCGACCCATTCGTCCGAGCTTCGCCCTTCCGCGCATCCGAGGAACGTCCGGTAGAAGCGCCGCGCCTCCGCGAGGTCGGTCACCGGGAATGCGAGGTGGAAACGCGGATACGGCGTCGTGGGCAGATGGGTCACGGCGGGACCGGGGTGTCGGAGCCGGCGGGAAGGCGGCGGTCGGCGGTCGGACGTGCGCGAGGGAGCGTCGTGGACGGTTCGAACGCTGCGCCGCGGTCGAAACGCGTTTCCACCGCCGACCGCCGACCGCCGCCTGTCATTGCCATGGGAGCCGATCCAGGTCCACGTTGCCGCCGGACAGGATCACGCCGACGCGCTTGCCGGCGGCCGGGAACCGTTCCTCCAGCAGGCACGCGAGCGGAACGGCCGCCGACGGCTCGACGACGATCTTCGCGCGCTCCCAGATCATCCGCATCGCGCGCACGATCGCCTCTTCGCTGCAGGTCTCGACCGCGTCGACGTTCGCGCGGATCGCCCCGAGCGTGCGCGGCGCGAGCGGCGTGCGCAAGCCGTCGGCGATCGTCAACGTCACGCCGGCGGGCAGCGCCTCGACCCGGCCCGTCCGGAAGCTCTGCGCCGCATCGCCCGCGTTCGCGGGCTCCGCACCCCACACGGCGACGCCCGACCGCACGCCCCTGGCCGCGATCGACGTCCCCGACAGCAATCCTCCCCCGCCGACCGGCGCGACCACCGCGTCGAGGTCGGGAACGTCCTCGAGCAACTCGAGCGTCGCCGTGCCTTGCCCGGCGATCACGCTGGCGTTGTCGAACGGATGGATCATCGTGGCACCGGTCTCGCGCTCGACTTCGGCGCAGACGGCCGCGCGCGACGCCGCGTCCATGCCCGAGGTCCGGACCGTCGCGCCGAAGCGCTTCACGTTCTCCTGCTTCACGCGCGACGAGCCCTCGGGCATCACCACCCACGCGGGAATGCCGCGGCGCCCCGCCGCGTACGCGATCGCGGCGCCATGGTTGCCGGACGAATGCGTGACGACCCCGCGGCGCGCGATGTCCTCGGGCAGCGAGAACACGGCATTCGACGCGCCGCGCGCCTTGAACGCGCCGATGCGCTGGAAGTTCTCGCACTTGAACACGAGCGACGCGCCGATCTCGGCGTCGATCGCCGCGCAGGTGATCACCGGCGTGCGGTGCACGTGCGGGCGGATGCGCATGTGCGCCGCGCGAATCGCGGCGAGATCGGGCAGCGCGAGGCTCGGGTCGAGGCGGTCGTTCATCGGATCGGCATCGTGGGGTCGAACGACGATTATAGTGGCCGTGGCGAACGCTCGACGCGCCGCGTCAGGTCGCGGCGAAGCCCCCGTCGACGAACACCGTCGACCCGGTGATCGCCGCTCCGGCGTCGCTCGCGAGCAGCAGCGTGACGCCGTGGAAATCGTCGGGCGTGCCGTTTCGGCCGATCATCGTTCGCGCGGACATCGCCGCGACGCGGGCGGGATCGGAAGCCGCCTGCGCGGTGAGCGGCGTCAGCACGAATCCGGGCATGAGCGCGTTGCAGGTGACGCCGTGCGGCGACCAGCGCTCGGCGGTCGAGCGCGTGAGGGACACGACCGCGCCCTTGGAGGCGCCGTACGCGCCGCTGTTCCCGAACGCCCGCACCGCCTGCTGCGAGGCGACGTTGACGATGCGGCCCCAGCCGCGCGCCGCCATCGCGGGCGCGAGGCCTCGCGTGAGCAGGAACGGGCCGGTGACGTTGGCCGCCATCGACGCGTCCCAGTCCGCGTCATTGATCATCTCGAACGGCATGCGCAGATTGATTCCGGCCGCGTTGACGAGGATGTCGATGTGCCGGCGCCCGGCGCGCAGCCGATCCAGCAGCGCCGCGACCGAAGCGCGGTCCGAAACGTCGACCGGCTCCCCGCTCGCTTGCCAGCCCTGCGACACCATCGCGCGCGCGGCCACCTCGAGCGCGTCCTGGCGGCGTGCGGCCAGGAGCACCTGCGCGCCGGCGCCGGCGAGCGCCTCCGCCATCGCGCGCCCGATGCCCGAGCTGCCTCCGGTGACGAGCGCCGTGCGGCCGCAAAGGTCGAAGAGCTTCGCGAAGCGCGCATCCATCGCCGCCCGCCTTCGCTTCAGGCGCTCTCGTAGAGGCGCGTCAGAACGAACTCGCGGTGCCCGAGCGCCTCGGCGGCGGTGAAGCGGCCGTTGACGGTGCGGAACATCATGTCGAGGAGCCTGTCGCCGGCCTCGTCCATCGTGATCTCGCGCTGCAGGAGGCCCGACGTGTCCACGTCGATGTGCTCGCCCATCGTGCGCACGGTGCGCGGGTTCGCGCAGATCTTGATCACCGGCAGGATCGGATTGCCGATCACGTTGCCCTGTCCGGTCGGGAAGAAATGCACGACGAAGCCCGCGGCCGCGCACAGCGTGACCATCT
>JBDTNO010000172.1:0-7726 GCA_039933715.1 Betaproteobacteria bacterium
CTTCACCAGGAGCGCCCGATGAATGAACGCGCCCGACCCGACGCGCTGGCCGAGCCGGTGCTCGCGGTGACCGTTGACGCCGGCATCGCGCGGCTCACGATGAACCGGCCGAGGCAGTTCAACGCGATTTCGCGCGAAATGCTCGACGCGATGCAGGGCGCGCTCGACGCGATCGCGCGCGATCGCGCGGTGCGCGCGGTCGTCATCGCCGGAAACGGAGCGGCGTTCTCGGGCGGCCACGACCTGAAGGAAATGATGGGCACGCGCACCGAGGCGTTCATCGGAGGCCTCTTCGACGCGTGCAGCCGCGTGATGCTCACGATGGCGGCGTTGCCGCAACCGGTCATCGCGCGCGTGCACGGCACCGCGACGGCCGCCGGATGCCAGCTCGTCGCCGCCTGCGACCTCGCAGTTGCGTCGAGCGAGGCGCGCTTCGCGACGTCGGGCATCAACTTCGGCCTCTTTTGCGCGACCCCCGGCGTGCCGGTCTCGCGCAACGTGTCTCGCAAGCGCGCGTTCGAAATGCTGTTCACCGGCGAATTCATCGACGCCGCGACGGCGCTCGACTGGGGTCTCGTCAACAGCGTCGTGGTGCCTGACGAGCTCGACGCCGAACTCGCGCGACTCATCGGCCTCATCGTCTCGAAGCCGCGCGAGGTCATCGCGGCGGGCAAGGCGCTTTTCTACGAGCAGCTCGAGGCGCGCCTCGCGCAGGCGTACGGACTGGCCAGCAAGGCGATCACGCGCAACATGCTGGGTCCCGATGCGGCCGAGGGCGTGGGAGCGTTCATCGAGAAGCGCAAGCCACGCTGGGACGATTGAGCGCGGTCGGCGCGAGGGTTCCGAGCCCGCGCCGCGCGGCATGGTAGTTTCCGGTCCAACCGGGATCATTCGCGGCGCGTAGGATAGAGGGTTCGGCCCATCGCGGGCCCTGGCGACGATGGCCGACGAACCGATCCTGGAGACGCGCGGGCTCACGAAGGAGTTCCGGGGCTTCGTCGCGGTCAAGGACGTGAGCCTCAAGGTGCGGCGCGGGTCGATCCACGCGCTGATCGGGCCCAACGGCGCGGGCAAGACCACCTGCTTCAACCTGCTGACCCATTTCCTCGTTCCGACGCGCGGCCAGATCTTCTACGCGGGGCGCGAGATCACCGGATCGCGGCCCGCCGCGATCGCCCGCATGGGACTCGTCCGCTCGTTCCAGATCTCCGCCGTGTTCGCCCACCTCACCGTCCGCGAGAACGTCCGCATCGCGCTGCAGCGCGCGCGAGGCAACTCGTACGACTTCTGGCGCAGCGAATCGGTGCTCCGCGACTTCGATGGCCGCGCCGACGCGCTGATCGGCGACGTGGGGCTGCGCGGCTTCGAGCAGACGCCAGCGGGCGAGCTTCCCTACGGCCGCAAGCGCGCGCTCGAGATCGCGACGACGCTCGCGCTCGACCCCGAGATGATGCTGCTGGACGAGCCGACCGCGGGCATGGCGCACGAGGATGTCGGGCGCATCACCGCGCTGATCAAGCGCGTCGCCGCCAACCGCACCGTGCTGATGGTCGAGCACAACCTGTCGGTCGTCTCGACGCTGTCGGACACGATCACCGTGCTCGCGCGCGGCGAGATCCTCGCCGAGGGCGACTACGCGACCGTGTCGCGGCATCCGGCGGTCGTCGAGGCGTACCTCGGGGCGAGCCATGGGTGACAGCGTGCGGGCGCCGTCCGGCGACTATGCGCCGATGCTGAGGTTGCGCGCGCTCAACGCGTGGTACGGCGAATCGCACATCCTGCACGGCGTGGATTTCGACGTCGCGCGCGGCGAGGTCGTCACGCTGCTCGGCCGCAATGGCGCCGGCAAGACGACGACGCTGAAGTCGATCATGGGCATCGTGCCGCGCCGCGAGGGCTCGATCGTGTTCGAAGGCCAGGAGACGATCCGGATGGCGTCGAACCGCATCGCGCGGCGCGGGATCGCCTGGTGCCCCGAGGAGCGCGGCATCTTCGCGACCCTCGACGTCGAGGAGAACCTGATGCTCCCGCCCGTCGTGGGCGAGGGTGGTTTGCCGGTCGCGCAGATCTTCGAGCTGTTCCCGAACCTGCGCGAGCGGCTTCACAGCCCCGGCACCAAGCTCTCGGGCGGCGAGCAGCAGATGCTCGCGATCGGGCGCATCCTGCGCACCGGCGCGCGCCTCCTGCTGCTCGACGAGCCGACCGAAGGGCTCGCGCCGGTGATCGTCCAGCAGATCGGCCGGACGATCGGCGCGCTGAAGGCGCGCGGCTACACGATCCTGCTCGTCGAGCAGAATTTCCGCTTCGCGGCGACCGTCGCGGACCGGCATTACGTGATGGAGCATGGGCGCATCGTCGACATGATTCCGAATGACGCGCTCGACGCTTCGATGGGAAAATTGCACGATTACCTGGGCGTCTAGCGCCGTTTTCGGCCGGCGACGCTCGCCAACGGAGAAACCAATGAAGGCATTCAAACGTGGTCTCATCTCGCTCGCCGTCGCGGGGGCGCTGGCCGCCGGCGCCGCACAGGCGCAGGTGTCCGATAACGTCATCAAGATCGGCGTGCTTACGGACATGTCCGGTCTCTACGCCGACCTCTCCGGCCCCGGATCGACGCTCGCCGCGCGCATGGCGGTGGAGGATTCTGGCATCGAGAAGCGCGGGTACAAGGTGGAGATCGTTTCCGCTGACCACCAGAACAAGGCCGACGTCGGCGCCGCGATCGCGCGCCAGTGGTACGACACCGACAAGGTCGATGTCATCGTCGATGTACCGCAATCAGCCGTCGCGCTCGCCGTTAACCAGGTCACCAAGGAGAAGGGCAAGGTTCTGCTTGATTCGGGGGCGGCCTCTTCGGACCTTACTGGCAAAGCGTGCTCGCCCAATACGATCCACTGGACCTACGACACCTGGATGCTCGCGAACGGCACGGGGAGCGCGATCGTCAAGACCGGCGGTGACAGCTGGTTCTTCCTGACCGCCGACTACGCGTTCGGCCACGCGCTCGAGCGCGACACCGAGGCGGTAGTGGTCAAGAGCGGCGGCAAGGTGCTAGGCAAAGTGCGCCATCCGATCAACGCGCAGGACTTCAGCTCTTACCTGCTGCAGGCGCAGGCGTCGAAGGCCAAGATCGTCGGCCTGGCGAACGCCGGTGGCGACACGATCAATTCGATCAAGCAGGCAGCCGAGTTCGGGATCATGAAGGGCGGCCAAAGCCTCGCCGGCTTGCTCGTCTTCATCACGGATGTGAATTCGCTCGGGTTGCCTACCGCGCAAGGACTGATCCTGACGGAAACGTTCTACTGGGACATGAACGACCAGACGCGCGCGTTCGCCAAACGCTTCGCCCCGCAGTACAAGGGCATCCATCCCACGATGGTGCACGCCGGTGTCTACGCGTCGCTGCTCCACTACTTCAAGGCGGTCGAAGCGTTGAAGAGCGACGACGGTACGAAGGTCGTCGCGAAGATGAAAGAGATGCCGACGGACGATCCGCTGTTCGGCAAGGGCACGATCCGCGCCGATGGCCGCAAGCTCCATCCGGCTTATCTGCTCGAAGTCAAGAAACCCTCCGAATCGAAAGCTCCGTGGGATTATTACAAGGTCCGCGCGACGATCCCGGCGGACCAGGCCTTTCGTCCTCTGAAGGACGGCGAGTGCCCGCTCGTCAAGTAACCGCGACGAACCCCTCGTCGAGGATGCCGTCCGGAGCGGAGCGGCGCTAGCCGCGCCCGCTCCGACGGCACGCCTTTCGCGGCCACGCCTTGACCGAGCTCTTCGGAATCCCGTTGCAGGCGCTGCTGGGGCAGCTCCTGATCGGGCTGATCAACGGCGCGTTCTACGCGATGCTGTCGCTCGGCCTCGCGGTGATCTTCGGCCTCCTCAACATCATCAACTTCACGCACGGCGCCCAGTACATGATGGGCGCGTTCGGCGCGTGGTTCCTGCTCGACAAGCTCGGTGTCCCGTACTGGTGGGCGCTCGTGATCGCGCCGATCGCGATCGGCGCGATCGGCGTCGTGATCGAGCGCACGATGCTGTCGAAGCTCTACAAGCTCGACCACCTCTACGGCCTCCTGCTCACGTTCGGCCTCGCGCTCGTGATCCAGGGCCTCTTCCAGAACGAGTTCGGCTCTTCGGGGCTGCCCTACCGGCTCCCGACCGAGTTTGCCGGCGCGTTCGACCTGGGCTTCATGATGTTGCCGCGCTACCGCGCGTGGGTCGTCGTCGCCTCGCTCGTCGTGTGCCTGTCCACCTGGTACGTGATCGAGCGCACGAAGCTCGGCGCGTACCTGCGCGCGGCGACCGAGAACCCGGCGGTGGTGCAGGCGTTCGGGATCAACGTGCCGCGCATGGTCACGCTGACCTACGGGTTCGGCGTGGGCCTCGCGGCGCTCGCCGGCGTGATGGCGGCGCCGATCTACCAGGTGAGCCCTCAAATGGGCGCCAACCTGATCATCGTCGTGTTCGCGGTCGTCGTGATCGGCGGAATGGGATCGATCCTGGGGTCGATCCTGACCGGCTTCGGCCTCGGGATCATCGAGGGGCTGACCAAGGTGTTCTATCCGGAGGCGTCCAACACGGTGATCTTCGTGATCATGGTGATCGTTCTCCTGATCCGGCCCGCGGGCCTGTTCGGCAGGGAACGGTGATGACCGCCGAACCGGTCGCGCCCGCGGAATCCGTCGCGCCAAAGGCCGCGGTGCCTGCCGCCGATCCGTCGACGCGCGCGTTCGCTGTCGCGACGCTCGTGATGGCGGCCGCGCTGGCGGCCGCGCCGTGGGTCGGCGTGTATCCGGTGTTCCTGATGAAGGCGCTGTGCTTCGCGCTGTTCGCCTGCGCGTTCAACCTGCTGATCGGCTACGCGGGCCTGCTGTCGTTCGGCCACGCGATGTTCTTTGGCACCGCGGGCTACCTGTCGGCGCACGCGGCGAAGGTGTGGGGATTCCCGCCCGAGCTCGCGATCCTGACGGGCGCGGCGGCCTCCACGCTGCTGGGCACCGTGGTGGGCGTGCTCGCGATTCGCCGCCAGGGGATCTACTTCGCGATGATCACGCTCGCGATTGCGCAGATGGTGTTCTTCTTCTACCTGCAGACGCCGTTCACCGGCGGCGAGGACGGCATCCAGTCGGTGCCGCGCGGCCGCATGTTCGGGGTGCTCGATCTCACGCAGGTGATGGTGATGTACTACGTCGTGCTCGCGATCTTCCTCGCGGGCTTCGTCGCGATCCGGCGCGTCATCCACTCGCCGTTCGGCCAGGTGCTGAAGGCGATCCGCGAGAACGAGCCGCGTGCGATCTCGCTCGGCTACGACGCGGACCGCTACAAGCTGATCGCGTTCATGCTGTCCGCGGCGCTATCGGGCGTCGCGGGCGCGACCAAGGCGATCGTGTTCCAGCTGGCTTCGCTCACCGACGTGCAGTGGCAGATGTCGGGCGAGGTCGTGCTGATGACGTTGCTCGGCGGGATGGGGACGGTATTCGGTCCGGTGGTCGGCGCGTTCACGATCATCTCGCTCGAGCACTTCCTCGCCGAGCGGGGCCAGTGGGTCACCGTGATCACCGGTGCGATCTTCGTCGTATGCGTGCTCGCGTTCCGGCGCGGCATCGTGGGGGAACTTTCGGCATGGTGGACCAAGCGGCGCGGCTGACCGTCGCGATCGCGCTGGCGCTGTTCGGCGCGGGCGCGTTCGCGGAGACTTTCGACGTGCGCGGGAGCTGCCGCGACGGCTACGCGCACGGCGTTTACGAGCTCCGCGGCAGCGCCGCCGCGCTGCGCGCCCAGGGCGCATTCAACCGCGGCCTGCGCACCTCGTCGTTCATCTACTGGACTTCGGGTGGCGTTCGCGTCGCGCACATCCCCTACGACGAGGGCATCGTGAGCGGCACCGTCGCGCTTTGGTATGCGCAGTCGCGTGGCACGCGGCCGCCGCAGCAGAGGCTCGAGGCCGCGTATGCGAAGGGCCAGCGGCACGGCATCACGCGCTCGTGGTACCCCAACGCACGCCCGCGCGGCGAATTCATGTACGAACAGGGCACGCTCGTGGCGGCGAAGGCCTGGGACGCGCTCGGCAAAGCGCTCCCGGAGTCGGATGCCCGCGAGCAGGCGAGGCGCGACGCGATCGAGGACCAGCGCACCTTTGCGTCGCTCGACGCGATCGTCGACGCGAACCTCCCTGCCTGCGACGACTCTCGGGCCAACCCGTCCGGCACCAGGTCATAGAATCGCTCTGCGACGCCCGCGAGGTGCATGCCGGGCGATTCGATCGGGGCGCCCGCCCCATCGCGGTGCGGGCTTGTCGCTCCGTGGCCTTTCGCGCTAGATTGCCTTCGATCCTCGCGCGGTGACGACGCCGTGCGCCCGCATTCGCTTCCCACACGCTCCTCGAAAGGCCCTTTCCATGCGCATCGACACGCTCCGCCGGACGATCGGCGCCGCCCTCCTGGTTGCCGCCGCGTTCGCCGCGCCTGCGACCGGGCAGGACCTCAAGATCGCCGTCGCCGCAGACGTCACGTCGATCGACCCGCATTTCTTCAACCTCTTTCCGAACAACAACATCGCCGAGCATATTTTCGACAAACTCGTTCAGATGGACGCCGACTCGCGGATGATCCCGGGGCTCGCGACGTCGTGGAAGGCCATCGATCCGAAGACCTGGGAGTTCAAGCTGCGCCGTGGCGTGAAGTTCCACGACGGCTCCGAGCTCACCGCCGAGGATGTCGCCTATTCGATCGACCGCGTCGCGCAGATCCCGAACAGCCCCGGGCCGTTCGTCGCCTACACGAAGGCGATCACCGGGAAAGAGATCGTCGATCCGTACACGATCCGCTTCAGGACGGCGGCGCCGCACCCGCTGATGCCGAACGACCTCTCGACCATCTACATCGTCAGCAAGAAAGTCGCGACCGGCGCTTCGACCGAGGACTTCAACTCCGGCAAGGCGACAGTCGGCAGCGGGCGCTTCAAGTTCGTGCGCTACGCGAACGGCGACCGCGTCGAGCTCGCGCGGAACGACGCCTACTGGGGCGACAAGGTGCCGTACGAGAAGGTGACGTTCCGGATCATCAAGAACGAGGCGTCGCGCGTCGCGGCGCTCCTGTCGGGCGACGTCGACGCGATCGAGCAGCCGCCGATCGCCGACCTGCCGCGGCTGAAATCCGACCCGAAGTTCACGGTCACCTCGAAGATCTCGCACCGCGTCATCTACTTCAACTTCGACCACCTGGACCGCCAAAGCCCGTTCGTCGCCGGCAAGGACGGCAAGCCGCTCGCGAAGAATCCGTTCCAGGACCTGCGCGTGCGCCGCGCGGTCAGCAAGGCGATCAACCGCGCGGCGATCGCCGATCGCGTGATGGAAGGTCAGGCGACGCCCGCGGGACAGCTCGTTTCGGAGAAGCTGTTCGGCAACGTCCCGGGCATGAAGGCCGAAGCCTACGATCCCGAGGGCGCGAAGAGGCTCCTGGCCGAGGCGGGCTATCCGGACGGGTTCAACCTCACGATCCACGGGCCGTCCGGCCGCTACGTCAACGACGAGAAGATCGTGCAGGCGGTTGCGCAGATGCTGACGCGCGTCGGCATCGTCTCGAAAGTCGAGACCGCGCCGATGGCGCCCTATTCGAGCCGCGCCTCGAAGCAGGAGTTCAGCTTCCACATGGTCGGATGGGGGGCGTCGACCGGCGAGGCGTCCTCGCCGCTGCGCTCGCTCCTCGCGACGTTCAACCGC
>JBDTNO010000173.1:0-7643 GCA_039933715.1 Betaproteobacteria bacterium
CGAAGTTCCAGCTCGAGATGGGCGGCAAGAACCCGCTCGTCGTGCTCGACGACGCGGA
The DNA here is from genome assembly GCA_039933715.1 of Betaproteobacteria bacterium. Taxonomy (GTDB): domain Bacteria; phylum Pseudomonadota; class Gammaproteobacteria; order Burkholderiales; family Casimicrobiaceae; genus VBCG01. The sequence goes on from JBDTNO010000173.1 coordinate 59, forward strand.
TCTCGCGACTGCCGTGAACTGCGCGGTGCAGGGCGCGTTCTATTCGACCGGCCAGCGCTGCACGGCGTCGTCGCGACTTATCGTCACCGAGAGGATCCACGATCGTTTCGTCGAGGCGCTCGTCGCGAAGGCGAAGTCGCTGGTGATCGACGACGCGCGCAAGCCGGGCACCGACATCGGCCCGGTCGTCGACGAGCGGCAGCTCGCGCAGGACCTCGAATACCTCGACATCGCGAAGCAGGAAGGCGCCACGATCGCCGCGGGTGGCGAGCGGGTCGAGCGTTCGTCGCCGGGCTTCTACCTGACGCCGGCGGTGCTGACGCACGCGACCAACGCGATGCGCACGAGCCGCGAGGAGATCTTCGGGCCGGTCGCGAGCGTGATCCGCGCGCGCGACTACGACGAGGCGCTCGCGCTCGCCAACGACTCGCCGATGGGGCTGTCGTCCGGCGTGGTCACGACGTCGCTCCGGTCGGCGGCGCATTTCAAGCGCCATGCGCAGGCGGGCATGGTGATGGTGAACGTGCCGACCGCGGGCGTCGATTACCACGTGCCGTTCGGCGGCCGCAAGGCATCGTCGTTCGGGCCGCGCGAGCAGGGACGGTACGCTGCCGAGTTCTACACGATCGTGAAGACCGCCTACGTGGGGGCGTGAGCGCGCGATGAAAGGCGCGCTGCGGATGCGGGCCAAGGGCGTCGGGCTGAAGCCCGACCTGCGAGCGGCGGAGAAGAGCGTCGCGCCGAAGCCCGAGCCGCAAGGCGCCGCACCAGGCGAGCGCACGCGCCTTTCGGACCACATCTACGGTCGCGTCTTCGACCAGATCGTATCGGGACACTACGCGGTCGGCGATCGCCTGCCCACCGAAATGGAGATCAGCGAGGCATGGGGCGTTTCGCGGCCGGTCGTGCGCGAGGCGCTGCTGCGATTGCGCGCCGACGGCCTCGTCGTCTCGCATCAGGGCCTCGGCACCTTCGTCAGCACCCAGCCCGCGCCGCGCATCCGAACCTACGCGCGCGCGCAGGACGTCGCCTCGTACCTGCGCTGCCAGGAGGTCCGCATCGCGCTCGAGAGCGACGCCGCGCGTCTCGCGGCGCTGCGCCGGACGCCCGAGCAGCTTCGCGCGATCGTCGATGCGCACGAGACGTTCGCGAAGGGGGTTCGCGAAGGCCGCATGGTCGCCGAAGAGGACCTCGCATTCCATGCGCGCATCGTCGACGCGGCGTGCAACGACTTCTACTCGCAGGTCCTCGCGACGATCCACGACACGCTGCTCGGCTTCATGCGGCTCACGCTTTCGCTCACGCGAACCGCGTCGAAGCAGCGCGGCGAGCGCGTCGTCGACGAGCATCGCGCGATACTCGAGGCGATCCGCGACGGCGACGGCGAGCTCGCGCGCGCCGCGATGACGTTCCACCTTTCGCAGGCGCGTCGCCGGCTCGTCGACCGGGGCCGCGACGCCTGACGCGCGGACCCGGCGCCGTAGGGCGACGGCCGACCGGACGACCGTAGCGTGCCATCGACGTCGCCAGGGGCTCCGGGACGGGATGTCGTGCGCGCCCCCGCCCCGCGACGCCGCGCCGCGCCGCGTGGGAAACAACCGACACGCGCACCCGAAACGACACCGGCTCCGCGCGCCGTTTGCACCGCGACGCCGCTCGCGCGACCGCCGAAACGCCGCTTTCTCCCATGAAGCGAGCGACGAAGGATCGTTGGCACGCGCGTTGCGACGTCTGGCGGGTTCCCTTCCAGGAAACGCCATGGCCACCGTCCTCGACCCCTCCCCGCGCGCCACGCTCCGCCAGCCGGGCACGATCCAGCATCTGCTCGCCGCGATCCAGGACCTGAAGCGCCTGGGCCTCGACCACCTCGAGCTCGCGACCGCCGAGGCGCAGCGCGCCGCGCGCGGTTTTGTTTCGATCGTCTGCGCCGCGATCGTCGTCGCGGTGCTCGCGTTCACTGCGTGGAACGCCATGGTCGCGGCGGTCGTCCTGATGCTGGTCGACCAGGAGATCGGCTGGCCGGTCGCACTGGGTGCCGCGGCCGTGCTGCACCTCGCGGCCGCGGGAGCCGTCGTCTTCTGGATGCGCTCGCGCGTGCCGGAGCTCGTGTTCTCGGCTACCGTGCGCCAGTTGCGCGCCGACGCGGGAGAGAAGCCATGAACGACGCGACGCAAGCCATGATCGACGGCGTCGACGAGCGGATCGCCAGGGTCGACGACGCGCTCGCCCGTGCGAAAGCCGAGGACAAGGCGCCGGAGAACGCGCCGATGCCCGCGGGCGACGAGCTCGACGATATCGCCCGCATCGAGCGCCGGATGGAAGCGCGCCGGGCTTCGATCAAGGGCCATCTCGCGGACGCGCGGAGCGGGGTCGAGCGCACGTCGCGATCCTGGCCGATCATCGCCGCCGGCGCGGTGGCCGCGGCGATCGCGATCGGGTACGTGGTCGCTCGCCAGACGACATCGCCCCAACGCCGACTCGTGGATCGCGCGGTCGATCGCGTCCGCGAGACGCCCGACGCCGTGCGCCGCACCCTCCATCGCGCGACGCGCCCACCGTCCGCCGCATGGACCGAGCGCGCGGCAGCCGCCGCCGGATTCGCGATGGCGGTCGCGCGCGCGATGCCGCAGTTTCGCGCGCTGGCCGCATCCATCCAGCAGCGTCGGCGCGAGCGCTGAATCGTTCCGGCGCAGCGCCAGCCGCCGGACCTTCGCAAGCATCCGAAGCCGCCGTTCCCGGCACTCCGGCTGCCGAAGCCCGGCATCGAGGCGAATCTCACACCGGCGCCGCAATGGCAGGCGCCCGACTACCGCGCCGCCGGCAAGCTCGAAGGCAAGATCGCTCTCGTCACCGGCGGCGATTCAGGCAGCGGCCGCGCGGTCGCCGTGCTGTACGCGCGCGAAGACGCCGACGTCGCGATCAACTTCCTGACCACCGAAGCGGTCGATGCGAAGGTGACGGCGGCCGCCGTGCGCGCGTGCGGCCGACGGTGCCTGCTCCTGCCCGGCGATCTCGGACGCAGCGGGGTGTGCGATCGCATCGTCGAGCGCACGGTGCGCTCGTTCGGCGCGCTCGACGTGCTGGTGTCCAACGCCGCGCACCAGAACCACAAGCGCGACCTTTCCGAGGTGAAGGACGCCGAGTTCGACCGCACGTTCCAGGTCAACATCTACGCGTACTTCCGCCTCGCGCGCGCGGCGTTGCGGCACATGAAGCCCGGGGCCGCGATCATCGCGACGAGCTCGGTGACCGGACTCCTCGGCTCGGCCGAGCTGCCCGACTACTCGGCGACCAAAGGCGCGATCAACGCTAACGATGCACGTCCGCGCGCCGCCCGGATGCATCGCGACGGGGGGCACCGGGGCCTGGGCGACGGGTCGAACCAGCGGTCGTCGACGCGGATCGTGCGCGCGCGCATCGAGACCTGGTCCGACGCCTCGATCAGGCACGCCGCCGCGTGGGTCGCCGGCAGCGCCGGGGACGACGCCGCCGCGCCGATTCGCGCGAGCGCGAGCTGCACGACGAGGGTCCGCATGTGCGACACCAGGGCGACGATCACGATGCCGCCGGCGGGATTGCCTTCGCCAGCGAAACGACCGGCGGCGAGATCGATGCCGCGGTCGAGCCGGCCGTAGCTGATCGGCATGCCGCGGCGGCGGATCACCGCGACGGCGTCCGGATGCTCGCGCCCGTGTGTCCGGATGGGCTCGGTGATGTTCACCGCTCGCGCAGTCCCGAGGCGAGCGCTAGCGAGACGAGCTCGTTGCGCAGGATCTTGCCGCCGGCATTGCGCGGCACTTCGTCCACCCGCATGACGAACGACGGGACGATGCCCGGGATCCTCGCCTGCAGCGCGGCGTGGAGCGTCGATTGCTCGATGGGTGCGCGCGTCACGATGGCCGCGCAAAGCTGCATCGCGCCGCTGGCGCCCGAAGCGCCGAACGCGGCCGCGTCTTCGACCGCATCGAGCGACAGCAGCGCCTCCTCGACGACGCTCGGCCGGATGCGGTAGCCGCCGATGCTGATCAGGTCGCCGAGCCGCCCCGCCAACGTGACGGTGCCGTCGTCGGCGACGCGCCCGAGGTCCGGCGTGACGAGCCATCCATCGGCGAACGCGCCGGCCGACGCTTCCGCGTTCCCGAGATAGTGGCCGGAGCACATGCGGCCGCGCACGCGAAGGACGCCGTCGGCGCCCGCGGGCAGCGGATGGCCCTGTTCGTCGAACGCCGCGATCTCGACGCCCGGCAAGGCGCGGCCGACCTCGCCGTTCTGGAAATCGAGGTCGTCGAACGCGCCCATCGCGATGCATCCGGCTTCCGTCGCGCCGTACACCGAGACCACGTGCGCGCACAGCCGCTCGCGCGCGATGCGAAGGAGTGGACCGGGAAGAATCGCGCCGCCGACCTCGACCTGCTCGAGCGGCGCGAGTCGCCCCTGGGGAGGAAGCGCTTCGACGATGCGCTCGACCCAGAACGGCATCATGACGAGACGCTGCACGCCGTGTCGCGGGATCATCGCCACGATCTCCTCGGCCGTCGTCGCGATGACGTGCGTGCCGCCCGCCCACAGAACGCGGAGGATCGACACGAAGCCGTAGCCGCTCGAGGCACCCGGCAGGCACACCTGGCGCGGCGTCGCGGGCAGCGGGACCCCGGCGTCGGCGGCCGCAACCCGCGCCGCGAGGTGGGCATGCGTGATCGGGATCGCCTTGGGAATGCCGGTGGTGCCCGACGACGGGCACACGATCGCGATCGCGTCGCCATCCCGATGCGAAGGCACGGGCGCCGGCGCGGCCGACGGAGGCTCGAACCAGTCCGCCTTGACCTCATGCGTGTTCGGATGCATGGATGCGTCCCCCGCCACCTCGACGAGGCACGCGGACGCGAGGCCACCCGGCAAGGCCGACGAGACCGCGGCGGCGCCGAGACGCGCGAGCGCGAGCTCCAGCACCAGCAGGCGAAAGGGGCGCTGGATCGCGAGGAGCACGAGGTCGCCCGGCCGGATGCCCCCATCGAGGCATCGACCTGCGACGCCGTCGATGATGCGATCGAAATCGCGCCAGGAGACCGAGGCGCCGCGCGGGCGCACGATGGCGACCGCGTCAGGACGCTCGCGGGCGCGCGAGCGCATCGGATCGGTGATGTTCACGGGGCGCGGTCGGGGAACGCACGATTCTAGCCGACCGGCGAGCGGCGCGTCCCGCGACCGGCCTCCCTCCCTGCCGGCGCAGTGGCTAGAGAGCCGCCGCGATGGCCGGGTGCGACGCGGCGATCGCCCGGCGCGAGGCGCCCGCCAGGCGGCGCGCAGGCGCGCCCTTGCGCGCCGCATCGCGCATCGCGACGAGGAGTCCCAGTGCCGCCTGCTCCTCCGCGCGAAGCCCGCGCAAGGCGACCGGCATCGCGTCGACGCCGTCGAGCCACGCCGTCACCACCTGCGGATGCACGTAGCTCTTGCGGCAGACCGCGGGCGTGTTGCCGAGCGCGCTTGCGGCCGCGGCGATCGCGTCGCGCACCTGGGCCTTTGCCGCACGCTGCGACGTCGGACGCTCGCAGCGGCGGAGATGGCCCGCCGCGCGCACGGTGCCGCCCCAGGTGCGGAAGTCCTTGCTCGAGAACGCGCGCCCGGCGATGCCGCGCAGGTAGTCGTTGACGTCGGCGGCGGAGACGATGCGCGGGCCGTCGTCGTGCTCGTACTGGAACAGGTTGTAGCCGGGCAGGTCGAGGCAGCGGCGCACGACGCGAGCGACCGCTGGATCCTCGACCTCCGGCTGGTGGCGCTTGCCCGACTTGCCGGTGAAATCGAAGCGCACGCGCGTGCCGCGCGCGCGCACGTTGCGGCCGCGCAGTGTCGTGATGCCGAGCGAGCCGTTCTCACGCCGGTATTTTTCGCCGCCGACGCGCACGAACGTCTTGTCCATCACCTGCACGACCGCCGCGAGCACGCGCTCCTTCGGCAACCCGGGCAACGCGAGGTGGCGCCGCACCGCGCGCCGGATGCGAGGCAGCGTGCGGGCGATGTCGACGAGCGATTCGAACTTGTTCGCGTCGCGCTCGGCGGTCCAAGAAGGGTGATAGCGGTATTGCTTGCGGCCGCGCTGGTCGTGTCCGGTCGCCTGAAGGTGGCCGTTCTCGTGAGGGCAGATCCAGACGTCGGTCCACGCGGGCGGCAGCACGAGCGCGGCGATGCGGTGGAGGGTCGCGCGATCCCGCACGAGCTTGCCGTCGGGCTTGCGAAACGCGAACGCGCCCTTTCGCGCGATCCTGTGAAGGCCGGGCGACGCGTCGGACGTGTAGCGCAACCCCGGCGGCGTGGCCGGCGGCGCGGGATGGGCGGGACGAGGCGAAGAGGGCTTCACGGAAGCGCAACGATGCCCAACCCGACGTGTGCGCTCAGTCGGCCAGTCGAGCCTTCCGGCGTCGTCGTCCGTCCCACCGGCGGCGCGCGTAGGACGGCGAACGACAGCGCGATGCACGCCACGCCGATGGGCACGCGCACGGGTCGCAACGACACTCGTGCACGCCCTGGTCCCTGCGCGTCCCGTCCGATCGACCGCGGCCTTCGCGACGATGAACATCGCCCCTCCATCAACCAGCGACGCATCGGAGCACCGCTCCGAGATTCGCGACGCCGTCGAGTGCGGCCTCGCGACCGGGCGCCCTCCGGGAATCGCCCGCGCGTGGGCGGTCGCGAAGGCGTTGGTCGCGAACTGGAGCGACCTCGACGTGATGCGCAAGGCGGCCGCGCTCGCCTACTACGCGGCGTTCTCGGTGGTGCCGATCCTGGTGATTGCGCTGTGGGTGGGCGCGCTCGTCGTCGACGCCGCGAACCTGCGCACGCACGTGCTGGCTCAGCTCGGGGCCGTCTTCGGCCAAGCGGCCGCGTCATGGGCGAGCGAGGCGATCGCGTCCGCCGGCGAGTTCCAGAGCGGCGTGGCCGCGGTGGTTTCGCTCGTCCTGCTCGTCGTCGGCGCGACGACGTCGCTCGCCGAGCTCAAGTCCAGCCTCGACGAGATCTTCGGCATCGAAGGTACCGCCGGCGAGAGTTGGCTGTCGCTGGTGCGCGCGCGCGCATACGCGTTCGGCCTGATCCTGACGCTCGGCTTCCTGCTCGTCCTGTCGTTGTTCGCGAACGCGTTGCTCGCGCAGGCGCTCGCGTGGGGCGGCAATCGCTTCGGCCTTTCCGCGCCCTGGCTCGCCCAGCTCGTCGCCGAAGTCACGACGTTCCTCTCGACGGCGGCGTTGTTCGCCGCGGTCTACGCATGGCTGCCGTCGCGGCACATCGGCACGCGTGCCGTGCTGCGCGCGACGCTCATTTCCGCGGCGCTATTCACGATCGGGCGCTGGGTCGTCGCGACGTGGCTCGCCACCGGCGAGGCGGTGTCGTCGTTCGGCGCGGCGGCGTCGCTCGCGCTGATCCTGCTGTGGTTCTACTACTCGGCCGTGATCTTCTACACGGCCGCGATCCTCGCGGCGGGCGATCCGGCGAAGATCACGCGAGCGGCGCCGGGCGCGGCGCGCCCCTGACGGGATGCCGGCGGCCGCTGCATGGCTGGACGCGCTCCAGTGGCCGGCGATGGCGGTCACGA
>JBDTNO010000174.1:0-7582 GCA_039933715.1 Betaproteobacteria bacterium
CGGGGGAGGCGAGCGAAGCTCGCTTCGGGGGGACCAAGCGCCGCCGGGCCGCCCCAAGGCGCTCGCCCCCTCCGGGGGAGGCGAGCGCAGCTCGCTTCGGGGGTCCCATGACCCCCGACGAGTATTGCGCCGCGAAGGCCGCGCAAAGCGGATCGTCGTTCTACTACAGTTTCCGGCTCCTGCCCGACAAGCGCCGCCGCGCGATCACCGCGCTCTACGCGTTCTGCCGCGAGGTCGACGACGTCGTCGACGAGGTCCACGACCCACAGGTGGCGCAGGCGAAGCTCGCTTGGTGGCGAATCGAGGTCGCGGCCGTCTACCTTGGCGCACCGCAGCATCCGGTCGGCAAGGCGCTGGCGCCGGTGGTGCGCGCGTTCCCGCTCCCGCGCGAGCATCTCGAGACGGTGATCGACGGGATGGCGATGGATCTCACGCAGAGCCGCTATGCGGATTTCGCCGAGCTCGAGCGCTACTGCCATCGCGTCGCCGGCGTTGTCGGGCTGATGTCGGCCGAGATCTTCGGCTACGAGGATCCATCCACCGCCGGTTTCGCGCGCGATCTCGGCGTCGCGTTCCAGCTCACCAACATCGTCCGCGACGTTGGCGAGGACGCGCGACGCGGACGCATGTACCTGCCGCAGGACGAGCTCGCGCGCTTCGGCGTGGCGCCGTCGTCGATCCTGCGCGCCCGCGCCGACCCCGGTTTCCCGGCGCTGATGGCGTTCCAGGTCGAACGTGCGCGCGCCTGGTACGACCGCGCGATCGGGCAGCTCGCGCCGCGCGATCGCAAGGCGCAGCGCGCGAGCCTCGCGATGGCCGCGATCTACCGGGCGCTGCTCGACGAAATCGCTCGCGATGGCTACCGGGTGCTCGACCGGCGCATCGCGTTGACGCCGATCCGCAAGTTGTGGATCGCATGGCGAAGCACGCGCGCGGCATGAACGAGCGCGATCGCACCCAAACGCGGCCGGTCGCCGTCATCGGCGGCGGCTGGGCGGGTTGCGCGGCGGCGTGGACGCTCGCGAGCCGCGGCTTCCGCGTCGTCATCCACGAGACCGCGCCGATGCTCGGCGGACGCGCGCGCCGCGTCGAGCGGGCCGGGCTGCCGATCGACAACGGCCAGCACATGCTGGTCGGCGCCTACGGCACGACGCGCGCGCTGCTGTGGGCGGTGCACGGCCGCCGCGTCGACCCGGGCATGCGGCGCCAGCGGTTCGCGATCCGTCCATTCGCGCCCGACGCGAGCACGGTCTCGCTCGCCGCGCCCGGCCTGCGGCCGCCGTGGAATCTCGCCGCGGCGATCGCGCTCTCCAAGGGCCCCGGCCTGCGCGATCGCGGGGCGGCGCTGGCGTGGCTGAATCGGCTGCGAAGCCAGCGCTTCGTCCGGCCCGAGGACGAAACCGTCGACGCGATGCTCGGGGGGCTACCCCATCGCATCGCGCGCGGCGTGTTCGCGCCGCTCGCGCTCGCGGCGCTCAACACACCGACCGATCGCAGCTCCGCGCGCGTGTTCGCGCACCTGCTGGACCTCATCACCCGAGGCGCCGGCGCTTCCGATTTCCTGCTGCCGACGCTCGACCTCTCCGAACTCCTGCCCGAGCCGGCCGCACGACGTGTCGAGTCGCGCGGCGGCGAGATCCGTCTTCGCACGACAGCGGTCGTCGCGTCGGTCGGCAGCGACGGCGTCGACATCCATGCCGGTGGCGCCACGTGGAAGGCGTCGGCGGGGATCGTCGCGGTCGGACCGCACCAGCTCGCGCACGCGTTCGGCCCCGAGGTCGCGTCGCTTCCCGCCGTCGTCGACGCCCTCGCCGCGACCGCCTCCATGCGCTACGAGCCGACCGCGACGATCTACCTCGGCTTTCGCGAACGCGTCCGCGTCCCCGAGCGGATCGCGCGCCTCGACGATTCGCCCGGTCAATGGCTGTTCGACCGGCACGACGTGCTCGATCGCGCCCCCGAGGCGGCGAGCGCGCGCGCGCTGCAGGGACTCCTGGCCGTCGTCATCTCGGCATCCGGCGTGCACGACGACCTTGACGCGAAGGCGCTCGTCGGGCGCGTGCATGCGCAATTGCGCCGGCTGAAGCCGACGGTGCCGATGCCGGTGTGGTCGCAGGTGATCGTCGAGCGCCGATCGACGTTCGCGTGCGTGCCGGGGATGCGACGCCCGGGCGCCGCGGCGCTCGGCCCGCGACTTCATCTCGCGGGCGACTACCTCGACGCGAGCCTGCCCGCGACGCTCGAGGCGGCGGTCGCGAGCGGCGAAGCGGCCGGTCGCGCGCTGGCGCGGGCGCTGAGCGGAGGCTGAACGCCTCCGGCCGCGGTCCGGGTTCCGCTCAGAGCCGCTTCGCGCGCTCGCGGAGAGCGAACTTCTGGATCTTGCCGGTCGAGGTCTTCGGCAGCGGGCCGAACACCACGGACTGCGGCGCCTTGAAATGCGCGAGGCGCTCGCGGCACCAGGCGATGATCGCGGCGTCGCTCACCGCGCCCGCGCCGGGCTTCAGCATGACGAACGCGCACGGCGTCTCGCCCCAGCGCTCGTCGGGGCGCGCCACCACGGCCGCCTCCATCACCAGCGGGTGCCGATACAGGCACTCCTCGACCTCGAGCGAGCTCACGTTCTCGCCGCCGGTGATGATGATGTCCTTGCTGCGGTCGCGGATCTCCGCATAGCCGTCCGGATGCCAGACGGCGAGGTCGCCGGTCGCGAGCCAGCCGCGCGCGAACGCCTTGCCGGTCGCCTGCGGGTTGTCGAGGTAGCCCTTCATGATCGTGTTGCCGCGAAGCTCGAGCTCGCCCATCGTCGCTCCGTCGCGCGGTACCGGCACGCCGGTCGCCGGATCGACGACGCGCATGCCGGCCAGCGTCGGCAGCGTGACGCCCTGGCGCGCCATGCGGCGCGCGCGGTCGGCGATCGGCAGCGCCGCCCAGCCGTCCTGCGGAACGCACAGCATCGCCGGGCCGTACGACTCGGTGAGCCCGTAGAGGTGCGTGACGCGGAAGCCCATCGCCTCCATCGCCTCGATGACCGCCGACGGCGGCGCGGCCCCGCCGGTCGCGACGTCGACCGGGTGGTCGAAGCGGAGCTTCGCCTCCGCGGGCGCGTGGATCAGCATCGAGAGCACGATCGGCGCGCCGCAGAGATGCGTGACGCGATGGTCGCGGATCGCGCGGAAGACGGCCGCGGGCTCGACGCGACGCAGGCACACGTGCGTCGCGCCCGCGGCGGTGACCGCCCACGGATAGGTCCAGCCGTTGCAGTGGAACATCGGCAGCGTCCACAGGTAGACGCTCCGCGCGTCGAGCCGGAACGCGAGCGCGTTGCCGAGCGCATTCAGGTAGGCGCCGCGATGGTGGTAGACGACACCCTTCGGATCGCCGGTCGTGCCCGACGTGTAGAGGAGCGAGAGCGAATCCCATTCATCGAGCGGGCCCGCCCATTCGTACGCGGGATCGCCCTCCTCCAGTAGCGCTTCGTAGCCCACGCGACCGAGCCGCTCGCCGCCGGGGCCCTCCGGATCGTCGATGTCGACGACGACGATCTCGCGGCCGAGCGCGGCGAGCGCCGGCCCCATGACGGCCGCGAACTCGGGATCGGTGAACACGACGCGCGCGTCGCCGTGGGCGAGGCAGAACGCGATCGCCGGTGCGTCGAGCCGCACGTTGAGCGCGTTGAGGATCGCGCCGAGCGCGGGCACCGCGAAATGGAGCTCGAGCATCGCGGGGATGTTCGGCGCCATCACCGCCACCGTGTCGCCCCGCCGCACGCCCCGCGCGGCGAGCGCGCTCGCGAGCCTTCGCACGCGCGCCTCGAACTCGGCGTACGTGGTCGCGAACCGCCCGTGCCGCACGGCGACGCGGTCGGGCCAGATCGCGGCGCTCCGCGCGAGGAAGTCGATCGGTGTCAGCGGCACATGGTTCGCCGGGCCGGCCGCGAGGCCGCGCACGAACCGGTGGTCGGTCGGCAGAGGCGAGTCGGTCATGAGGTCCGCGAAGCGGCGGGCGTCGAACGGGAATCAGGCCGCGCGCGCGGATCCCGACCGCTGGCGAATGAGCCGCTGCTGCTCGCGCCCCCATTCGCGCTCGCGGATCGTCGCGCGCTTGTCGTGCTGCTTCTTGCCCTTGGCGAGGCCGACCTCGAGCTTGATGCGCCCGCGCAGGTAGTGCAGGTTGATCGGCACGAGCGTGTAGCCCGCGCGCTCGACGCGGCCCATCAGGCGGTTGATCTCCTCGCGGTGCATCAGGAGCTTGCGCGTGCGGGTCGGGTCCGCGTGCACGTGCGTCGACGCCTGCGTGAGCGGCGAGATGTGCGCGCCGACGAGCACGATCGCGCCATCCTTGACGATGACGTACGCTTCCTTCAGGTTGGCGCGGCCGGCCCGGATCGCCTTGACTTCCCAACCTTCCAGCGCGATGCCGGCTTCGACGCGTTCCTCGATAAAATAGTCGTGGAACGCCTTCCGGTTCTCGACGATGCTCATGGCCGGATTGTAGCCGCCCCACCCCTTCGATGAAGCGCATCCAGCATTCGGTCCTCGTCCCGTACTCGGCGCGCGGCATGTACGACCTCGTCGACGACGTCGACCGCTACTGCGGCTTCCTGCCGTGGTGCGCGGGCTCGCGCGTGCTCGAGGAGCGCGACGGCGCGCGCATCGCCCGCATCGGCATCGACTACCACGGCGTTCGAACGCACTTCACGACGTCGAACACCGGCGTCGCCGGCGAGTCGATCGACGTCAAGCTCGTCGCCGGGCCGTTCCGTCTGTTGCAGGGCGAGTGGCGGTTCCGCGCGCTCGCGCCCGAGGCGTGCAAGGTCGAGTTCGAGCTCGCGTACGAATTCTCGAGCGCGCTGCTCGAAGGCGTGGTCGGCCCGGTGTTCGACCACGTCGCCTCGACGTTCGTCGAGGCGTTCGTCAAGCGCGCCGAAGTCGTCTACGGGAAGCGGTAGCGATGCTGCGCGTCGCCGTCGCGTGGGCGTCGCCGGCCGTGCAGGAAGTCGTCGACGTCGCGTTGCCGCAAGGCTCGACGGTCGCGGACGCGGTCGCGGCGTGCGACGCGCTCGCGCGGGCCGGCATCGACCCCGACGCCGCCGGGTACGCGATCCACGGCCAGACGGCGCGGCCCGGCACGCCCCTCGCCGACGGCGATCGCGTCGAGATCACCCGCCCGCTCCTCGCCGATCCCAAGGAGGTCAGGCGATCGCGCGCACCGGCTCGACCGCCGCACGCCAAGTCCCGCCCGCGTCGCAGCCACGGCTGACGGACGACGCCGGACTGGACGGACACGTCGGGATTCGACGACAATCCGCCCGTGTCCCGCGTCCCGTCCCGTCGCGCGGCCCTCTTGGCCGCAGCCTTGGCCCTCTTCGTCCCGTTCGCCGCCGCGCCTGCGTCGGCCGGGTCGTCGCGCGCTTCGGCGCTCGCCGATTCGACCCGCAAGACGGTCGAGAGCGTCTGGCACGGCACGCAGGATCTCGCGATCTTCGCGCTCGGGCTGATCGGAGTCGACTACCGCTACGGCGGGGAGTCGCCTGAGGCCGGGCTCGATTGCAGCGGGCTCGTCCGCCATGTGTTCCAGCAGGTGACCGGCGTCACGCTGCCGCGCACGTCGAAGGAGCTGGCGCGGATCGGCGCCCCGGTCGCGCGCACCGACCTCAAGGCGGGCGACCTCGTGTTCTTCAACACGCGGCGGTTCGCGTTCTCGCACGTCGGCATCTACCTCGGCGACGACCGCTTCATCCATGCGCCGGCGACCGGGCGCGAAGTCGAGATCGCCGAGCTCGGCAACAGCTACTGGCGCCAGCACTTCAACGGTGCGCGGCGCCTGGTCGGCGTCCTGCCCGGCCTCATCCCCAGCGCCGGAGCCACGACGATCGCCGACGCGCCGGTCGCGTCCCGCTGAACGTCAGCCGCGCGCACCCGCGCGCTGCAACCGCTCGACCATCGCGTCGTCGTCGTTGCGCTTCGCCCAGTCGAGCGCCGATGCGCCGCTCTCGTTGCGCCGGTTGACGTCGGCGCCGCGCGCGATCAGCAGGAGCGCGGTCGAGTAGCGGCCCTCGCGGACCGCCATCATCAGCGCCGTCGTGCCGTTCGGCGATGGCGCGTTGATGTCGGCACCTTCGCCGAGCAGGGTGCGGACGATGTCGTCGTGGCCCCCGGTCGCCGCGTAGAGCAGCGGCGTCCAGCCCTTGCCGTCGATCGCCGCCTTGCGCAGGCGCAGCGCCTTCACGATGCCGGCGTGCCCGTTGAGGCTCGCCACCATCATCGCCGTGTCGCCCCAGCGATTGCGGCGCTCCGGGTCGGCTTTCGCCGCGAGCAGCGCGTCGACGACGGCCGCGTTGCCGGCGCGTGCGGCGACGACGAGCGCGGGGTCGCCGTTCGCGTCGACGCTGTTGGCATCGACGCCGCGCGCGAGCATCGTGCGCACCTCGCCGACGCGGTCGTTCGCGACGGCGATGAAGAAATCCTCGAGCAGGTTTTGCGCGGCGGCCGGAAGCGCCAACGCGAGCGTGAGCATGGCGGCGACGATCGTCAGGTCACGTCGCATGCGGTGCGATCCGGAACAGGCGGAAGAAATTGTCGGTGGTCGCGCGCGCCACCGCCGCGACGTCGATCTCGCGCAGTCGCGCGACCGCCTCGGCGACGTGCACGACGAACGCGGGCTCGTTGGTCTTGCCGCGATGCGGGACCGGGGCGAGGTACGGACTGTCGGTCTCGATCAGCATCCGCTCGAGCGGCACGCGGCGCGCCACCTCGTGCAGCGCCGTCGCGTTCTTGAACGAGACGATGCCCGAGAACGAGATGTGGAAGCCCTCGTCCATCGCCGCCGCCGCGACATCCCAGGATTCCGTGAAGCAGTGCATGACGCCGCCGACCTCGTGCGCGCGCTCCTCGCGCAGGATCGCGAGCGTGTCTTCCGCGGCCGAGCGGGTGTGCACGACGAGCGGCTTGCCGCTCTCGCGCGCCGCGCGGATGTGCGTGCGAAAGCGCTCCCGCTGCCACGAAAGATCGCCGGTCAGCCGGTAGTAGTCGAGGCCGGTCTCGCCGATCGCGACGACCTTCTCCCTGGCCGCGAGGCCCACCAGCGTCGCGACGTCCGGCTCGACCGAGTCCGGGTAGTCGGGATGCGTGCCGGCGGTCGCGTAAAGGTTGTCGTGCCGGACGGCGAGCGCATGGACGCGCGGCCAGTCGCCGAGCTCGACCGAGATGCACAGCGCGTGCGTGACCCTGGCAGCCCGCATCGCCTCGAGCTTCGCGGGAAGGTCCGACGCGAGCTCGGGAAAGTCGAGGTGGCAGTGGGAGTCGACGAACATGTCGGGGATCAGAAAACAGGCACCAGGGATCAGGATCGCTGCGGCGCGACGCATGCGCGCTGCCTCTGAAGCCTGTTTCCTGTCGCCCGATCCCTGCTACAGCGTATGCGTCGGACGCGACGACGCCAGCGTCTCGCCCAGCACCTTCTCGATCGTCGCGCGCGCGGCGCTGCCGGTATCGTCCTGCGTGAACTGGACGCCGATGCCCTGCGTGCGGCTGCCCTGCACGCCCTCGGGCGTGATCCAGACGACCTTGCCCTGCACGGCGAT
>JBDTNO010000175.1:0-7548 GCA_039933715.1 Betaproteobacteria bacterium
AAGGGCGGTGGGCCCCTCGGGGGGAAGTGCGCGCAGCGCGCTACGGGGGGATCACGCCGTCCGCCGGGCCGCCCCAAGGGCGGTGGGCCCCTCGGGGGGAAGTGCGCGCAGCGCGCTACGGGGGGATCACACCGCCCTCCGGGCCGCCCCAAGGGCGGTGGCCCCCTCGGGGGGAAGCGCGCGCAGCGCGCTACGGGGGGATCACGCGTTCGCGCCGGGAACGCCTTCCGGGCGATCCGGGCGGTGCAGTCATGCGCGCTCTCGCCTCCGCGCGCGCCATCGTGCGAGCGCGACCGCGTAGATCGCGAGATTGATCGCGACCAGGAATGCACCGATCCATGCCTGCATGCCCGGTGTGAGCCCCGCCGGGTAGAGGATGGGCATCAGGTGGTGCTCGACGAAGCCGTCGGCGTATCCCGCTTCGCCGGCGCTTCGACGCAACCGGTTCTCGAGCGGCGTGAGCGGGCAGGTCGCGCCGGTGAACTCGACCCACGCGGCCCACCCGAGCGCGGGAAGGTGGACGAGCGCATGGCGCAACCGTCGCCACGCGAGCATCCCGCCCAGGCACGCGAACGCGATGAACGCGAGGTGCAGCGCGACGACCGCGTCGGCGGCGAGCCGGGCGCCCACGATCGCGCGTCCTCGCCGCCTCAGGCTTCGAGCAATGCCGCCGACGCGAATTGCGCCAGCCGCCGCTCGACCGCCGCGCGCGGATCGCGGGCTTCGACGGCGGGCACGGCGCCGACCAGCGCGATCGCCAACTCGGCGGCCGAGCGCTTGCCGTCGCACAACGGGAGCAGCGCGCGCGCGCAGTCGTCCGCGAGCCGGACGCCGACATGGCGCAGGTTCGCGACGAACGTCCGGCGTTGCGCCTGCCAGCGCGCGACGGCGCTCGCTCTCGGCCGGACCGTCGGGCGCGTCGCGATCGCGAGTGGCGCGACATGGAGGTCGGCGGCGCCCGCGATGCAGAGTTCGAAGATCCGCGGCGCTGCATCGGCGCCGCTCGACCGCAGCGCGCGCGCCAGCGCATCGAACGGCACGCTCGTCGGGAAGCGCTCGGCGAGCAGGTCCACGGCGCGACTCGCGGGCGCCTGGCCGGTCCCGCGCTGCTGCATCAGCGCCATCGTCGCGGAAAAATGCAGCGACGGTGCGTGCGCGAGATCGAGGCGCGCGTTCGCCGCGACGGCGGGAGCCGCGAGCAGCGATTGGCGCAGCGCGCGCGCATGCACGAAGTCGAGCATCTGGTCGCGCACGAGCGCGGGCTGCGCGGAGAGCCGCGCGCGGTAGGCGTCGCTCGCGCCGCCGGTCGAGAGCGTCGCGGGGTCCGCATCGGCGAAGACGGCGAGCCCGCGGCGCGCCGCATGCTGCGTGAACACCGAGTAGTAGACCGGCTCGTTCACGAGCGAGAGGTTGTCGTGGTAGTAGCCCCCGTCGGTCCGCACGTGCTCCTGCGCGAAGCTCTCGGCCATCATCGCCGCCGGCCCTTTCTGCGCGGCCCACGCCTCGACCAGCGTGCCGATGGCCTCGCGCGCGAGCGCGACGCGACGCGCCGGATCGGCTTCGTCGCGAATGTGGAATCGCATCGCGTCCCAGCCGACGCGCCGGATCCACGCGCCGGGCAGGAGGTTGTAGCTCACGTAAGCGATGCCCTGCGGCGCGAGGTGCGCGCGCATCGCGTCGAACATCGCGTCGCGCACATCGGGCGGCACCCACGAGTAGAAACCGTGCGCGACGACGACGTCGAAACGGTCGAGGTCGTCGCGCAGCGCGCGCACGTCCGCCTCGAGCATCGTGACATTGGCGAGGCCGAGCGCGCCGGCCATCTCGCGCGCGCTCGCGACGAGGCGCGTCGACAGGTCGATGCCGACGAAGCGCCCGCCCGGATGCGCGGCGGCGATCGGCAGCAGGTTCGAGCCATCGCCGCAGCCGATCTCCAGCATCGACAGCGTGTCGCGCGGCGGAACCGGCAGCCCGTGCAGCTTCGCGATCGCCGCGAGCCGCCCGGGCTCGCTGTAATGGTTGGGGCGGCCGACGTACGGGATCGCCTCGTACGCGTCGCGAAGGTCGTCGTGGATCGTCGTCGCCATCGCGCTTACCCGGACTTCCGCGCGCGGGCGGGCTCGCTCGCGCGCGCCGCGAGCGCACGATCGGCGCGATCCGCCCACCACGGCTCGAGGGCATCGGCGAGCGCGGACGGAAGTCGCGTTCCCGACGCGCGCACACCCCAGCGGAAGCGCCGCCACGGTGGCTCCTCGAGCTCGTCGAACGTGATGAGCGGCGTGTCGAAAAGCCGGTCCAGCCGCAGGATCACCGAGCGCGACGGCACCCCCGCGCGACGCTTCGCCGCGATCCAGTGCTCGCGGTCGGCCGGCGCGGTCATCACGACTCCCGAGCCGATCAATCCCTTGGGAGGGACGCCGAGCCGGACGAGGAACGCGCGGCTGCCCGGCTCGATCGCGCGAAAGCGGCCGCACGACCATTCGGTGTCGAAATGGCCGCGGCGCGCGAGCGAGCGGATGTCGGTCGCGAGCGTCGGCCAGTTCCAGAGCTTGGGGTTGAACGCGAAGAGATGCGTGGACATGGAAAGCGAAGGCGGAGGCTGGCGGGGCGATTCGGCACGGATGATCGACAGGCGTCCGCGAACGACGCCGCCGCGCGCGGGAGCCGGTATGCTACGCCCCGATGCGAGGAGCCGTCGCCGACGCGGTCGCGAGGCGCGCCGCGATCGCGGCATGCGCGGCGATCGTCGCCGCGCTCGTCGCATCGTGCGCGACGGTGAAGCCGCCGGCCGCGCCGGCCGCACGCGCAGCGCCCTCGGCATCGCCGTCCGCCAAGTACTATTCGGACGACGGTCCGCCGGACAGCACGCCCGCCGCGCTCGACAGCGTGGCCGACGCGGTGCCGCGTGCCGAACCGCTGCATCGCTTCGCCAACCGCCCCTACGTCGTGCTCGGCCGCGAGTACGTGCCGGCGACGTCGCTCGGGCCGTATCGCGAGCAGGGCGTCGCGTCGTGGTACGGCCGCAAGTTCCACGGCCAGCGTACGTCGATCGGCGAGATCTACGACATGTTCGCGATGACCGCGGCGCACCCGACGTTGCCGTTGCCGTCGTACGCGCGCGTGACGAACGTCGCGAGCGGCGCCTCGGTCGTCGTGCGCGTCAACGATCGCGGACCGTTCCTGCACGGGCGCGTCGTCGACCTGTCGTACGCGGCCGCGCACCGGCTCGGGATCGCGCAGCGCGGCAGCGGCGAGGTGATCGTCGAGTCGGTGTTGCCGGGCAACGCGACGTTCGCGTCGGCCGGAACCCTGCCGGCGCCGTCGTCCGCAACAAGCAGCGCGAGCACCGCGCCGCTCGCGTCCCCCGCGCCGATCGTCGCGGCGCCAGTTCCCGCGGCAGCCGGCGTGCCCGATCCCGCGGGGCCCGCGGTGCGCTCCGCGAGCGGCGGCTTCGTCGTGCAACTCGGCGCATTCGCGAGCGAGCCCAACGCGCGGACGTTCCTCGCGCATGTGCAAGGACAGCTCGGCGCGGCCGACGTCGAGGCGCGCATCCGCCAGGCGAGCGGGTTGTTCCGCGTCTATGTCGGGCCGTTTGCGACGCGCGACGAAGCGATGCGCGCGGCCGACCGGCTCGAGAACGCGTTCGGGCTCGCGTCGGCGATCGCACCGCATTGAAAAGTTTGCAAATATTTGAACCCCGACGGCGCGACGCGGTCGTTATAATCGTGGCTCCGGGGCGCGTGGGGAGGACGTCGCCGCCGGGGCGCGAAATCACGCCCTCGATCCCCGCCGAATGAGATCCCCGCTCCGTCCCCTTTTCCTGCTGGCCATTGCCGCGGTCGCGCTGTCGAGCGCCCTCGCGCGGGCCCAGCTCACGATCGAGATCGTCGGCGGCGCCGGAACCGCCATCCCGATCGCCATCGTCGGCTTCGAAGGCGAGTCCGCGTTTCCGCTCGGCATCAGCGGCATCGTGACCGCCGACCTCGAGCGCTCGGGGCTGTTCCGCGCGGTCGACTCGGGCGGCATCACGCCCCGCCCGGCGCGCGCGGAAGACGTGCGCGTCGACGTGTGGCGCGCGCGCGGCGCCGATGCGGTCGTCGTCGGCTCGATGCAGGCACTGGGCGAAGGGCGCGTGGACGTGCGCTTCGCGCTGGTCGACGCGGTCCGCGGCGGCACGCTCGCGTCGACGCGCTACGTCGTGACGACCGCGCAGTTCCGCGCCACCGCGCACAAGATCGCCGACGAGATCTACGAAAAGCTGACCGGCGACGTCGGCGTGTTCTCGACGCGCATCGCGTACGTCGCGAAGCAGGGTCCCCGCTTCCAGCTCATCGTCGCCGACGCCGATGGCGCGGACCCGCAGGCGATCGTCAGCACCGATGAGCCGCTCCTGTCGCCGCGCTGGTCGCCCGACGGCACGCGGCTCGCGTACGTGTCGCTCGAGCAGCGCAAGCCGGTCGTCTACGTGCAGAACCTCGCGACCGGCGCGCGCACGCCGATCGCCGCGTTTCGCGGCAGCAACAGCGCGCCCGCCTGGTCGCCCGACGGGCGGCAGCTCGCGGTGACGCTCACGCGCGACGGCGGCTCGCAGCTCTTCCTGATGAACGCCGACGGCAGCGGGCTGCGGCGCATCATGACCTCGCCGGGCGCCGACACCGAGGCGTGGTTCATGCCGGACGGCCGGTCGCTGCTGTTCACGTCCGATCGCGGCGGAAGCCCGCAGATCTACCGGGTCGGCATCGACGGCGGCGCGGTCGAGCGCATCACGTTCGACGGCTCGTACAACGTCTCGCCGCGCGCGCTGCCGGACGCCAAGGGCATGGTGTTCGTGCGCCGCGACGGCAACCGCTACCAGGTCGCGATCATGGATTTCGCGACACGCCAGACGCAGGTGCTGACGGCCGGCCCGCTCGACGAATCGCCCAGTGTCGCGCCCAATGGCAAGCTCGTGCTCTACGCGAACGAGGCGCAGGGCCGTGGTATCTTGAATGCGGTGTCCGCCGACGGTCGCGTGAAGCAGCGCATCGTCGCCCCGGCCACCGACGTGCGCGAACCGGCGTGGGGTCCGCTGACCCGATAAAGCCGGCTGCTTGTCCCGCGTCCCGCCCGTCCAGCAAACCAAGGAGGAAAACATGATCCGCATCATCGCCGCCGCCGCATTCGTCGCACTCCTCGCCGGATGCCAGAGCACACCGTCCACGCAGGGTGCCGCACCGGTCGAGGACCGCACCGCTTCCTCTTCAACGACGCCGGGCGCCGGCGCCAGCACCAGCGGCGCGGGCTCTTCGGGCGCCGCGGGCTCGGCGCAAGGCTCCGCGCGCCCGGGTGGAAGCGTCGCCGGCAACCCGCTGCGCGACCCGTCCAGCCCGCTGTCGAAGCGCGTCGTGCTGTTCGACTTCGACAGCTTCGTCGTGCGCGACGAGTACCGGTCGATGATCGAGTCGCACGGGCGCTACCTCGCCGGCAACCGCAACGCGCGCATGACGATCCAGGGCAACACCGACGAGCGCGGCTCGCGCGAGTACAACATCGCGCTCGGCCAGAAGCGTGCCGACGCGGTGAGGCGGATGATGACGCTGCTCGGCGCGCAGGAAGCGCAGGTCGAGACGGTGAGCTTCGGCAAGGAGAAGCCGAGGAACCCGGGCCACGACGAAGGCTCGTGGGCGGAGAATCGCCGGGACGACATCCTCTACGTCGGCGAATGATGCGCGCCTCCGCGCCGCGCGGCCGCTTTTTCGCCGCCGGGCGCGCGGGCGCTCTGGCGCTGCTGTGCCTCGCCGGCAGCGCCGGCGCGGCGCTGTTCGACGACGACGAGGCGCGCAAGCGCATCGCCGACACGAACGTCCGTTTCTCGCAGGTGCAAATGCAGCTCGAGGACCGCATCGCGGCGCTCGAGCAGCAGCTGAAGGCGCAAGGGCTGGTCGAGATGCTCGGCACCGTCGAGCAGATCAAGGCCGACATCGCGCGACTGCGCGGCCAGCTCGAGGTGCTGACGTTCGAGCTCGCCGAGGCGCAGAAGCGCCAACGCGACCTCTATGTCGATCTCGACTCGCGCCTGCGCAAGCTGGAAACCGCGCCGGCGCCGGTCGCCGTTCCGGTGCTTCCGGTGAGCGCCCTGGTGCCGGGGGTGCCGGGCGCGGCAGGTCCGGTCGCGACCGGCGCGCCGCCGGGCCCATCGATGCCGCCCCCCCCCGCGGCTGCGCTGCCAGCGCCGACCCCTGGCGACGCCGCGGCCGAGCAGCGCGAATACGATGCCGCGCTCGAGCAGTTCAAGCGCGCCGACTACCCGGGCGCGATCGCGTCGTTCGGCGCGTTCGTCCGCACGCGCGCCAAGAGCCCGCTCGCGCCCTCGGCGCAGTACTGGATCGGCAACGCGCAATTCGCGCGGCGCGACTTCCGCGCCGCGATCTCCGCGCAGCGCCTGTTGATGCAGGTCTATCCCGACAGCGCGAAAGTGCCCGACGCGATGCTCAACGTCAGCTCGGCGCAGGGCGAGCTCAACGACAACGCCGCGGCGCGGCGCACGCTCGAGGAGCTGATCGCGAAATACCCGACGTCGGAAGCGGCGGCGAAGGCGCGGCAGCGCCTCGGAGTCAGGTAGCAGGGATCCGGAATCAGGGGCGTACGCTATCCCGCGGCAGTGCAGCGATCGACGCTGGCGACAACCTGTCGCAACGCCTGATCCCTGATCCCTGATGCCTGCATTCGCGCAGCGAATCATCGCCTGGCAGCGCGTCCACGGCCGTCACGACCTGCCATGGCAGGGGACTCGCGATCCGTACCGGATCTGGGTGTCCGAGGTCATGCTTCAGCAGACGCAGGTCGCGGCGGTGGTCGCCTATTTCCATCGCTTCGTCGACGCGTTCCCCGATGCGCGGATGCTCGCGGCCGCGAGCGAGGATGCGGTGCTCGCGCGATGGAGCGGCCTCGGCTATTACCGGCGCGCGCGCCACATGCATGCGGCCGCGCGCAAAGTCGTCGAGCGCTTCGGCGGCGCGTTTCCGCGCGATGCGGCGACGCTCGCGACGCTGCCCGGCATCGGCCGCTCGACCGCGGCGGCGATCGCGGCGTTTTCGTCGGGCGAGCGTGGCGCGATCCTCGACGGAAACGTCAAGCGCGTGCTCGCGCGCCACCGCGGTGTCGTCGGCGACCCTTCCACGGCCGCGGTCGTGAACGCGTTGTGGGAGGTCGCGAAGCGCCTCGTGCCGCGCGAAGGCGTCGAGGCCTACACGCAAGGGATGATGGACGTCGGCGCGGCGATCTGCACGCCGGCGAAACCGCGCTGCGGCGAGTGCCCGGTCGCGCGCGATTGCGTCGCGCGCCGCGAGGAGCGCATCGCCGAACTGCCGGGCAGGAAGGCGCGGCGCGCGATCCCGCATCGCGAGGTGCAACTGGTCCTGTGCGAGCGCGCGGGCGAGGTCCTGCTCGAGCGGCGTCCGGAGACCGGCGTCTGGGGAAGGCTGTGGAGCCTCCCCGAGATCGGCATCGCCGACGATCCGGTGGCGTCGATGCGCGAGCGTTACGGCATCGGGGCGAGACTCGTCGCGC
>JBDTNO010000176.1:0-7514 GCA_039933715.1 Betaproteobacteria bacterium
GTCGGCGGTCGGCGGTCGGCGGTCGGCGGTCGGCGGTCGGCGGTCGGCGGTCGAAGGTCGGCGGTCGGCGGTCGAAGGTCGGCGGTCGAAGGTCGGCGGTCCGGCCGCCGCCTTCAGACGTGCATCCTGTGCTGCACGACCCGAAACCGGTTCGCGACGAACGCCGCGTCGGTCAGCGCCGCGTTCGCGGCCGGATTCGCGCCGGTCCCGTGGAAATCGGAGAACGCCGACGACTGGTTGACGAATACGCCCGCCGTGAGATTGATCGAGAGCGCCACGCCGGCGTCCTCGGCGACGTCGATCGCTCGATCGACGACCGACGCGTCGGTCGAATACAGCGACAGCGTGAGCGCGCCGTGGCGCTTCACCGCGTCGCGCGCGATCGCGAGGCTCTGGTCGGTCGAGTCGGTCGCGATCACGAACGCGATCGGCCCGAACCATTCCGACAGGTACTTGTCGCCGTCGCTCGCGTCGAGGCGAATGATCAGCGGTGTGCGGAGGGTCGCGCCCGGGTAGGCCGGGTGCGCGACCGACGCGGTGTCGAGCACGATCGGCCCGAGGCCGCGCGCGCGGTCGAGCCGGTCGAGCACGCCCTGGTTCTGCACGGCTCCGAGCACCTCGACGGCGCGCGCGGGATCGCCGAGGAGCTTCCGGACGCCCTCGGCGATCGCGGCGGCGACCTCGTCGAACGTCTTGTGGCCGTCGCCGGTCTCGATGCCGCCGCGCGGCACGTAGAAGTTCTGCGGTGCCGTGCACATCTGGCCCGTGTAGAGGGCGAGCGAGAACGCGAGGTTGCGCGCGACACCGGGGAGGTCGTTCGTCGAGTCGACGATCACCTGGTTGACACCGGCCTTTTCCGTGTACACCTGCGCCTGGCGCGCATGCTGCTCGAGCCAGTTGCCGTTCGCCGACGAGCCGGTGAAGTCGATGATCCGCACCTCGGGACGCAGCGCGAGCTTCTGCGCGGTGTCGTCGGCGGAGTCGTGCGCGACCAGCGTGACGACGTTCGGGTCGAACCCCGCCTCGGCGAGCACCTCGCGCAGGATCCGCACGGTGATCGCGAGCGGCAGGATCGCCGCCGGATGCGGCTTGACGATCACCGCGTTGCCGGTCGCGAGGCTCGCGAACAGGCCCGGGTAGCCGTTCCACGTGGGGAACGTGCAGCAGCCGATCACGAGGCCGACGCCGCGCGGCACGACGCGGAAATGCTTCTCCATGCGCAGCGGCTCGCCCTTGCCCTGCGGCTTCTCCCACAGCGACTTCGCGGGGACGCGACGCATCTGGTCCCACGCATACGCGACCGCCTCGACGCCGCGATCCTGCGCGTGGGGACCGCCGGCCTGGAACGCCATCAGGAACGCCTGCCCGGTCGTGTGCATCACCGCGTTGGCGATCTCGAAGCTCGCGCGGTTGATGCGCGTGAGCGCCTCGAGGCAGACGCCGACCCATGCCTCGGGACCCGCGGCGCGCCACGGGCCCTGCGCCTGCGCGACCGCGGCGAACAGCGCGTCGAGGTCGACCTTCGGATAGGTGACGCCCAGGTCGACGCCGTACGGCGAGCGCTCGCCGCCGACGGTGCCGACATTGCCGGGCATCTCGAGCGGGAATGGCCTGTCGAGCTGCGCCTCGAACGCGGCCTTGCCGGCGTCGGCCGAGCCTTCGCCGTACACCTTCGGGTTCGCCGATTCGGGAAACGGCGACCAGTAGCTGCGCTCGGCGATTGCGGTGAGCGCGCGGTCGAGCGTCGCACGGTGCTGGTCGAACAACGGATGGCTCACGTCATCTCCGCATTGCATTCCAAACTAGGAATGTCACTCTAGCAGACCATCCGACCGTGGCGCGGTGCGCGCGCTCGGCATCGGCAGTTGATCGTCGCACCACGCGAGTTGCCGCCGATCGCCGGGCCGTCCCGAGGTCGGCGGCGCCCCTTGGGGGGACGCGAACGCAGCGACAGCGAAGTTCGCGTCGGGCGGATCACACCCCCATCCCCGTCTGGTCGAAATCGACGACCACCTTGTCGGTCGCCGGGTAACTCTGGCATGCGAGCACGAACCCGCGCGCGACCTCGTAGTCCTCGAGGGCGAAGTTGACGTCCATGTCGACCTCGCCCTCGATCAGCCGGCACCGGCAGGTCGAGCAGACGCCGCCCTTGCACGAGTACGGCAGCTCGATGCCGTTGGCGAGCGCCGCGTCGAGCAGGTTCTCGCGCGTGCGGTCGAGCGTGTAGCGCTTCTGCACGCCGTCGAGGATGACGGTGACCTCGGTCTGGCTGCGTCCGGCGGGCGCGGGCCGGACGGCCGGCCCTTCGCGCCGTGGAATGCTCGCGGCAAAACGCTCGATGCGCACCTTCGACGCCGGATAGCCACGCGCCGCGAGAGCGGCGGTCACCGCATCCATCATGCCTTCCGGCCCGCAGACGAACACCGCGTCGACCTCGTCGAGCGGCACCCAGCGGTCGAGCAGCGCATCGGCGCGCGCGCGATCGATGCGCCCGTGCAGGAGCTCGATGTCCTGCGCTTCGCGCGACAGCACGTGGACGAGGTTGAAGCGGTCGAGCCAGCGGTCCTTCAGCGCGGCCAGTTCCTCGCGGAACATCACGGTCGCCGACGCGCGGTTGCCGTAGAACAGCGTGAAATGCGAGCGCGGCTCGGCGGCGAGCGTGGTCTTCACGATCGACAGCAGCGGCGTAATGCCGCTCCCCGCCGCGAAGCCGACGTAGTGGTGGCGCGCGCCGGGATCCAGCGGCACGTGGAAGTGCCCCATCGGCGCCATCACTTCGATCGTGTCGCCGGGTTTCAGGCGCTCGTTCGCCCAGGCCGAGAACCAGCCGTCCTGCGCACGCTTGATCGCGATGCGCAGCACGCGGTCCTGCGCGCCCGAGCAGATCGAGTACGAGCGTCGCACGTCCTGACCGTCGATGTCCGCCTTGAGCGTCAGGTGCTGGCCAGGCTCGTAGCGGAACTCTCCCGCGAGCGCCGCCGGCACCGCGAACGTGATCGCGATGGCGTCGCGCGTCTCGCGGTCGACGCGGGCGATGGGGAGCTTGTGGAATTTGCTCATCGAAGGGCAAGGCGGTGGTCGGCGGTCGGCGGTCGGCCGTCGGCGGTGGGAACCTCGCGCGGTGCATGCTTCTCGAGGATCTCGACGCGGGCGATCCTTCGACCGCCGGCCGCCGACCACCGCTCTCAGTGCTCCTTGAAATAATCGAACGGCTCCAGGCACTCGTCGCAACGGTAGAGCGCCTTGCATGCGGTCGAGCCGAATTGCGCGGTCAGGCTCGTGCGCGGCGAGCCGCAGCGCGGACAGGGCACGACGGTGCCCGCGCGGCGCAACGGGCCGATCCCGCGCACGTCGATCTTCGCGATGCCCGGGCGCGCGGAACCCGGCGGCGCGATGCCGAAGTCGCGCAGGCGCTGCTTCGCGTCCTCGCCGATCCAGTCGGTCGTCCATGCCGGCGCGAGGACGATCTCGACGCGGGCGTCGGGAAACCCGACCTCCGAAAGTGCTGCGCGGATCGCGCCCGCGATCGCTTCGGTCGCCGGGCAGCCGGAATAGGTCGGGGTGACGGTGACGACGACGTTCGCGCCGTCGCGCGCCAACCTGCGCACGATGCCGAGGTCGACGATCGACACGACCGGAAGCTCCGGATCGGGCACGCTCGCGAGCGCGCGCCACGCGCCGGCAAGGGTCGTCATCGCGTTGGATACGACGTTTCCGCGCGCCGCGACATCCCCCAGGACCGGTTCGCTCACCATCGCGCGTCCGGATACGCGCGTTGCAGGAACTGCATTTCGGCCAGCAGGTGCCCGAGGTGCTCGGTGTGCCGTCCCTGGCGCCCGCCACGCTGCGCCCAATCGTCGGACGGCGTCGTGAGCGTCGCTTCGGTGAGCGCGGCACCGACGGCCGCGCGCCATGGCCCGGCAAGCGCGCGAAGGTCGACGCCGATGCCGTCGCGCGCGGATGCGTCGTCGATCGCGTCGGGGACGAAGAGCTCGTTCGCGTACATCCACGCTCCGTCGATCGCCGCCTGCATCCGGCGATGCGAGAGGTCGGTGCCGTCGCCAAGCCGGATCACCCAGTCGGTCGAGCGCTCGACGTGGTAGGCGACCTCGGTCGCCGCCTTCGAGGCGATCGCCGCGATGCGCTCGTCGCGCGACCCGGCGAGCGAGCGCAGCGCCAGCGCGTGCCAGTGGTCGAAAAGGAACTGGCGCGCGATCGTGTCGGCGTAGTTGCCGTTGGGCTGCTCGACCAGGAGCGCGTTGCGGAATGCATCCGCATCGCGCCGATACGCGAGCGCGTCCTCGTCGCGGCCCTCGCCTTCGACCTCGCCCGCGTACGACAGCCACAGCCGCGCCTGACCGAGGAGGTCGAGCCCGACGTTCGCCAGCGCGATGTCCTCCTCGAGGACCGGCCCCTTGCCGACCCATTCGGACAGGCGCTGCGCGAGGATCAGCGGACTGTCGCCAAGGCGGAGCAGGATTTCGAAGAGATGCGCGGTGCTCATGGGAGGACGGAAGGCGGCAGTCGGTGGTCGACGAGGGGCGACGGGCTGAGTGGGGGCTGGCGAGCAGCGCGTGATATTCATCGTGATCGTTGCCGTCGTTTCGCGACGGCGCCATTCGACCGCCGACCGCCGACCGCCGCCTTCAAATGTGCTTCACCCCTTCCGGCATCGGGAAGAACGTCGGATGCCGGTACACCTTGCTTTCCGCCGGATCGAACAGGGCTTCGCGATCGCCGGGCGACGACGCGATCACATCCGACGAGCGCACGACCCAGATCGACACGCCCTCGTTGCGCCGCGTGTAGACGTCTCGCGCGTTCTTCACCGCCATCGCGGCGTCGGTCGCGTGCAGGCTGCCCGCGTGCTTGTGCGCAAGGCCGTGCTGGCTGCGGATGAACACTTCCCAGAGGGGCCATTCACTGGTCACGGCTTGCTCCATTCGCTCGAGGTTTCACCTTGCGGGTCCGGCTTTCGCCGGACGCTCGTCGCCAACCCGCGATCCGTCGGGCTGAAGCCCGATCCGCACGGAACGCATGCCGCCACGGGCGACGCACCGACACGACGCCGTGGTCGGAGCCCGCGAGCTCATTCGGCGGCGCACGCGTCGCGCGCCGCCCGCTTGCGCGCGTGCTCGAGCGCCGCATCGCGCACCCACTCGCCGTCCTCCCACGCCTTCACGCGCGATTGCAGGCGGTCGCGATTGCACGGGCCGCGGCCTTTCAGCACGTTCTGGAACTCGGACCAGTCGATCGGGCCGATGTCGAAGTGGCCGCGCTCCTCGTTCCAGCGCAACGCGGGGTCTGGCATGGTCAAGCCGAGGAACCCGGCCTGCGGCACCGTCTGGTCGATGAAGCGCTGGCGCAGCTCGTCGTTCGACAGGAGCTTGATCTTCCAGCGCGCCGACTGCGCCGAATGCACGCTCTCGGCGTCCGGCGGCCCGAACATCATCAGCGACGGCCACCACCATCGGTCGAGCGAGTCCTGCGCCATCGCCTTCTGCTCGGACGTGCCGTTGCACATCGCGATCATCAGGTCGAAGCCCTGGCGCTGGTGGAACGATTCCTCCTTGCAGATTCGCACCATCGCGCGCGCGTACGGACCGTAGCTGCAGCGGCACAACGGGATCTGGTTCATGATCGCCGCGCCGTCGACGAGCCAGCCGATCGCGCCGATGTCGGCCCAGTTGAGCGTCGGGTAGTTGAAGATCGACGAGTACTTGACCTTGCCGGCGTGCAGGTCGTCGATCAGGTCATCGCGCGACACGCCGAGCGTCTCGGCGGCCGAATACAGATAGAGGCCGTGGCCACCCTCGTCCTGGATCTTCGCCATCAGGATCGCCTTGCGCTTGAGCGAGGGCGCGCGCGTCAGCCAGTTGCCCTCGGGCAGCATCCCGACGATCTCCGAGTGGGCGTGCTGCTGGATCTGGCGCACGAGGGTGCGCCGATAGGCGTCGGGCATCCAGTCGCGCGGCTCGATCTTGACGTCGGCGTCGACGCGCGCCTGGAACGCCCGCTCCTCGTCGGAGAGGTCGGCCGTTTCCGCAAGCGTCCTGGCGCCGGGTTCCACGAGTTGCGCGTACAAGGCAGGATCTCCTCGCGCCGTCACCGGGGCGCGTGTTCCATGCTGCCGGGCGCGCCCTCGTCGGCCAGCGGAAACGATACGACTTTTGTTGTTGTGAAGTAAAGGTCGTATCATGTTGGCGATGGCCGCGTCGCGCTCCTCTCCGGCGGAAGCCGCAACGCCCTTCGCACGGTGGATCCGGCGGGAACTCGCCTCCGAGGCGCCCCGCGCGCCTTCATTGATCGTCACCGTCTGGGGCGACGCGCTGGTCCCGCACGGCGGGGAAGCGTGGCTCGCGACGCTGATCGGGCTTCTCGCGGGCTTCGGCATAAACGAGCGCTCGGTGCGCACCGCCGTGTTTCGCCTTGCGCGCGATGGCTGGCTCGCCGCGGAGTCGCGGGGTCGCCGCAGCCGCTACAAGGTCACCGCCGCAGGCGCCGCGCGCTTCGCCCACGCGTTCCACCGCGTGTACGACGCGCCCTTCGAACCGTGGAACGGCGAATGGGAAGCGGTCGTCGTTCATGGCGACAGGGTCGGCCCGGCGATGCGCAGGCACTTGCGCGACGAGCTCGGCTGGGCGGGCTTCGCGTTGCTCGCGCCCGGCGTCTACCTGCGCCCCGCCCGCGACGACGGCGCCGCGACGCGCATCGTCGATGCGCTGGACGCGGCTCGCTGGGTCACCGGCTTCGCCGCGCGCGATTCGGCCAACGCCGCGTCTTCCGGGCTGGCGGCACGCGCCGAGGGCGCGTACGCGCTCGAGGCGCTCGCCGGCGACTACCGGCGCTTCCTCGCGCGCTACTCCGGCGTCGCGGATGCGCTGGCGAGGCGCGTGCGTCCCACGCCCGACCAGGCCTTCGCGATCCGCACCCTGCTGGTCCATGCGTACCGGCGCGTCCGGCTGCGCGATCCGCAACTGCCGCGTGCAGTGCTCGGCACGGACTGGCCGGGGGGGCCCGCGTACACGCTCTGCCAGGCGATCCACCGGGCGACGCATGCGCGGTCCGAGGCGCACCTCGCGTCGATCGCGGCTTCCGAAGGCGACGCGTGGGCTCCGATCGCGAAAGCGCACTCGCGTCGCTTCTCCGAGACGATCCGCCAATGATCGAAGCCGTGAAACGCGCCGTTGTCCTACAGCGGCGGGCGGGGCGGGCCGACGGAATGCGGCAGCCGGCGCGGCGACCCTCTGGCAATCGTCGCAAGGAGACCCGCATGGAACACGAACCCAGGCTCCGCTCGGTCCTGCACCCGGCGAACTGGCGCGCGAAGCGCAGCGCCTACACGTTCATCGACCGCCAGTACGGCCGCTGGGGCTACGTCCTGGCGTGGCTGATCGGCGTGCCGATCCCGATCCTGCTGCTGGTGTACCTGCTGCGCGGGTGCAACTGAAGGGTCGGTGGTCGGTGGTCGGTGGTCGGTGGTCGGTGGTCGGTGGTCGGTGGTCGGTGGTCGG
>JBDTNO010000177.1:0-7492 GCA_039933715.1 Betaproteobacteria bacterium
CCGCCGACCTCTTCACCGAGTTCGAGGGCAAGGCGGCGCAGGACCTGCCGGCCGGCGACGTCAAATACCACCAGGGCTTCTCGTCGGACGTCGCGACGCCGGGCGGCCCGGCGCACGTGACGCTCGCGTTCAATCCGTCGCACCTCGAGATCGTCAACCCGGTCGTCGAGGGGAGCGTACGCGCGCGCCAGCACCGGCGCGGCGACCGGATGGGCGACCAGGTGCTTCCGGTCGTGATCCACGGCGACGCGGCGATCGCGGGCCAGGGCGTGAACCAGGAATGCCTGAACATGGCGCAGACCCGCGGCTACTACACGGGCGGCACCGTTCATATCGTCATCAACAACCAGATCGGCTTCACGACCTCCGACCCGCGCGACACGCGCGGCACGCTCTACTGCACCGACGTCGCGAAGATGGTCGACGCGCCGATCCTGCACGTGAACGCCGACGACCCGGAGACCTGCCTTCTCGCCGTCGACATCGCGCTCGACTACCGGCAGAAGTTCCACAAGGACGTGTTCATCGACCTCGTGTGCTTCCGCCGCTACGGCCACAACGAGGCCGACGAGCCGATGGTCACGCAGCCGCTGATGTACAAGAAGATCCAGGCGCACCCGGGCACGCGCAAGCTTTACGCCGACCGCCTCGAGCAGGCGGGCGTGATCGCGCCGGGCGACGCCGACGCGCTGGTCACCGCCTACCGCGCGGCGATGGACCGCGGCCAGCACACGAACAAGACGGTGCTGTCGAACTACAAGCCGCCGTTCACCGTCGACTGGACGCCGTACAAGAACCGCCACTGGACCGATTCGTGCGACACGCGCTTCCCGAAGAAACGGCTCGAGGAGATCGCGGCGAAGCTCGCGACGGTCCCGGACCACTTCAAGCTCCATTCGCGCGTCGAGCGCGTGGTCGCCGACCGCAAGGCGATGGGCGAGGGCAAGCTGCCGCTCGACTGGGGGATGGGCGAGACGCTCGCGTACGCGACGATCCTCGAAGACGGCTTCGGCGTGCGGCTGTCCGGTGAGGACGTCGGCCGCGGCACGTTCTCGCACCGCCATGCGGTGCTTCACGACCAGAATCGCGAGAAATGGGACAGCGGCAGCTACGTGCCGCTCGAGCACGTGAAGCCCGACCAGCCGTCGGTCGAGGTGATCGACTCGGTGCTGACCGAGAACGCGGTGCTCGCGTTCGAATACGGCTATGCGACGTCGGACCCGACGCGCCTCGTCGTGTGGGAAGCGCAGTTCGGC
Source organism: Betaproteobacteria bacterium (assembly GCA_039933715.1). Classification (GTDB taxonomy): domain Bacteria; phylum Pseudomonadota; class Gammaproteobacteria; order Burkholderiales; family Casimicrobiaceae; genus VBCG01. Next base: position 1,257 of record JBDTNO010000177.1, read on the forward strand.
GACTTCGCGAATGGCGCGCAGGTCGTGATCGACCAGTTCATCAGCGCGGGCGAGGTCAAGTGGGGCCGCATCTGCGGGCTCGTGCTGCTGCTCCCGCACGGCTACGAAGGGCAGGGGCCCGAGCATTCGTCGGCGCGCCCCGAGCGCTTCCTGCAGCTCTGCGCGCAGCACAACATGCAGGTCGTCGTGCCGTCGACACCCGCGCAGGTGTTCCACATGCTGCGCCGGCAGATGATCCGCCCCTACCGCAAGCCGCTGATCGTGATGAGCCCGAAGAGCCTCTTGAGGCACAAGGAGGCCGTCTCGACGATGGACGAGCTCGCCACCGGTCACTTCCACACGGTGATCCCCGAAGTCGATCCGATCGACGCGAAGAAGGTGCGCCGCGTCGTCGTCTGCTCGGGCAAGGTCACCTACGACCTTCTCGCGTATCGGCGCGAGATGAAGATCGACGACGTCGCGATCGTGCGCGTCGAGCAGCAGTACCCGTTCCCGCACGCGGACTTCCAGGCGGCGATCGCGCCTTTTCAAAAGGCGAAGGAGGTGATCTGGTGCCAGGAGGAACCCCAGAACCAGGGGGCGTGGTACCGGCTCCGCGCGTACCTGCGCGCCGACATTCTGGATACGCAGGTGCTCGCGTATGCGGGCCGCGCAATCTCCGCATCGCCCGCGGTCGGCTACGCGGCCAAGCACAACGCCGAGCAGAAGCAGTTGATCGAGGCCGCGTTCGCCGCCAAGCTCGCCTCCGGCGAGATGGTCATCGCGCATTGAAACCGCGCGCCCCCGGGCGCGAAGAACCCCACCCATGAAAATCGAAGTCAAGGTCCCGCAGCTTCCCGAGTCGGTTGCCGAGGCGACGCTCGTCAGCTGGCACAAGAAGGCCGGCGATCCGGTCCGGCGCGACGAGAACCTGATCGACATCGAGACCGACAAGGTCGTCCTCGAGCTTCCCGCGCCGAGCGACGGCATGCTCGTCGAGGTCCTGAAGCCCGACGGCGCCACTGTCACGTCGAACGACGTGATCGCGGTGATCGACACCGAGGCCAAGGGAGCCGCGGCTGCGTCGTCGATGGCGCCCGCGACGGCCAGGCCCGCGGCGCCCGCGCAGCCGGCTCCCGCAGCGCAGCCGGCTCCCGCGGCGCCCGTTGCGGCTGCCGCGAAGCCCGGGACCGCGCCATCGCCGGGCGCGCTTCCCGCGGCGCGCAAGATGATGGCGGACGAGGGGATGTCCGCGGCGGACGTAGAAGGCAGCGGACGCGGCGGACGGATCACGAAAGGCGACGTGCTCGCGGCCGCGGCGCAACCGAAGTCCATCGCAGCGCCGGCGACCCCGTCCAAGCCCGCGGTTGCTTCCGCACCGATGCCCGCGCCCGCGCCGAAGGGCGTCGCGATGCAGGGCTCGCGCGCCGAGCAGCGCGTGCCGATGTCGCGGCTGCGCCAGCGGGTCGCCGAGCGGCTCGTCGCATCGCAAGCGACGGCGGCGATCCTCACGACGTTCAACGAAGTGAACATGGCGCCGGTGCTCGAGCTTCGCAACCGCTACAAGGAGCGCTTCGAGAAGGAGCACGGCGTGAAGCTCGGCTTCATGGGCTTCTTCGTGAAGGCGGCGGTGCATGCGCTGAAAAGGTACCCGTTGGTCAACGCGTCGATCGACGGCAACGACATCGTCTACCACGGCTACTACGACATCGGCATCGCGGTGGGCAGTCCGCGCGGCCTCGTCGTGCCGATCCTGCGCGACGCCGACCAGCTCTCGATCGCCGAGATCGAGAAACAGATCGCCGAGCTCGGCAAGCGCGCGCAGGAGGGCAAGCTCACCGTCGAGGAATTGACCGGCGGCACCTACACGATCAGCAACGGCGGTGTCTTCGGCTCGATGCTGTCGACGCCGATCATCAACCCGCCGCAGTCGGCGATCCTCGGCGTGCACGCGACGAAGGACCGCGCGGTGGTCGAGAACGGACAGGTCGTCGTGCGCCCGATGAACTACCTCGCGCAGTCGTACGACCACCGGATCATCGACGGCCGCGAGGCGGTGCTGTCGCTCGTCGCGATCAAGGAGGCGTTGGAAGATCCGGCGCGGATGCTGCTGGACCTGTAGCGACAATGGTGGATTGCGGATGGTCGCCGCGCCGTAGACGCGCCGTATCGATCAAGGATGGCCACGGTGTGACTCGCGGCGATTGACCGCGCCGCCACGGCGGCTCTCCACCCACCGCAATCCACCATCCACCATCCACCATCCACCATCGCCTTCCCTATCCCATGCCCGACCCATTCGACGTGGTAGTGATCGGCGCCGGCCCGGGCGGCTACATCGCCGCGATCCGGGCCGCGCAGCTCGGCTTTTCCACTGCGTGCATCGACGACTGGTCGCGCGACGACGGCAAGCCGGCGCCGGGCGGCACCTGCACGAACGTCGGATGCATCCCGTCGAAGGCGCTGCTGCAATCGTCGGAGAACTACGATCACGCGGGCCACGGCTTCGCGCAGCACGGCATCGACGTGAAGGGCCTGTCGATCGACGTCGGGCGCATGCTCGCGCGAAAGGACAAGGTCGTCGCGCAGAACAACGACGGAATCCTCTACCTGTTCAAGAAGAACAAGGTCGCGTTCCACCACGGCCGCGGCAGCTTCGCCGGCAGGGACACCGACCGCTGGCGGATCAAGGTCGAGGGTGCGGCGCCGACGGAGCTTCACGCCACGCACGTGATCGTCGCCACCGGATCGTCGCCGCGCGCACTGCCAGGCGCGCCGTTCGACGACGAGCGCATTCTCGACAACGCGGGCGCGCTCGCGATTCCGGTCGTGCCGAGGCGGCTCGGCGTCGTCGGCGCGGGCGTGATCGGCCTCGAGATGGGCAGCGTATGGCGGCGTCTCGGCGCCGAGGTGACCGTGCTCGAGGCGCTGCCGGTGTTCCTGGGCGCGGCCGACGATGCGGTGGCGAAGGAAGCGCAGAAGGCGTTCGCGAAGCAGGGCCTCGCGATCCACACGGGCGCGAACATCACCGCGGTCAAGGCCGGCAAGAGCGACGTGACGGTCGCGTGGACCGACGCCAGGGGCGCCTCGCAATCGAGCGTGTTCGATCGGCTGATCGTCTCGATCGGGCGCGTGCCGCACACGCAAGGCCTCGGCGCGGACGCGGTGGGGCTCAAGCTCGATGAGCGCGGCTTCGTCGCCGTCGACGACGAGTGCCGGACCCATCTTCCCAACGTCTGGGCGGTCGGCGACGTGGTGCGCGGGCCCATGCTCGCGCACAAGGCCGAGGACGAGGGCGCGGCGGTGGCCGAGCGCATCGCCGGCCAGAAGCCGCACATCGACTTCGACACGATTCCCTGGGTGATCTACACGTCGCCCGAGATCGCCTGGGTCGGCCGCAACGAACAGCAACTGAAGGCGGCCGGCGTCGACTACCGGTCGGGCAGCTTTCCGTTCGCCGCGAACGCCCGCGCGCGCGCGATCGGCGACACCACGGGCTTCGTCAAGATCCTCGCCGACGCCGCCACCGACCGCGTGCTCGGCATGCACGCGATCGGGCCGATGGCCTCCGAGCTCATCGCCGAGGGCGTGATGGCGATGGAGTTCGGCGCGTCCTCCGAGGACATCGCGCGCATCTGTCATGCCCATCCGACGCTGTCCGAGGCCACGAAGGAGGCGGCGCTCGGAGTGGCGAAGAGAACGTTGAATCTGTAGGAGAAGCCCGGGCGGCGGTCGGCAGTGCGCGTTTGAGAGCTCGCGGGTCGACCACGACCTCGCGCCGCGGTCGCTACGGGCAGCGGTGTTCCGACCGCCGACCGCCGATCGCCGCCTTCAAGCCGGCCGCCGGCTGGCCATTCCGCACCGCCAGATGAACGCCTCCGCCAATGGCGGTACCATCGGCCCGTGGGGGATCTCGAAGCCGTCGCCGGGCAGAGCGTCGGCGCGTTGCTCGAGCGGCGGCTGGCCGCGCGAGGCAGCGCGCCGGACCCCGCGCAACGCGCCGCCGCGGCGCGCCTCGACCGCCTCGCCGAGAAGCTCGCGGCATTCCGCGCCGCCCGCCAGTCCACGCTCAAGCGCCTGCTTTTGCCGCCCGACGTTCCGCGGGGGATCTACCTGTGGGGCGGCGTGGGTCGCGGCAAGAGCATGCTGATGGACGCGTTCTACGGCGTCGTCGCGATCCGGCGCAAGACGCGCGTTCATTTCCACGCGTTCATGCGCGACGTCCACGTCGAGCTCGCGAGGCTCAAGGATGTCGAGGATCCGCTCGCGGCGGTCGCCGAGAGCATCGCCGCGCGCCATCGGCTCGTATGCTTCGACGAGTTCCACGTCTCGGAGATCGCCGACGCGATGATCCTCGGGCGCCTCTTCGACGCGCTGCTGCGCCATCGCACCGTGTTCGTGATGACGTCGAACTTCCGCCCCGACCGACTGTGGCCCGACGGCCTGCAACGCGACCGTTTCCAGCCCGCGATCGACCTGATCGAGCGCGAACTGGACCTCGTCGAGGTCGACGGCGGCGTCGACTACCGGTTGCGCACGCTCGAGCGGACGCGCAGCTGGCTCGTGCCATCGGGCGAGGCGGCCGACGCCGAGCTCGCGCGCGCGTTCGACGCGATGGCAGGCGGACCGGACGAAGGCTCGCGGCTCGCGATCGAGGGCCGCACGATCGTCGCCCGCCGGCGCGCGGGCAGCGCCGCCTGGTTCGATTTCGCCGCGCTTTGCGACGGCCCGCGCTCGCAGCGCGACTACCTCGAGATCGCACGCCGCTTCGCCGTCGTGCTCGTGTCGGGGATTCCCGTGCTCGGTCCCGCGAACGCCGACGAGGCGCGGCGCTTCACCTGGCTCGTCGACATCCTGTACGACCACGACGTGAAGCTCGTCGCCTCGGCCGACGTCGAGCCCGACATGCTCTACCGCGAGGGCCTCGCGACGCGCGAATTCACGCGCACGGCGAGCCGCCTCGCCGAGATGCGCACGCGCGACTACCTCGCCCGACCCCATGCCGGCCAACCGTCCGCGGCGACCTCCGCCGCGCTCGCCTGACCATCCCGACCGATCCGAGCCCAAGGAGACACCCGTGCAAACCTTCAAGGCCTACCGCACGTTCGAAGACCAAGGCATCGTGGCGAGCCGCTTCGTCGACATGCAGCTCGACGAGCTCGATCCGGGCGACGTGCTCGTTCGCACCAAGTACTCGACCATCAACTACAAGGACGCGCTCTCGTACAACGGTAGCGGCCGGATCATGCGCAAGTTCCCGACGATCGCGGGCATCGACATGTCCGGCACCGTCGAGACCTCGTCGGACCCGCGCTGGCGCAAGGGCGACAAGGTGATCGTCCATGCGTACGAGATGGGCGTCGCGCACGACGGCGGCTACAGCGAGTTCGTGCGCGTGCCCGGTGACTGGGTCGTGCGCAGGCCCGAGGCGATGACGGCGTTCGACGCGATGACGCTGGGCACCGCGGGATTCACCGCCGCGCTCGCGATCCACCGGATGCAGCACAACGGGCTCGCGCCCGACCAGGGACCGGTCGCCGTCACCGGAGCGACCGGCGGCGTGGGCTGCGTCGCGATCGAGGTGCTGGCGAAGCTCGGCTACGACGTCGTCGCGATCACCGGCAAGGCGCGCGAGGAGGGCGACTGGCTCCGCGCGATCGGCGCGAAGGAGGTGCTCGCGCGCCAGTCGATCGACCTGAAGAAGGTCCGGCCGCTCGGGCCGGCGACCTACGCCGGCGCGATCGACAACCTCGGCGGCGATATCCTGGCGTGGCTCCTATCGATGCAGAAGATCAGCGGCACGGTCGCCGCCGTCGGCCTCGCCGCCGACATGAAACTCGGCACGACGGTCGCGCCGTTCATCCTGCGCGGCGCCTGCCTCATCGGCATCGACAGCGCCAACTGCCCGATGCCGCTCCGGCAGATGCTGTGGAACAAGCTCGCGGTCGAATGGCGTCCGGACCGCGTGCACGACCAGGTCCGGACGATCGACTTCGACGATCTCCCGACGCACTTCGACGCGTACCTGAAAGGCATGGTGCGCGGGCGCACGGTCGTGCGGGTGGGGCGGGATACGCATCCGTGATGACCTCGGCGGCGGTCGAGACGGGGAAAAGCGGCGGTCGGCCGTCGGCGGTGCACGGCGAAGGGTCTGGAATTGGCCCACGACCGGCGCCGCGGTCGATGCGGGGCAACCGGTTTTCCCGACCGCCGACCGCCGACGCCGGCTTTGCGAGATTCCCGACCGCCGACCGCCG
>JBDTNO010000178.1:0-7483 GCA_039933715.1 Betaproteobacteria bacterium
AACACCGGGCTCATCACCACCGAGGTGGCGCCGTTCGGCGGCGTCAAGCAATCGGGGCTCGGGCGCGAGGGCTCGCGCTACGGCATCGACGAGTATGTCGAGATCAAGTACGTCGCGTTCGGCGGGATCGACCGTTAGCGTCGACCCGCGCGCGTCGCGTCAGAAGGCCTTCGCGGGCGTCGAGAATTCGCGTGTGGCCACCACCGGGGGGGCGTCGTCGCGCTGCTGCGAGGCGGCCGCTTCGTTCCGGCCCGCATCGAGCACGACCGGATCGCCGTCGTGCATGCGCAGCGGCCCGAGCGCGATGACCGCGATGACGAGCAGGATCACGTAGAGCGCGGCGGTTTCAATCGGATCGCGCGGACGCTTGTGGTCGTCTTCGGCATTCGGGTTCATCGTGGTCTCCGTCTTCGATTCGCGGAACCCGGAGGTGTTCACGGTCCGCGATGGAGACCATCGTGCATCCAACGGGCGAGCTCGCGTGACCGCCGGTTACACGCCGCGAAGGTGGATTATTCGCCCGTCGGGAAGTCTATGCACCGGCCGGCCTGCAGGACACCGACAACACGATGGCTCCCTCCGCTGACGGTGGGCCGCCGCAGCGCCCGCTCAGCGCGGAGCCGCGTCGGCGGCGCGCTGCCGCTTCTCCTGCCGCTCGAGCTCGACGGTCTTGAGCGCCAGATACTCGTCGCGGCCGAGCTCGTGCAGCTGCTCGGCGTGCCGCTCGACGAGCACATGGAAGCGCTCGAGGCGCGCGCGATCGCGCTCCGCGGCCTGACGCGCGCGCGTGTCGAGATACGCTTCGATCGCGAGCAACTGGCGCATCGCGTTGCGCTCGACGATGCCGCGCGTTCCGCCGACATAGACGGCGCGGCCTCCGGCGTCCTTGCCGACCACCGAGAAGCCGTGCTTGCCGGCGCCGAGCGTCGCGAGGTAGCCCGCGGTCGCGAGGCGGCTCTCCATCGACGGGCGATAGGCGTAGCGCACCACGAGGCGCGTCGTCAGCGCGCCCGCGGGCTCGGCGGTGATCGCGAACTCGTAGTCGCGCGTCTTGAGCGGGCCGGAGGCCGCGTTGAGACGGATCTCGACCTTCTCCGGCGTGAGCGTGGGCGCGGAGAACGCGTAGCGGATCGGGTAGGCGTCCTCGAGGTTCGCGCCGCGCTTGGGGCCCGCATAGAAGGTCACGCGCTCGCCCTCCGGCGAGGTCTCGCAGATGCACGCCTTGATGTTCGGATGCAGGATCGCGAACGCGCACCATTCGCGCGACTTGGCCAGCGCCTCAGCGACGACGTCGAACGGGTGACCGATGCGCGCGCGGATCTCGCCGAAGAACCGGCCGTCCCGCTCGCTCGAATCGACCTCGGGCGCGGGCTGAGGCGGCGCCGGCTCGCCGAGCGCGGCACTTGCCGCGAGCGCGAGGGCAAGGGCGAGCGCGGCCGACGTGACGAACCGGCGACCGCGCCCAACGGGCGTCGCCGTGCCGACCGCGCGCGTCGATTCGCTGTTCATCCGTCGCTCCCGTAGCGCTCCGCGCCGCGGTGAGGCGCGGCAGGAGCTTCGCAAAAGGAAGGATCGCCCGGGGCGCCGCGCGTGTCGCCGCGATGATCCGCGGCCCGCGCGTCGAAAATTCGCCCTCGTGCCGGAAAGCTTACGCCGACAGGAGCCGGCTCACCAGCCGGTCGGCAGTTTGCGGAGGACCGTGATCGTGCGGTCCTCGATCGCGAGGTAGCCGCCGGCGACGAGGTCCTTGAAGAGCTTGCCGATCATGTCGCGCGATGCGCCGACGCGCTCGGCGATCGCCTGCTGGGTGAGCTTTTCGGGGACGACCGCCGTGCCGCCGTCGTTCGGCACCGCGAGCGTGTTGAGCAGACGCACCAGGCGTCCGTAGACGTCGGTGAGCGCGAGGCTCTTCACGTCCTCGGTCGTCGCGCGCACCCGCAGGATCAGCTTCTCGATCAGGTGCAGCGCGAAGTCCGGGTTCTTGAGGATGAACTCGCGGAACTGCTCGCGGTGCACGACGGCGCACACGGTGGGGTCGATCGTGACGACCGAAGCGGAGCGCACGCCACCGTCGAGCGTCATCTCGCCGACGTACTCGCCCGCGCCGTGGAACGCGATGGCGAACTCGCGGCCCTGCGCGTTGCTCGCGTAAACCTTCACGCGGCCGGACAGCACGATGTAGAGCGCGTCGCCGCTGTCGCCCTCGTGGATCAGCACCGTGTTCTTCGGGAACGTGCGCACGACGCCGGTCTCGGCGATCGCGCGGAGCGTCGCCTCTTCGAGCGGCGAGAACGGGTCCTGCGGGATCGGGGGCGCGGTCACGGACGTCGCGGGAAGACGGAGATGCGCGAAGCGGACGATGCTAACACGCGAGGCCGTGCGGGCGGGAGCGGGGCGGGCCGCTCGTCCCGCGCCGTACGACGATCAATCGACCTTGCGCCGGTCCTCGATGACCTTGCCGTCGTTCGGCAGCGCACCGGCCGGATGGAAGACGACGTCGCCGCGAAGCTTGGTCACGTCGCGGATCGAAGCGACGATCGCATCGGCGCTGGCGGCCGCCGACGCCTCGCCTTCCACGTGCAGCGTCATGCGGTCGTGCAGGTCCGGGTTTTCGACGACGAGCCGCGCCTTCGCGATCTCCGGATGACGGCGCACGATCGCGGCCACCTGCGCCGGGTGCACGAACAGGCCCTTGACCTTGGTCGTCTGGTCGGCGCGCCCCATCCAGCCGCGGATGCGGACGTTCGTGCGGCCGCAGGGCGAGCGCCCGGGCAGGAACGCCGACAGGTCGCCCGTGCAGAAACGGATCAGCGGATAGTCGGCGTTCGCGAGCTGCGTGACGACGACCTCGCCCACCTCGCCTTCGCCGACCGGATCGCCGGTACCAGGGCGAACGATCTCGACCAGCACGCCCTCGTCGACGACGAGTCCTTCGCGCGCGTGCGTTTCGTACGCGATGCTGCCCAGGTCGGCTGATGCGTAGACCTGGTAGCCGGCGATGCCGCGCGCGGCGAACGCGTCGCGCAGCGCGGCGGGAAACGCCTCGCCCGACACGAGCGCTTTCTTCACGCTCGCGACCGACACGCCGGTCTCGTCGGCCTTGTCGAGCAGGATGCGCAAAAAAGACGGCGTGCCGACGTAGCCGTCCGGCGCGAGCTCGGCGATCGCCAGCACCTGCTGCTCGGTTTGCCCGGTGCCGGCAGGGAACACCGTGCACCCGAGCGCGTGCGCGCCGGTCTCGAGCATCGAGCCGGCCGGCGTGAAGTGGTAGGCGAACGCGTTGTGCACGAGATCGCCCGCGCGGAAACCGGCCGCGTGGAGCGCCCGCGCGAGCCGCCAATAATCCTTCGCCGCGCCCTCGGGCTCGTAGATCGGGCCGGGCGAGGCGAACACGCGGATCGGTCCCGCGCCACCGCGGCCCCATCGCGTAGCCGCGTAGCCGCCGAACGGACGCTCCGACTTCTGCCGCTCGCCGAGCTCGGACTTCCGCGTGACCGGCAGTCGCGCGAGCGCGCCGCGGTCGGTGATCGACGTGGGGTCGATCGCTTCGAAGAGGCGCGCGTACGCGGGCGCGTGCTCCTTCGCGAACGCGACCTGCCGAGGCAGGCGCGCGAAGGTCGCACGCTCGCGTTCGGCGGGATCGCGCGTCTCGAGCGCGTCGTAGTGGTCGCTCATCGGCCCTTCTTGCGCGGCGCGCTCGCCGTCGCCGCGAGCCCGTCGCGGAACCGGCGCGTGAGCTTCGCGACGACGAGCGCGTACGAGCGCTCGAGCAGCGAGCGCGCCTCGTCGTCCGACAGCGCCTTCGCGTCGGTCACCTGCACCCAGTGCGCGCGCGCGAGGTACGGCGCGGGCACGATGCCCGCCCGGTCGGTCAGCTCGAGGAAGCGCCCGGCATCGACCTTGAACGCGACGTTCGAGGCGCGGCCGCGCTCAGTGCCGAACACCGCGTACATCCTGCCGCCGACGGACGCGCATTCGTCGGCCCCCCATTTGACGTCGATCACCGCGCCGGGCAGCGTCGCGACGTGCTTGCGGAGAGACTCGAGCTTCATGAAGGCGAAACGCGGTCGTGGACGATGGGCGATAGGCGACAGGAAAGCGCGGCCATGGCTGGAGTGACGCGAGGCCCGATCGCCGATCGTCTGTCGCCGCCTTCGCGCTTCACGCGAGCCACCTCTTCCTGCGCCTGTAGTGCTTGACGTCGCGGAAGCTGCGGCGCCCGACGGACGAGAGGCCGAGGTAGAACTCCTTGACGTCCTCGTTGGCGGCGAGCCCCTTCGCGTCGCCGTCCATCACGACGCGGCCGTTCTCGAGGATGTAGCCGTAGTTCGCGTAGCGCAGCGCGACCATCGTGTTCTGCTCGGCGAGGAGGAAGCTCACGCGCTCCTTGCCGTTGAGGTCGCAGACGATCTCGAAGATCTCCTCGACGATCTGCGGCGCGAGGCCCATCGACGGCTCGTCGAGCAGGATCATCGTCGGGCGCGCCATCAGCGCCCGGCCGATCGCGGTCATCTGCTGCTCGCCACCCGACGTGTAGCCCGACAGGCTCGTGCGGCGCAGCTTCAGGCGCGGGAAATAGTGGTACACCCGCTCGAGCGCTGCGGCGAGCTCCGCGCGCGACACCTTGCGCGTGAACGCGCCGGTCAGCAGGTTCTCCTCGACGGTCAGGTGGGCGAAACAGTGGCGCCCCTCCATCACCTGGCACACGCCCTTTCGCACGAGCTCGCTCGTCGTCAGGCGGTCGACGCGCTTGCCCTTGAAGTCGATCGTGCCCTTGGTGACCTCTCCGCGCTCGGCTTTGAGCAGGTTCGAGATCGCCTTCAGCGTCGTGCTCTTGCCGGCGCCATTGGCGCCCAGCAGCGCGACGATGTGGCCCTCGGGCACCTCGAGCGAGACGCCCTTCAGCACGAGGATCACGTGGTCATAGATCACCTCGATGTTGTTTACCGACAAATGGCGAACCGAGGCAGCGGCGGGAATGGCGGAGGCGGTCATCGCACTGTCAGTGTCGCGGCGTCACCAAAAAACTTCCCATCACCCCATGACGCCGGATTGACCGTCGTCCGCTTCTGGACGACGGTCGACTCCGGAGAGTCAGTACGTCGTGCGCCGACGCCCGCAGGTTCTCGGCGGCGCGACGCAACGGACCAACCGCGACTAGCCCTCTTTCGCGCAATCCCGCGGCGTGATCTTCTTTTCCGCCGCGTACTTGCGCGCCTGCTCCTCGACCATCTTGCGCACCATCGCGCGGTCGCCGGCCATGAACGGCGTGACCTGCTTGAAGCCGGCGCCGGTCCACTGCTGGAACTTGACCATTCCCGAGCCCTCGTGATCCGCGCAGGTCGTCTTGATCGGCGGGAACAATCCGCCGGCGCCGAGATCCTTGATGCGCGACTCGGTGAGGTTCAGGTTCTCGTAGCCCCAGCGCAACTGCTCGGGCGCCATCACCTTGCCCTTGCCGTACTTGCCCTGCGCGACGCGGATCGCCTCGGCCACGATCATTCCGTAGACGACGCCACGGGTGTACATGACATTACCGAGCCGCGACGGATCCTCGAGATTGCCCTTCTTCGCGCCGTACACCTTGTTCTTGATGTCCTGCATGACAGGGAAGTTGGTGCCGCTCGCGGTGAACGACGCGCTGACGTAGCCCTTGGCCGCATCGCCTGCGGGAATGACGTCCTCTTCCGAGCCCGCCCACCAGACGCCGAGCATCTTGTCCTTCGGATAGCCGGTTTTCGCCGCGGTCTTCAGCGCGACGGTGCTCATCACGCCGTAGGTCCACACGATCACGTAGTCGGGCTTCGCCTGGCGGATCTGCAGCCACTGGGACTCCATCGTCTGGCCGGGCGGCGTGACGGGAATCTTCATCGTCTCGAAGCCGAGCTTGGCGCCCAGCGCGTCGAGCACCGGGATCGGCTCCTTGCCATACGCGGAGTCGTGGTAGAGGAACGCGACCTTCTTGCCCTTCAGCTTGTCGAGGCCGCCTTCCTTCTGGCCGAGGTAGGCGATCATCGCGGCCATCTGGTCCCAGTACGTCGTGCCGACCGGGAACACCCACGGATAGACGCTTCCGTCGGCCGAACTCGCGAGGCCGTAGCCGAACGTCGTCATCGGGATCTTGTCCTGCGCGACGCGATCGAACAGCCCGTACGCGATGCCGGTCGACAACGGCTCGACCGTCGACGCGCCGCCGTTTTTCTTCTTCAGGCGCTCATAGCATTCGACGCCCTTCGACGCGTTGTACTCGGTCTCGCACTCCTCCCACGAGAGCTGCACGCCGTTGATGCCGCCGGTCATGTTGAGCAGCGTCCAGTAGTCGATCGCGCCACCGTAGTAGCCCGAACCGCCCGCAGCGTAAGGCCCGACGCGGTACGACAGCACCGGGATGAATTGCGTCGACTGGGCGCCGGCCGCGGCCACCGCACCGACCAACGCGACGCCCACCAGCGCCGAAATGAATGCCTTCATGTCGCTCCTCCTCGTCCAGCTAGTTTGTCGAAACTGCCCCTGCCCGCGCCACCGTCAGCGCGGCGATCGAGCAGTCGTCCTTCTCCCGCATGTTACCGCCCCCGCACTCGCCCGCGGGATGCGGCACTGCAACATCAATGCGGGAACGGCCAAAGTCGAAGCTTCTCCTTCCCGATCTGCCAGAGCCGCGCGAGACCGTGCGGCTCGACGATCAGGAAGAAGATGATGAGTCCGCCGAACACCATGAGCTCGAGGTTGCTGATCGTGCTTTCGGCGATGTGCAGGTCCAGCGTGCGGTCCAGCGTTCGGACGGTGATCGAGAGCGCCACCGGCATCAGCGTCACGAACGCGGCGCCGAGGAACGAGCCCAGCACCGTGCCGACGCCCCCGATGATCACCATGAACAGGACCCGGAACGACAGGTCGAGGTTGAACGCCTCCGGCTCGACGGTCCCCAGGTAGGCGTAGGCGAACAACGCGCCCGCGACCCCGCAGTAGAACGAGCTGACGGCGAACGCGAGGAGCTTCGCGCGCATCAGCCGGATGCCGATCACCTCGGCGGCGACGTCCATGTCGCGCACCGCCATCCACGAGCGCCCGACGTTGCCTCGCGCCATGTTTTTCGCCGCCAGCGCCATGACCGCCACGATCGACAGCACGAGCAGGTACTTCTCCATTGGCGTCGTGAAGCGCTTGCCGAAGATCTCGATCGGCTGTGCGGTGATGACGCCCGACGAGCTGTAGTTGGTGACCCAGCCGACCTTGGTCAGGAACCACAGGATGAAGAACTGGGCGGCGAGGGTCGCCACCGCGAGGTAGAAGCCCCGGATGCGCAGGCTCGGCAGCCCGAACAGGACGCCGACGAGCGCGGCGATTACGCCGCCGCCGGCGAACGCGAGCAGCACCGGCATGCCCGGAACGCGCAGCATGAAGTTGTACGACGCGAACGCGCCGACGGCCATGAACGCCGCGGTGCCGAGCGAGAGCTGCCCGGCGTAGCCGGTGAGGATGT
>JBDTNO010000179.1:0-7477 GCA_039933715.1 Betaproteobacteria bacterium
GCGGCGTCGCCGTGTCGACGAACGTCGTCAAGACGCTCGAGGACCGGCAATGGGTAGAGGCCGTCGGCCATCGCGAGACGCCGGGACGCCCGGCGCTCTACGCGACGACCAAGACCTTCCTCGATGACCTCGGCCTCCGCTCCGTCGCGGAGCTCCCCCCTCTCGCCGAGCTCGAAGCCTCAAATCTCCTGGAGACTCCCGATGCCCCAGCCAAGGCCGCCGAGGCGGCACGCGCACTCGCGACCCCGATCCTCGGGGCCGATGCGGCAGACCCCCATGCAACCGCACCAGTCGAGCCTGGCGATGCAGGGGTTCGAGGCGAGCCTTCCGCCTCCGAAACACAAACGTTCCACTGACGAGGTCTTCTCGGAGCCGCAGCGCCTGCACAAGGTGCTGGCGAGCTGCGGCTTCGGATCGCGCCGCGCGATGGAGGAGCTGATCCTCGCCGGTCGCATCACCGTCAACCGGATGCCCGCCGACATCGGCCAGAAGGTCGGGCCGGGCGACGAGGTGCGCATCAACGGCGAGCCGGTGAAGATCCGTTTCGCCGAGCCGAAAGCGCGCGTGCTCGTCTACCACAAGCCCACCGGCGAGCTCGTCACGCGTGACGATCCCGAGGAGCGGCCGACGGTGTTCGGCATGCTGCCGGCGATCAAGGACGGTCGCTGGATCGCGGTCGGCCGTCTCGACTACAACACCGAGGGCCTCCTGCTGTTCACGAACTCCGGCGAGCTCGCGAACCGGCTGATGCATCCGCGCTACGAGGTCGAGCGCGAGTACGCGGTGCGCGTGCTCGGGCGGCTCACCGACGAGCAGATCGAGACGCTGAAGCGCGGTGTCGAGCTCGAGGACGGCCCGGCGAAATGCGAACGCGTCGAGGACGCGGGCGGCGACGAGGACGCGTCGAACCATTGGTACAAGGTCGTCGTCAACGAAGGCCGCAATCGCGAGGTGCGGCGGCTGTTCGAGGCGCTCGGGCTCACCGTGTCGCGGCTGATCCGCGTGCGCTACGGGCGGGTCGCGATGCCGCCGCCGCTGAAGCGCGGCGAGGTGATGGAACTCGAGGCGCAGGAGGTCAACGCGCTGCTGAGGTTCGCGGGCTTGAAGCCACAGGGCGGCAGCGAGCCGCAGCAGCAGGCGCCCGTGCCGCAGCGCCAGGGCGCGAAGCCCTCGCATGCGCATCCTCGCCCCGATCGCCAGCCCGGCGCGCCGCCGAACGACGCGCAACCGGGCGCGCCTGGCGATGGCAAGGCGGGCGGCGCGCGCAAGCGCCGCCGCGGACGCAAGCGCGGCGGACCCGGCGCGCCCGTTGGCGAGGCCGTGCCGGCGCAGGTGCGCCATGGCAGGCCGTCAGCGCCGCGCCGCGCGCCGCATGGGCCCGGACCGGGACCGAAGCGCGAGCGGGACGGCAACCTGCCGCACGCCCAAGGTCCCAGGCGCGAGCGCGACGGCAACGTGCCGCACGGCCACGGTCCCAAGCGCGAACGGGACGGCAACGTGCCGCACAGGCAGGGTCCCGTGCGCGAGCGGGACGGCAACGTGCCGCGCAACGACGGTTCGATGCGCGAGCGCGACGGCAACGTGGCGAGAGACCTGCACGAGGCCAACGGAAACGTGGCGAGGGAGATGCCCGAGCCCAACGGTAACGTCGAGCCTCGTCCCGGATCGGCGTACCGGCCCGGCGAGGGGCCGATGTCCAGCGGTCGTGGCGCGGCGGCAGGACCGCAGGGGCCCGTCGGCGGGCCCGGGCAGAAGAAGCGTCGCCGACGCGGTCGCGGTGGCGGCAGCGGGGGTGGCGGTGGCGGGGGAAGCGGCGTGAAAGGCCCCGGATCGCAGAAATGGGTCGGGTTGCCGCGCGACGAGGAGGAAGTCGCGTAGCGAAGCGCGGGTCGCAGGTCCACCGCGCGTCGCGTCGTTCGCGGTCGCGCGACCGGCGACGCGCACGGATCGCGGTCAGTCGAGGAACAGGTCGGGCAGGAGCGTCCGGCCGGGCTCGACCGCATAGCGCGAGAAATCGGTTTCGCCGGCGTCGCGCAGCGCTTCCTCGTCGAGGAAGAAGCGTCCGGTGCAGGTTCGCGGATCGCGCACGAGGATCGCGTGCGCCGCGTCGGCGACGATCCCGGGTGTTCGCATCCTGGCGACCTGGTCCGCCGCGCCCGGGATCATCGCGATCGCCGCGGTGCGGATTACCGTGCGCGGCCACAGCGCGTTCACGCCGATGCCGTCCGCGCGGAACTCCTCGGCGTGCCCGAGCACGCACAGGCTCATCCCCATTTTCGCGATCGTGTAGGCGACGTGGTCGCGGTACCAGTGAGGCTCGAGCGTCGGCGGCGGCGACAGCGTGAGGATGTGCGGGCGGCGATCCGCGCGCGCCGACGCCTTGAGGAACGGTGCGCTGGCCTGCGTCGCGGCGAAGGTCCCGCGCACGTTGACGTCCATCATCAGGTCGTAGCGCTTCATCGGCGTCGCTTCGGTGCCGGTCAGGCTGATCGCGCTCGCGTTGTTCACGAGGATGTCGACACCGCCGAATCGCTCGGCCGTCGCGGCTATCGCATCGCGCAGCGCGAGGTCGTCGCGGATGTCGCAGGCGATCGGCAGCGCGCGGCCGCCCGCGTCCTCGATCTCGCGCGCCGCGGTGTGGATGGTTCCGGGCAACCTCGGATTCGGCGCGTCGGTCTTCGCGGCGATCGCGACGTTCGCGCCGTCGCGGGCGGCGCGAAGCGCGATCGCGAGACCGATGCCGCGTGACCCGCCGGTGATGAACAGCGTCTTGCCTCGAAGGCTGCCCATCGCTCGCGGTCCCGTCGAGGTCTCGTCAGGAAAAGCGGGCGGGGCGCTTTTCGAGGAACGCCGCGACGCCCTCGACGAAGTCGTCCGTTCCCGCCAGGCGGCCGAAGCTCCCCGCCTCGGCCGCGAGCTGCTCGGACAGCGTGCGGTCGAACGACGCGCGCACGAGCCGCTTTGCACCCGCGGTCGCCTCGCGCGGACCCTCGGCGAGCGTGCGCGCGACTGCGGCGACCGCGGCGTCGAGCTCCGTCAGCGGCACCACGCGATTGACGAGGCCGATCGCGAGCGCGCGCTGCGCATCGAAGCGTTCGCCGAGCAGCAGGATCTCGAGCGCGCGGCGCTGGCCGACGACGCGCGGAAGCGACCACGTGCCCCCGCCGTCGGGCGTGATGCCGATCTGCCGGTAGCCGGCGGCGAAGTAGGCGTCGTCCCCGGCGATCGCGAGGTCGCAGGCGTTCATCAGCGACAGGCCGAAGCCCGCGACCGCGCCCTGCACGCGCGCCACGACCGGCTTGTCCATCCGCGCGAGCGCCTCGACGACGACATGCACGCGCTCGACCAGCCGCTGGAACTCGCGCACCCGCTCGGCGGCCGGGCGCCCCGATTCGCGCGCGAACGCGCGGATGTCGCCGCCGGCCATGAAATGCGGACCCGCGCCACGCACGACGAGCACGCGCAGGTTCTCGTCGGAGGCGACCTCCGCCGTCGCCGCAATCAGCGCCTCGACCATCGCGAGGTCGAGCACGTTGAGCGCGGCGGGGCGATTGAGCGTCAGCGTCGCGACTGCGCCATCGCTGGAAAGAAGGACAGGGTCGACGGCGGGCATCGTGGCGATGCTAGCATCCGGCGCGCAGGACGAGGGGTGGGCCGAATGGCGGGCAGGCGCGGCGACGGGTCTCGCGCGGAACCGTCGACCTAGCGCCCCCCATCGCCATCGCCTTTCCGGTAGGGCCTCGCCTCCATCAATTCGTCGAGCGTGCCGGCGACCTCGACTTCCTCGCGTGCGCAGAACTCCGCGATCGCCGCGCGAAAGCCGCGGTCGCCGATCCAATGCGCTGACCAGGTCGTCGCCGGATCGAGCCCGCGCGAAAGCTTGTGCAGCCCCTGCGCGCCGCCCTCGAAGCGCGCGATGCCGTGCTCGAGGCAATGCTCGATCGCCTGGTAGTAGCAGGCCTCGAAATGCATGCCGGGCACATAGTCGACCGCGCCCCAGTAGCGACCCCACATCGTCGTGCCGTCGGTGACGTCGAGCGCCGAGCACAAGCGTGCGCCGGCGCGCGTCCCGGTCACGAGCACGACGCGGTCGCCCAGCGCCGCGCCGATGCGCTCGAATGCGTCGCGCGTCAGGTACGGCGTCGAGCGATGGGCGTGATAGGTCGCCGTGTAGCAACGATGGACGAATGCCCAGTCGGCCGCGGACATCGCGCTGCCGGATTTGCGCTCGAATGCGACGCCCGCGCGCGCGAGCTTCTGCCGGTCCTGGCGGATCTTCTTGCGCTTGTCGTGCGAGAACGAGGCGAGGAAATCGGCGAAGTCGCGCCAGCCGGCGTTCGACCAGTGGAATTGCAGGCCGCGCCGCAGGATCCACCCGGCGCCTTCGAGCTCGCTGGCCTCGGACGCGGGCGGGAACAGAGCGTGCAGCGACGAGTGGCTTCCGTCAGCGACCCAGCGAAGCGCTTCGGCGTACAGCGCGCGGCGCGTGGCTGCGTCGGCACCGAGCGCGCGCGGCCCGGTGACCGGCGTGAACGGAATTGCGGCGACGAGCTTCGGATAGTAGCGCTGCCCGTGGCGGCGATACGCGTCGGCCCATCCCCAGTCGAACACGTACTCGCCGTACGAATGCATCTTCGCATACAGCGGCAGCGCCCCGGCGAGCGCGCCGCCCGACCACGCGGTGAGATAGCGCGGCGTCCATCCGGTCCGCGGGCTCGCGCAACCGCTTTCGTGCAAAGCCGAGAGGAACGCGTGCAATAGGAACGGATGCGCGCCGGACAACGCGTCCCACGCGGATGCGTCGATCGCGTCGAGCGGCACGTCGGCGCGGACGATCGGAGACACCGCGACAGGCGGCGTGACGGAGACGGGGGGATCGGGTGCGCGCATGCGGCCTCACCCGATTGTCGCCGCTGTCCGCGCAGGACTCAACCAGGCCCGTCGCGCGGCTTGGACAGCGCGTTCGTTCTGCTACCATCGTCGCATGCACGTCGCGATGGCGCAGCTCGACCAGGTCATCGGCGATTTGTCCGGCAACGCGCGACGCATACTCGAGGCGGTGGCCGCGGTGCGCCGCGGCGGCGCGACGCTGGTCGTCACGCCGGAGCTTTCACTGTGCGGGTATCCGCCCGAGGACCTCCTGCTGCGGCGCGCGTTCCTCGACGCCTGCGGTGCGGAACTGGCGGCCCTTGCGGCGTCCGTGCGCGACGCCGCGGTGCTCGTCGGCTTCCCCGAGCGGCGCGACGGCCAGCGCCACAACGCGATGGCGCTGGTTCGCGACGGACGGGTCGAGGCCGTCTACCGCAAGCAGTGCCTGCCCAACTACACGGTGTTCGACGAGCAGCGTTATTTCACGCCCGGCGACGCGCCTTGCGTGTTCGCGGTCGAGGGCGTCCGCTTCGGGCTCGTCATCTGCGAGGACGTCTGGTTCCCCGGGCCCGCACGCCAGGCGCGCGTCGCGGGCGCGGAGGTGCTCGTCGTGCCAAACGGATCGCCTTATCACACGAAGCAGCAGGCCGCACGGCTTCATGTCGTCTCGGCACGCGCGCGCGAGAACGGGATGCCGGTCGTTTACGTGAATCGCGTCGGCGGGCAGGACGAGCTCGTCTTCGACGGCGCGTCGATGATCGTCGCGCCCGACGGCGCGGTCGTCCAGCAGGTGCCCGCCTGGCACGAGACCGTCGCGCTCGCGGCGTTCGACGGGCCGCGCCCGCGCCCGGTACGCGGCGGCCTCGACCCGCGGCTCGAGGCGCACGTGTGGCAGGCACTCGTGATGGGGGTGCGCGACTACGTCGGCAAGAACGGCTTCCCCGGCGTGCTGCTCGGGCTGTCGGGCGGCATCGACTCGGCGCTGACGCTCGCGATCGCCGTCGACGCGCTCGGCCGCGACAAGGTGCGCGCGGTGATGCTGCCGTCGCGCTACAACGCGCAGATCAGCCTCGACGACGCGCGCGAGATGGCGGGGATCGTCGGCGTCCGCTACGACGAGATCGCGATCGAGGGGCCGTTCACCGCATTCCTCGCGGCGCTCGAGCACGAGTTCCGCGGACTGGCGCCGGACGCCACCGAGGAGAACATCCAGGCGCGCATCCGCGGGACCCTCCTGATGGCGCTGTCGAACAAGTCCGGCGCCATCGTGCTGACGACGGGCAACAAGAGCGAGATGGCGGTCGGCTACGCGACGCTCTACGGCGACATGGCCGGGGGCTTCGGCGTGCTGAAGGACATCGCCAAGACGCTCGTCTACCGGCTCGCGCGCTACCGCAACGAGCTCGGTCGCGTGATTCCCGAGCGGATCATCACGCGCGCGCCTTCGGCCGAGCTCCGCGAGAACCAGACGGACCAGGATTCGCTGCCGCCCTACGATGTGCTCGACGCGATCCTCGAGGCCTACGTCGAGGAGGACGCGAGCCCGGCCGAGATCGTCGCGCGCGGCTATCCTCCGGAATCGGTGGCGCGCGTGGTCAAGCAGATCAAGCTCTCCGAATACAAGCGCCGCCAGTCCGCCGTCGGCATCCGCGTCACGCCGCGCGGATTCGGCAAGGACTGGCGCTACCCGATCACGTCGGCGTGGCGCGAGTGGGAGCATCTCGCGCCGCCCGCGCGGTAGCGCTTCGTCTCAGGCGTCGTGTAAGCTAGGCCCGGTCAGCGCGACACGGGGACGCCATGAAGAAGATCGAAGCGGTCGTGAAGCCGTTCAAGCTCGACGAGGTGCGCGAGGCGCTGTCCGAGATCGGCGTGACCGGGCTCACCGTCACCGAGGTCAAGGGCTTCGGTCGCCAGAAGGGCCACACCGAGCTCTATCGCGGCGCCGAGTACGTCGTCGACTTCCTGCCCAAGGTCAAGGTCGAGGTGATCCTCCAGGACGAGCTCGTCGAACGCGCGATCGAGGCGATCGTCAAGGCGGCGCGCACGGGCAAGATCGGCGACGGGAAGATCTTCGTCACGGAAGTCGAGCAGGTCGTGCGCATCCGCACCGGGGAATCGGGGGAGCAGGCGATCTAGGTTCCGGCCGCGCCGCGCGCGGAACAGCGCCGCGGCGCCGAATGCGGTCCCGTCCGGGGCCGCGTTAGGGACTGCCAGGAGCGAGCCATGTCATTCGCCAGCGAGTTTCGGGAATTCGCAGTCAAGGGAAGCGTCGTCGACCTCGCGGTCGGCGTGATCATCGGCGCGGCGTTCGGCAAGATCGTCGACTCGCTCGTCAAGGACCTCATCATGCCGGTGGTCGGGCGCATTTTCGGGGGCCTCGACTTCTCGAACTGGTTCCTCCTGCTCGGGAGCCCGCCGGCCGGCTACAGCGGGCCGATGACCTACGAGGCGCTGACCAAGGCGGGCGTGCCGCTCTTCGCGTACGGCAACTTCATCACGGTGGCGATCAACTTCATCATCCTGGCGTTCATCATCTTCATCATGGTCAAGCAGATCAACCGGCTGAAAAAGGACGCGCCGCCCGCCCCTGCCGCCGCAACGCCAGAAG
>JBDTNO010000180.1:0-7453 GCA_039933715.1 Betaproteobacteria bacterium
AAGGCGGGCAACGACGCCAGCCGCCCGCCCGGCGCGTCCCGCAGGGCGGACGAGCGAACGCGAAGTCGGGGGTTCGAGAAGTTCGTGCATGCGAGTCCGCGCGCGCCGTGAGGTTACGCAGAGCTTCCCCAGTCGCGCCGGATCCCTGCGGCCTTCACGATCGCCGGCCAGCGCGCGACCTGCGCGCGCAGATCGGACGCGAAGCGCTCGGGCGTCGAGGTCAGCGGATCCATGCCGAGCTACGCGAAGCGGTCGCGCATCTCGGGCAAAGCGACGATCGCGTTGAACTCGCGGCTCAGGAGTTCGACGATCGCGGGGCGCATGCCGGCCGGCGCGAAGAAGCCCGCCCACGGTTCGACCGTTGCGTCGGGGTAGCCGAGCTCGACCGTCGTCGGGACGTCCGGCAGCACGGCCGTGCGCGATGTGCTCGCGACGGCAATCGGAACCAGCGCGCCGCTCTTCTGCCCGGCGACCTGCGAATAGAACGCGAAGTAGATCGGAACCTCACCGGAAACCGTGTTGGCTGCCGCCTGGCCGACGTTCGCATACGGCACGTGCAGCAGCTCGATGCCGGCGCGGTTGCTGATCATCGTCGCGACCAGATCCGGCAGCGATCCGACGCCGATCGTCGCGTAGGCGACGCGCCCTGGGTGCTGGCGGGCGATCGCGACCAGGTCGTCCAGCGAGCGTGCGCCGAACGCAGGATTGACGACGATAATCACCGGGATCGTGAGCACCTTCGCGATCGGCGTGAACGACGCGACCGGGTCGACCGCGGTCGGCCCGAGGATCTGTGGCAGGAGCGTGATCACCGACGTCGAGTGGAGCAACGTGTGGCCGTCCGGCGGCGCCTTCGCGACGACCTCGCTCGCGATGTTGAACGACGCGCCCGGCTTGTTTTCGAACACGACCGGCTGGCCGAGCCTCGCCGCGATCCGGTCGGCGAACCGTCGCGGCACGATGTCGCCGTTACCGGGCGCGTGCGGCAGGACGAGCGGGATCGCGCGGTTGAGGTAGGGCGCGTCATCCTGCGCGGAGGCCGACGGAGCGACCGCGACGAGCGCAATCGCGGCGAGCGCCAGGAGAACGCGCTTCATCGCTTCTCCGCGAGCGCCGGCAGCTCGCGCAGCGCGACCTTGCCGGTCGCGGTCCTCGGCAGCGCGTCGACGACCACGATCTTGCGCGGCGCGCGCACGCCTAGCTCGGCGCGGACGTGCGAAAGCAGCACGCCCGCATCGGGACGCGCGTCGCCCTGCCATTCGAC
Source organism: Betaproteobacteria bacterium (assembly GCA_039933715.1). GTDB lineage: Bacteria > Pseudomonadota > Gammaproteobacteria > Burkholderiales > Casimicrobiaceae > VBCG01. The sequence continues at coordinate 1,265 of JBDTNO010000180.1, forward strand.
GGCCGCCACCGGGATGTGGCCGTGGAGGTCGGAGTGCAGCGCGAATGCCGCCGCCGTCCTGACGGCGGGATCGCGCTCGAGCGCGCGCTCGATCTCGGACGGGTAGATCTTGATGCCATTGAGGTTCATCACGTCGTCGCTCCGGCCGTGCAGGCACAGCGACCCGCGCGGCGAGAACGAGCCGAGGTCGCTGGTATGGAACCAGCCATCGCGGAAGTTCCGCGCGGTGGCCGCGGAGTTGCGATAGTAGCCGTCGATCATGAACATGGTGCGTACGCGCACCTCGCCGATCTCGCCGTCGGGCAGGCGCCGGCCCTCCGCGTCGACGATCTCGACCGTCGCCTGCTCGGCCACCGGGCCGACGCTTTCGAGCGTGGGGTCGCGATCCTCGGGCCATGTCGCGGCGATCAAGCCGACCTCGCGCGTCCCGTACTCGACGTGCATTCGCGCGCCGCCGCGCGCGCGAAACGCCTCGCGCAGCCGCATGGGCACGCGCGCGCCGCCGGTGTAGACGTTGCAGTCGACCGGCAGCGGCACGCCGTCGTCGCGCACCAGAGTCGAGGCGTGCAGCACGCTGGCGGTGAGGCGCGTGACGCGGTGCTTCGCGCAGAACGCGCCGAGCGCATGAACCGGCGTCTTTGCGACCGACGCCCGGAAGACCGACGTCAGGCCGAGCCACGCGCAGTACAGGCGCGGCGACTTGCCGAAGATGTCCTCGGCCGTGGTCAATACCATTACGCGCTCGCCGGGCGCGTAGGCGCGCAGCCGCAGGCGGTCGGCCAGCACGCGCAGGTTCATCGCGATGATCTTCGGCTCGCCGGTCGATCCCGAGCTCGCGATGAACAGCAAGGTCGCCTCGGGGTCGGCCTCGAGCGCTTCCTGCGGCGGCGCCGCGCGCGGCTGCGCGAGAAATTCGGGCGTCACGAGCGATGCCGCGACACCCGGCAAGCCGTGACCGGGATCGATCGCGACCACGCGCGTGACGCCGACTGCGCGCGCGAGCTTCTCGCGCGCGGTCGCCGGCTCGTAGGTCGGCAGGCAGACCTGCGGCAGGCCGAGCGCCAGCAGCGCGAAGCTGACCGTGAGGTGCGCGATGTCGTCGGCGATCGTGATTCCCACGACGTCGCCTGCGCCGCACCCCTGGGCGCGCAGCCACGCGGCGCAATGCTCGACGCGGCGGTGGAGCTCGGCGAACGACAGCTCGTCATCGGGCAGCACGATGGCGGGCGGCGCCCCGGGATTCGTGGCGTGACGAGCGAGCTGGGTGGCGAATGGGGTGCGCATGGCGGCGACGGCGCCGCCATTCTAGACGGTGCGACGACGGTCAGGCCGCGGCGGAGCGCAACCGCGCCGGCGCGGGCAGCACGTCGACCGCGCGCGCGAGCGTCGCCACGAGCGCCTCGCGTTCGCCGGCACGGGCAGGCGGCGGTCCGTAGCGCAGCGCGGCGTACGACTCGGCGATCGCCGCGAACGCGATCGCGAACTGCGGCCAGCGGCGGCTCGCGCGCGCCGCGTACGCGATCGGACCTTCATGGGGAAGGCGCGGGAGCCCGGCGTGCGCGAGACGCGTGCACGCCTCGAGCCACAGCGCCTGCTCGCGCTCGCGCTTCGCGCGCGCGGCGCCGGTCAGCGCGAGCAGGATGCCCGCCCATGCGAGGCCGAGCGCGCCCGCGACCGCCGCGATCTGCCATCCGGCGTACCGGTCGATCGAGAGTTCGCGCCACAGATCGCGCTGGCGGTCGCGGTTGAAGCCGACGAGGTTGCGCCGCCAGGCGTGGTTCATCGCGTCGAGCGTCAATTGCGCGCTCTTGAGCCAGCCGCCTTCTAGGCGCGCGAACAACGGCACCGGCTCGCCGTCGGCGACCGCGCGCGACAATCCCATCTCGATGCGCGACGGCGCCACGGTCGCCGTCGGGTCGACGCGCCGCCACATCCCGTCGATGAGCACCTCGGTCCACGCGTGCGCGTCCGACTGGCGCACGATCAGGTAGAGGCCGCGCGGGTTGATCTCGCCGCCCTGGTAGCCGGTCACGACGCGGGCGGGAACGCCGGCCGCGCGCATCAGCGCCGCGAAAGCGCCCGCGTAGTGCTCGCAAAAGCCGCGGCGCGTGTCGAACAGGAACGCGTCGACCGGATCGCGGTCGAGCAGCGGCGGCGTCAGCGTGTAGACGAACGGTGCGGCGCGGAACCAGTCGAGCGCCGCGCCGACGAGCGCGCCGTCGTCGTCGTGCTGCGCCCGCAGTTCGCGCCCCAGATCGAGCGTGCGCGGATTGGCGCGCGCCGGCAGCCGCAGGTAGTCGCGACCCTCGTCGGGGTCGAACGCCGGATAGCTCGCGCGGAGGACCGACCGTTGCGTGTAGCGCAGCACCTGCGAGACGGCCGTGCGCGCGATCAGCTGCTGGTCGCGCGTGATGAACGCATAGTCGTCGGCCGGCTCGCCGGATTCCTCGCCGGATGGGCGCGGGAGGCTCGCGGGAAGGTCGAGCGCGAACAGCCACGGCTTGCCGTGCGGCTCGAGTGTGACCACGTAGGAGAGGCCGGATGGCCCCCAGCGCGTCAGCGTGCCGGTGCCGGGGCGCGGCAACATCGACCACTCGCGGCCGTCGAAGCGGCTCAGCACCGGGCCGCGCCAGTAGCGCTGCGCCGGCGGCGGGATCGCGCCGTCGAAATCGACGCGGAACGCGACGTTGTCGGAGAGGGACAACTCGCTGATCGAGCCGGGCGCCATCGTGTCGCCGAGCCCCGATTGCGCGCCCGCCTCGGCCGGCAGTCCCCACAGCGGCGAGCCGATGCGCGGGAACAGCACGAACAGCACGAGCGCGATCGGGATGCCGTGCACGATCATGCGCGCGGTGCGCCGCAGCGCGGCCGCGGGCGAGCGGGCGAGCGATGCCGCAGGCGAGCGCGCCAGCGCGTCGAGCGTCGCGCCGAGCACGACGAGCGCGGGCAGCACCGCGAGCGCCGCGAACGGCGACTGGCTGCGGAAGAACGGCGTGACGAGCAGGAACGACGCGAGCGCGACGAGCAGCGAGCCGTCGCGCACCGTGCGCGTCTCGAGGAACTTGATGGCGACCAGGATGAACAGGAACGCGACCGACGGGTCGCGCCCGAGCAGGTAGCCGTACGAGGCGCGCACGGCGAGCGCGGCGATCACGGCGAAGATCACGAGCGTCCACGACGGGATGCGCGCGGACGGAGCGTCGGGACGCAGCCGGTCGCGCCGCAGGAGCGCGAGGCGCAGGCCGACGAGCAGGAGGCCGAACGCGGCGATCCACAGCGGCAGATGCGGCGCCTGCGGAAGCTGCACCGCGACGAGCATCGCGCCGAGCCAGCGGATCTGCGTCGCGGTCAGCGTGGGCGAAGCGAGCCGCACGCGGCGCCCCGAACGCCTGGCGGAGGGCGTCACGCCCGGAGCTCCGCGGGGAACATCGCGAGCATCGTGAGCGCGGCGCGACGGTGGTTGCGATCGTTGGCGACCGGCAGCATGCCGCCGGGAATTCTCAACGCGAACGGGCGGGCGGCGCGCTCGGCGGCGAGTACCCACGCGGTCAGCCGCGAGAGGCGCGTCTCGACGTCGAGCGTCGCAGCGAGTGCCGTCCACTCGAGCGTCAGCGGGCCGCCACCGCCGGCGCCGTCGAACTCCTTCGTGTACCAGCCGGCGCCGCGCGCGACCGCCTTCCACGCGACGCGCGCCGGCGAATCGCCTGGATGGTATTCGCGCAGTCCGGCGAATTCCGATTCCTCGCCCTGGCCCGGCGCGGTCATGTCCTGTCCATGGGCGCCGCGCGGCAGCGGCGGTGCACCCGGCTCGGGCTCCGGGTACACGGCGCCCGAGAGCGGGAAATGGACGTAGGACCACGCGTGCCAGAGGCCGAGCGGCTGCGTCGACGAAAGCGTCACGCGGCCGAGCGCGAGCCGGCCGCGCCGCGGCGCCGGGCGCTCGACCTTGAGGATCACCGGCGTTCCGCCCGGGATGTCGGCAGCGACCGGTTCGGCGCCCGCCGCGCGAATCTCGATGCCTTCGCGCGTGCGCTCGCCGCCCGACACCGAAAGCGTGAAGGCGATGCGCCCGCCCGCGAAGGTCTCGCTCGCGGCGAGCGGCCGGATCTCGATGCCCGCGAGGTTTCGGAATGCGTGGAGCAATGCCGCGGCGACGAGGCCCGTGAGCAGGAACGTGACCGCGAACCCGAGCGACAACGCGTAGTTGAGCGACGTGAGCAGCATGATCGCGAGGGTGCCGATCATCGCCCAGCCGCGCCGCGAAGGCAGGATGTAGATGCGCGAGTGGCGCAGCACCACGCGCTCGCCGTCGGCGGGCGAATGGCGGAAGAAGCGCTGCCGCGTGCGGGCCCACGCGCCGACCGCGGGAACGTGCGTCGCGGCCGTCATGCGAAGCGTCAGGGCAGCGGCACCGAACGGAGTAGCGCCTGCGCCGTGAGCGCGCCCGCGCGCGCGCCGCCCGCGAGTCGATGGCTCGCGACCGCGGCGAAGACCGCCTGCACGTCCTCGGGCAGCACCATCGGGCGACCGCCGATCAGCGCCCACGCACGCGCCGCGTTGAGCAGCATCAAACCCGCGCGCGGCGACAGGCCGCGGCGCGCGCCGGTGTCCGCGGTGCCCGCGCCGCTCTGGTGGCCGCGGGATGCGGCGAGCAGCGCCTGCACGTAGTCGAGCAGCGCGGGCGCGACGTGCAGCGCGACCGCCTCGCGCTGCCAGTCGACGAGCGTCGGCGCGTCGGCCAGCGCCGGCATCTCGGCGATCCGCGCGCGGCGATCGCCGCCGGCGAGGAGCTCGCGCTCGGATGCCGCGTCCGGATAACCGAGCTCGAGCGCCATCAGGAAGCGGTCGAGCTGCGATTCGGGGAGCGGATAGGCGCCGATCTGCTCGACCGGGTTCTGCGTCGCGATCACGAAGAACGGATCGGGAAGCCGGCGGGTCTGCCCGTCGATCGACACCTGCCGCTCCTCCATCGCCTCGAGCAGCGCGCTCTGCGTCTTGGGCGGCGCGCGGTTGATCTCGTCGGCCAGCAGGACCGAATGAAAGATCGGGCCCGCGTGGAAGCGGAACGCGCCGGCCTTCTCGTCGTAGATCGACACGCCGAGCACGTCGGCCGGGAGGAGGTCGCTCGTGAACTGGACGCGCGCGTACTTGAGCCCCAGCACGGCGGCGAGCGCGTGCGCCAGCGTCGACTTGCCGACGCCGGGAATGTCCTCGATCAAGAGGTGCCCGCGCGCGATCATGCAGGCGAGCGCGAGGCGCAGCATGTCGTCCTTGCCGACGACGATGCGCGCGAGCTCGCGCAGGATCAGCGCCGATCGCTGGGCGACGGAGACGATCTGGGCGGCGGAGCGGAGCGTCATCGAGGGCCGGGGGAACATGGGAGGGATCCGCAGGACTCTATCGGGCCGCCCGCTGTTCGTCATCCCCGGCGATCCTCCGTTACACTCCGTTCGGCGGCTCCCGGCATCGAAAGCCGCCTCGCGATCGAGGGAAGGGCAGGCACGCCGACCCGCGCCGACTCCATCCTTGGCCACCGCCTACATCACCCACCCGTCCTGCCTCCGGCACGAGATGGGAGAGCACCATCCGGAATGCCCGGACCGGCTGACCGCGATCGGCGACCAATTGATCGCCGCCGGCCTCGACGGCTACCTGACGCACCACACGGCGCCCGAGGCGACGCGCGAGCAACTGCTGCGCGTTCACGGCGCGGCCTATCTCGACGCGATCGAGGACGCGAGCCCCGAGCACGGCCTCGTCTACCTCGACCCGGACACCGCGCTCAACCCGCATTCACTCGAGGCGGCGAAGCACGCGGCGGGCGCGGTCGTGCTTGCGACCGACCTCGTGATGAGCGGCGCGTGCGCGAACGCGTTCTGCGCGGTTCGACCGCCGGGACACCATGCGGAGCGCCGCCGCGCGATGGGCTTCTGCCTGTTCAACAACGTGGCGGTCGGCGCGATGCACGCGCTCGAGCATCACGGCCTCGAGCGCGTGGCGGTGATCGACTTCGACGTCCACCACGGCAACGGGACCGAGGAGATGTTCTCGAATGATCCGCGCGTGCTGATGGCGTCGACCTTCCAGTACCCGCTCTATCCGTATTCGGGCGTCGAGAATCCGGCGCCGAACATGGTGAACGTGCCGCTGCCCGAAGGCACCGGCAGCGAAGGCTTCCGGCGCGCGGTG
>JBDTNO010000181.1:0-7351 GCA_039933715.1 Betaproteobacteria bacterium
ACCCACCTCAAGCATTTCCCGATCGACACGCTCAAGATCGACATCTCGTTCATCGCCGACCTCGAGACCGACCCTGGCGACGCCGCGATCACCGAGGCGATCATCGGCCTCGCGCGCGGCCTCGGCCTCAGGGTCGTCGCCGAGGGCGTCGGCACGCGCGAGCAGCTCGAGTTCCTCGACGCGCGCGGATGCCATGCCTTCCAGGGCTTCTGGGTGAGCAAGCCGCTGCCGCCGGCGAAGTTCATCGAGTTCCTGCGCAAGCGCACGACGCAGTGAAGGCGGTCGCCGCCTTCAGGCGACCATCGCACGCACGGTCGCGACCTTTCGTGATTCTCACCCGAAGCTCGGTCCCCGCGGACTGAAGGATTCCCGGTTTCATGCACGGTCGCGGAGCCCGTGCAAGGCCGGTCCGCGCTACCGGCGATCCAGCGAACGCAGCCAGCGCGCGATCGCCTCCGCGACGAGATCCCACCCGGGCTCGAGCATCAGCATGTGCGCGAGCCCGGGGACGATCGTCGCCTCGACGCCGTGATGGCGAGCGGTCGCGCGCGCATCGTCGGGCGTCGAGATGCGATCGCCCCCCGCTCCGATCACCGTCAGGTGCGCGCCGTTGCGCTCGGGCGTGACCCAATGGAGGCGCAGCGAGAGGTCGAGCAGCGCGCGCGGCGATTCGCTCGTCAGGTGGCGTGCCGATTCGGCGAGGATCTTCGGTGCGACGGCGTCGCTGAAATAGAAGGGCTGCAGCGCCTCGAGCACCGCGACCGACAGCCGGGCGGGGTCGAGATGCGCCATGTGCGCGAGCGCGTCGGGGCGCTCGAGCGCGAGCCGCGTCGCGACGGAAATCAATCCGGTCGGCGGAATCGGCGCGAGCAGAACCGCCGCGCGCACCGGATGCATCGCGAGCATGCGCTCGACGATCGCCGCGCCCATCGAGTGGCCGATCAGGATCGGGGGCTCGCCGAGCGACCCGGCGACGCGCTCGACGTCGGCGGCGTAGTCGTCGAGCCCGGTCGCGAACAGCATGCCCGCCCCGCCGCTGCCGCCGTGGCCGCGCAGCGAGAGCGCGTGCGCCGGCCAGCCGCGCTCGGCGAACCAGGGAAGGAAGTACGGCGTCCAGCACCAGCCGTCGGTGTAGCCGCCGTGGACGAACAGGAGGGGCGGGCGACGCCTTCCCGGCGATGGCAACCGGGAAAAGGTCTCGAGATGCGATTCCGGAGGAAGCAAGGAAGCCGCGGCCTTAAAATACGCGGATGCGCGCCGCGAGGGAATCCGCCATTCTGCCCGAGCCGGCGCCCGATTACGACCGGACGTGCCGCCGCTGTCCGCGCCTCGCCGCGTTCCTCGACGAGGTCAAGCGCGAGCATCCCGGCTACTGGTGCCTGCCGGTGCCTCCGTTCGGGCCGCTCGGCGCGCCGTTGCTGCTCGCCGGACTCGCCCCCGGCATGCACGGCGCGAACGCGACGGGGCGCGTGTTCACCGGCGACTACGCCGGCATCCTGCTCTACGAGACGCTTCACGACTTCGGCTACGCGTCGTCGCCGGTCGCTACGTCGCGCGACGACGGGCTCGCGCTCGACGGCTGCCGCATCTCGAACAGCGTGAAGTGCCTGCCGCCGGGGAACAAGCCCTTGCCCTCCGAGATCGCGACGTGCAGCCGCTACCTGTCGGTGGACATCGCCGCGCTCCCCGCGGGGGCTGCGATTCTCGCTCTCGGCCGCGTCGCCCACGAGTCGGTCGTGCGCATCGCGGGCGCGGCGCAGTCCGCGCATCGGTTCGCGCACGGCGCGCGGCATGCGCTCGATCCCGGACGCCTCACGCTGTTCGACAGCTACCATTGCAGCCGCTACAACACGAACACCGGGCGCCTCACGCGCGCGATGTTCCGCTCGGTGTTCCGCGACGTCGCCACGCACCTCGGCCGGCCGGCGCCACGGAACTGATGCGTCGATGGCCAAGGTCTCCCGCATCAACGCCCGCACGGTGAGCGTCGACCGCGACGCGGCGTCGTTCGACGCGGGCGAGCTCATCCGCTCGCTCCCGCACCAGCCCGGCGTCTACCGGATGTTCGACGCGGCCGGCGACGCGCTGTACGTCGGCAAGGCGCGCGACCTGAAGAAGCGCGTCGCGAGCTATTTCCAGAAGTCGGAGCACGAGCCGCGCATCGCCGCGATGATCGGCCAGGTCGCGCGCGTCGAGACGACGGTCGCGCGCTCCGAGGGCGAGGCGCTGCTGCTCGAGAACAACCTGATCAAGGCGCTCGAGCCTCGCTACAACATCCTGTTCCGCGACGACAAGAGCTATCCGTACCTCTGCATCACCGGCGAGCCGTTCCCGCAACTGCGCTTCCATCGCGGCGCGCTCGACCGGCGCAACCGCTACTTCGGGCCGTTCCCGGGCGCCGGCGCGGTGCGCGACGGCATCGCGATGATGCAGAAGGTCTTCATGCTGCGCACCTGCGAGCCCTCGGTGTTCGCGAACCGCTCACGTCCCTGCATGCTGCACCAGATCCAGCGCTGCACGGCGCCGTGCGTGGGCTTCGTGACCGAGGCCGAGTACCAGGAGGACGTGCAGGCGGCGGTGCTGTTCCTCCAGGGCAAGACCGACGAGGCGCGCGCGCGATTGCAGGCGCAGATGGAGGAGGCGAGCGGAGGCCTCGCGTTCGAGCGGGCGGCCCGGCTGCGCGACAAGATCACGCGGCTGACGCAACTGCAGTCGCGGCAGTTCGTCGAGAGCGCGACCGCCGGCGACATCGACGTCGTCGCGGGGGTCGAGGAGGGCGGGATCGTCGCGGTGAACGTCGTGATGATCCGCGGCGGGCGGCATGTCGGCGACCGGACGTTCTTCCCGCGCAACGCCGGGCCGGGATCGATCGCCGAGGTCGTGCAGGCGTTCCTCGCGCAGCACTACCTGGAGCGGCCGGTGCCCCCGACGATCGTCGCGCCGGTCGCCGAGGACCGCGAGGCGCTCGAAGAGGTGCTGGGCCAGCAATGCGGCCGGGCGATCGCGATCGTCGCGAACGCCGGCGGCGAGCGGCGTGTGTGGCTGCGGATGGCCGCCGAAAACGCGACGCTCGCGATCGGGCAGAGGCTCGCGCAAAAGGCGACGGCGGAGGAGCGGCTCGTCGCGCTGGTCGACGCCCTGGGATTGACCGGCAGCCTTCAGCGCATCGAATGCTTCGACGTCTCCCACACGATGGGCGAAGCGGCGGTCGCCTCGTGCGTGATCTTCGACCGCCTCGCGATGCAGACGAGCGAATACCGGCGCTTCAACGTCGCGCCGCCGGTCGGCGGCGACGACTATGCGGCGATGCGCGAGGCGCTGACGCGTCGCTGCGCGCGCATCGTCGCCGGAGAGTTCCCGGCGCCGGACCTCCTCGTCATCGACGGCGGGCGCGGGCAGGTCGGCGTCGCCGCCGAGGTGCTCGCCGAGCAAGGCCTGCACGGCGTTCCGCTGATCGGCATCGCCAAGGGCCCCGAGCGCAAGGCGGGGCTCGAGGAGATCGTATTTCCCGGCCGTGCCGACACGCTGACGCTGCGGTCAGACCATCCGGGCCTTCACCTGCTGCAACAGGTCCGCGACGAGGCGCACCGCTTCGCGATCCAGGGGCACCGGGCGCGCCGGGCCAAGACACGCAACACCTCGACGCTTCAGGAGATCGCCGGGATCGGCGCCAAGCGCCGCACCGCGCTCCTCGCGCATTTCGGCGGCCTGAAGGGACTCGAGAAGGCGAGCGTCGAGGACCTCGCGCGCGTGCCCGGCATCAGCCGTGCGCTGGCGCAGCGCATCTACACGCAGCTTCACTGACGCGAGGACGCGTCGGCGGCGCGGGCCGCGGCGAGCTGCCGCTTCACGCGGAAATCGGCGCGATCCGGTGCGAGCGCTTCGGCCCGTACGTAGTGGGCGACGCTTTGATCGTAGCGACCCAGGCGAAACGCGCACAACGCGGCGGCCGCGTGCGCGTTCGCGCCGAAGATCGACGCGTGGTAGGCGCGGGGCATGCACAGCGTCTCGGCATCGACTCCGGCGAGCGCGGCGAAGATCGGCAGCGCGGTCGACGGATCGCCGGCGGCGAGCCGCGCTTGCGCGTCGAGCCAGGCGAGCGCGTGATCGTCGGGAAAGCGCGCGCGCGCGTCGTCGAGGATCGCGCGCGCGTCGCGCCCGCGGTCGATCAGGAACGACGCGAGGTGCAAGAACGGCAACGCGTCGCCCGGCTCGTGGACGGTGCGTGCGCGCGCCGATGCGACGGCGCGCCCGAATGCATCTTCGGCGCCGGCTTCGTCGCCGAGCCCGAGCAGCGTGAGGCCGAGATGGTCGCGGCTGTAGACGTGGTCGGGCTCGGCCGCGAGGCGCGCCTCGAGCAACGGACGGTTGCGCCGGTGCTTCGCGGCGAGGTCGCCGTCGTAGCCGAGGTGGACGAGCGCGACCTCGCTGTCCGCGATGCGCCCATCCTCGCGGCGACACGCGTCGTCCAACGCCGGGAGGATCGACTCGTGAATGACTCCGCGGAAGCGCAGATCGTCGCGGCGGCGGAACAGGCGGTGCTCGCGGTAGCGCGTGAACCCGCTCTGCGGCTGGAACAGCACCCGGCACGCGAGGACGGCGGGATCGGTGAGCAGCGGATCGAGCGCGGCGCGATCCCACGACACGACGCGCTCGTCGGCGTCGATGTAGAGGTTCCAGTCGCCGCGCGCGGCGTCGAGCGCCGCGTTCCGCGCGGCCGAGAAGTCGCCGGACCAGCGATGCTCGATGACCCGGGCGCCGAACCTTTCGGCGATGGCGCGCGTGCCGTCGGTCGAGCCGGTGTCCGCGACGACGATCTCATCGACGTGCGGTGCGAGCGAGGCGAGGCAATCCGCGAGGAAGCGCTCCTCGTCGCGGACAATCAGGGTCGCGGAGACGCCAAGGCCGGCGCGATGGCCGGGCACGGCGGAAGCGGGCCGGGGGCCCGGTGGGTCAACGACCGTCGCGGTCCTTGCGATTGCGTCGACGGCGCAGCACGAAAGCGCCGGCCGCGGCGACAGCGCCCGCCGCAGCGGCAAGGCCGAGGCCCGAGTCGACCGGGATCGGCTGCGAGATCGTCTGGTTCGGCGACTGTGCCTGCGCGACGCCGCCGAGGTTCTGCATCGAATACGACGCGATCATCGGCGCCGCATAGATCGCCGTCCCGAGCAGGATCTTGCGGAGCGCTTCGCGGCGCTCGGGAGCGAAACGCTGGAGGAGCTGCTCGATCTTCGGATTCGTGCTCAAGTCGACCTCGGGGCGGAATGCAACCGCGGCACTATACCAGTCAGCCCCCGGCTTGGGGGGGCACGGATTCGACGACGAGCCCCTCGGCCAGCAGCCGCTGCAGGCAGGCGTTCACCTCGTCGACCGGCTCGCGCGGGAGTGCGAACGCCGCGCCCACCAGCGCCGGCAGCGCGTCCGCCCGCGTCGCCCCGTCGCAGCTCTCGAGCACGAACGCCGCCGTGCCGTTGAGGAAATGGAGCTTGTCCGCGCTCTGGTCGTAGACGACGTAGCCGTCCGGGACCTCCCGGATTTCCAGGCCCCGGATGCGTACGGGAAGAAGGTTGGGCGGGTTCGGCATGGCCAGGCGCGGTACGGCGTAGGGCGTCGCAAGGATCCCGACACCATGCGCCCGGAGACGGTGCGCGCGGGCGACATTGTATGCTCGCCTGCCCGCGCCCCCTTGTGCGGGCCACGGTTCCCCGCTCGCTTGTCGTCGACCTCGCCCACGCTCCCGAACGCTGTACGCGCGCGACTGCGCGCCCGCGTCGAGGCAGCGATCCCGACGCTGCACGGTTGGACGTCGGTCGACAAGGGGGCACGGATGGCCGAGCTCGTCGTCGCGGCACGCGCGCCGCTGTCGGTGGAGCTCGGCGTGTTCGGCGGTCGCGGCACGATCGCGCTCGCGATCGGCCACGAAGCGAAGGGCGAGGGCGAGATCCTCGCCGTGGATCCGTGGGAACGCGCGGCCTCGCTCGAAGGCGAGAACTCGCCCGAGAACGACGACTGGTGGGGCAAGCTCGACCACGACGCCATCTACGCGAGCTTCCTGCTGGCGCTTCGCGACACCGGCGTCGAGCGCTGGTGCCGCGTGCTGCGCCAGCGCTCGTCGGAGGCCGTGAAGCGGGTCGCCGACGGCAGCGTCGGGGTTCTGCACCAGGACAGCAACCACTCCGAGGGGATTTCGAGCGCCGAAGTGGAGCAATGGCTCCCGAAGCTCGCCCCCGACGGCTTCTGGATCGCCGACGACACCGACTGGCCGACGACGCACAAGGCGCAGGCACGCCTCGCGGAGCTCGGCCTCGAGGTCGTCGAGGACCACGCGAGCTGGAAGGTTTTCCGCCGGCGATGACCGGTTCGGCGATCAGTGTCGTGATGGCCACGGTTCGCGAGGAGCCGGCGTTCGACTGGTTCGCCGACGGTCTAGCGCGCCAGCTCCGCGACGGCGACGACCTGACGCTGATCCTCGTCGACGCGCACCACGACGCGACGCGGACCCGGCGATTCGCGCACGACGTCGCCGGCCGCTTCGCGTTCCTGCACGTGCCGCCCAAGCCCACGCCGTACCAGGGACCGCATCGCAGGACGGCTCGCGATTGCTTCGCCGCGGCGAGCGCGCGCAACACCGGCCTCGTCCACGCGCGCGCCCCGTACGTCGTGTTCGCCGACGACTGCGCGCTGCCGATGCCCGGGTGGTGGGCGGCGGTCCGCCGTGCGGCCGCGCGCGACCTCGTCGTCTCGGGCGCGTACCAGAAGCGCTGGGACATGCGTGTCGAGGACGGCCTGTTGCGCGACAGCCGCGTCGAGCCGTCGGGCATGGACTCGCGATGGTCGTTGGGCGACGACGCGCGACCCGTTCGGATCGGCGGTGGACAGCTCTACGGGGCGAGTTTCGGCGCGCCGCGCGAGCTCCTGCTGTCGGTCAACGGTCTGGACGAGCTGTGCGATTCGATCGGCGGCGAGGACTGTCACCTCGGGCTGAGACTCGAGAACGCCGGCGAGGCGATCCACTACGACCGCGGCATGCTGACCGTCGAGAGCGAGGAGCTCGGCCGGCGCGGCAAGGTCTTCGCGCGGCGCGACCGGGAGCTCGACGATGCCTCGTACGACGCGCGACTCGCCGAGTTCGGCGTGCACCGGCGTTGCACGAGCGGTCGGCGCGACAGCTCGCATATGGTGCTCGACATCACGCTCGGCACCGGCTCGGCGGCGACGCATGGCAACTACTACTGGCTCGCCGACCTGACGCCCGGCGGCTACGTCGCGACGGTGACGCGTTTCCCCGTCCGGCACTGGTTCGACGGCTGCGCTCTCGACCGGCTTTGAGCACGGCGACGCGCGTCGCGCG
>JBDTNO010000182.1:0-7340 GCA_039933715.1 Betaproteobacteria bacterium
CCATGCGCGGCGTTGGCGCGCACCGAGCCGAGGTCGTGCCAGACTGAAACCGGTTCGCCGCTGCTGCCGCCGCTGCGCAGCTCGAGCAGCTCGGCGGTCGCGAACGCTTCGGAGCGGAAGCGCTCGGGGTCGCGTTGAAGGTCCGATCGCCCGATCACCGGAAGCCGACGCAGGTCGTCCGCCGAGTCGAAGTCCGCCGGCGTGACGCCGAGACGGCGCATCGCCTCGCGATAGAACGGCACCGTGCGCCAGGCGTGGCTCACCATCGCGCGGACGCGGCGGGACTGCGCGCGGCGAATCACCTCGATCGGCCGGAACGCAAAGCGCGCCTGGCGGATGACCTCGATCCCCAATCGCGCCGAGCCGGCGAGCCGCGCGCGCAGCGATCGGTCCGGATGCTCGTTCGGGAAGGCGGGATTGTCCACGACCGACGCCACTTTCATCCGGGGCGGCAGCCTTGTCCACCTTTGCCTGCGCGCGCAAGCCGAACCGGGCGCCGATCCGCGCATCGGGGGAATCCGGGGGCGTGGCCTGCCCCGAGAGTTCCCGGCGCCCCGGAAGCCCGGTCCATCCGCCGGGAAACCGGAACTGCCTTCCGTCCGTCGCTTAGAATCCCGCTTCGGCCGCGAGGTGCGCTCGCCGCCCGCGAAACCGCGGCGGTGGCGGGGCCAGCCGGGCCACGGGGGTTGTTTTGGGTCGCTTGACGATCTTCGCGAAGGGCAACCTCGACCTCCGGGACACGCTGCATGCGTTGCGTGTCGGCGGCGCGGTCCGCTGGAACGGGATCAACGAGATCGTCCGCGCGCGTCATCCCGCCACCGTCGTGCGCGTACGCCACGAGACGTGCACGCGAAGCGACGCGCTCGCGGCATGCGATGGAACGATCCCTCCGGAGCTCGCCGCACGCCGGCTTCCGCTCGACCCGTATTCGCTCGAAACGCAATTCAGCGCCGCGCTGTACGACGGCGACGCCGACGCCTATGTGCTGTCGATCCAGCCGGACATCGCGATCCGGCTGATGCGCCATCGGCGCGACGGCACCCTCTTCATGGCGAACGCGCCCGCGACCTGGGACGAAGGCGATCGACGCTGGCTTCACGCGTCGTTCGAGCGCACCGGGCTCCTCGATGCGGACGCCTCGATGCGGCATCTCGGCGCGATCGTCGCGCGACTGCGCACGCGCACCGCCGCGCCGATCCTCGTCTACAACGTCTCGTCGGTCGTGCCCGGCGATTCGGTGCACAGCCACGAAGGCGTCGGCGAGACGCTCGCCACGCGCATCCGCCGCTTCAACGTCGCGCTCGCCGACTTCTCGGCGCGCACCGGCGCGTCGATCGTCGACGTCGACGCGATCATCGCGCGCGCGGGCGCCGACGCGACGAAGCTCGACGCGTTCCACCTCAACGCCGAAGGATGCCGGGTCGTCGCCGGGGAGACGGTCCGCATCCTCGAGGACCTCGGCGTGTTCGCCGGGCGCGAGGTCGCGCGATGCTGACGAGCGTGGTCGTTCGCACGAAGGACGAGGGACCGCGGCTGCGGTTGACGCTCGCATCGCTCGCGCGGCAGACGGCGCGCGTCGAAGTCGTCGTCGTCAACGACGGCTCGTCGGACGAGACGCCCGCGGTTCTCGACGAGGCGCGCGCCTCGCTCGACCTCGTCGTCGTCACGCACGCGAGCGCGCGCGGGCGCTCGGCCGCGTCGAACGCGGGCGCGAAGGCCGCACACGGCGATCTCGTCGTGTTTCTCGACGGCGACACGCTCGCGGCGCCGGACACCATGGCGCGGCACATCGCGCTGCACGAAGACGCGCCGCAGGACCGCTGGACGATCGCGCGCGGCGAGAAGTTCCATTTCCGCAGCACGCGTTTCCTTCATGATCCGGAAGCCGGCACGCCGCGCCGCGGCGAGGAAGAGCGCGTCGCACGCCTCTCGGTCGACGAGCTCGGGCGGATGAAGGTGACCCGCGCGATGATCCACGACGACTTCGGCGCGCTCGCGCGCCGCGCCGAGCACGGCATCTACCCGGGCGCCGGCCCGCGCCGGCTCCAGGAGATCGAGCTCGACGCGCTGCGCCGTCATCCGGAATGCGCGGTGCTGTGGGCGGCCGCGTGCGGGTCGAACCTGTCGATGCGCAGGGACGCGTTCCTCGCGGTCGGCGGCTTCAACGAGGCGATCGACTGCAACGAGCATCGCGAGCTCGCGCTCAAGCTCTGCGAGCGCGGCGCGCGCATGGCGCTGGTCGAGGGTGCCCGCGCGTATCACCTCACGCATCGAAGCGGCTGGCGCGACCCGCTGCGCGAGAATCGATGGGAGCAGGCGTTCTGGCATGCCCATCCGCTGCCTGCCGTGAAGCTCCTGTCGGTGTTCTGGGCGTGCATCGACTTGCATCCCGCCGTGCCGCCCGATGCGCGCATCGCATCGCTCCCCGAGCTGGAAGCGGCTGCTCGCGGCGAGCGCGGCGTCGACTACGACGACATCCGGCGCCGGCTCGGGCTTCCCGGCCTCGCGCTTCCGCCGATCACCGATCGCGCGGGCGCCGCAACGGGTCCCGCGACGGCCGTCGTGCGGTGAGCGGCGCGACGATCCTCGTCGACGCCGCGGTTTCGGTCGCGGAGCGGCCCGTCGTCGCGGCATTCCGGCGCCAGTTCGCCGAATGCCTGGTCCACGCTTCGGGCGATCCGTGGCAGGTCGAGGCGCGCGTGCACGACACGATCGACACGCTCGCGCCCGGAAACGGCGCCGCGATCGTCGTCGCATCGCTGCAAACCGAGCTCGACGGCGCCGACACGATCGACGCGATCGGCGCGCGCTGGCGCGAGCGGCTGCGCGCGCTCGTCCCGCACGCGGCGTCGGTCCTGCTGTGCACGATCGCCCGCTGTGTCGAAGCGCCGCTGCCTGCTCATGCGCAAGCGGCGATGCCGCCGATCGAGCGCATCCGCCGCCTCGATCTCCTCGCCGTCGAGTTGTCGCACGACACCGGAGCCGCGGTTGCCGACGTCGACCGGATCGTCGCGCATATCGGCGCGCGCACGCTCGGCGCCGATCACCGGCTCGCGAGCGCCGCCGCCGTCGAGGTCGCCGCATGGACGATCCTCGCGACGCTCGTGTCGGGTGGCACGCTCGACGACCACGCGGGCCCCGGCGCGACCGAGCGCGCGCGCGGCTATCTCGGCACGCTCGCCGGGATCGCCGGCTTCGTGCGGCGCAGGCTCTCGCGCCCGTGAGCCGCCTCGCGCTGCTGCGCTCGATGCTGGCGATCCGCGCGTTCGAGGACGCGCTCGCCGTGCATCCGGAATGCGGGTTCCAGCTGCTGTCGTCGGGGGAGGAAGCGCTCGCGGTCGGCGTGTGCGCCGCGCTCACGAGCGACGACCAGCTGCTGTCGAGCGGACGCTCGATCGGACCCGCGCTCGCGCGCGGGCTCGATCCCGGCGCGGTGATGGCCGAGCTCCTGGGTCGTGCGACCGGGCCCTGCAAGGGCAAGGGAGGGCGCGGCCATCTCGCGCAACCTTCGGCCGGGTTCTTCGGCGCGCACGCGGTCGTCGGCGGCAACCTCTCGATCGCCGCCGGCGTCGCCCTTGCGATGCAGGTCGAGCGACGGCCCGGCATCGTCGTGTGCATCTTCGGCGACGGCGCGTGCGGCGCGGGGGCGCTTCACGAGACGCTCAACCTCGCGGCGCTGTGGAAGCTCCCGCTGCTGTTCGCCTGCGACAACAACGGCTGGTCGATCTCGACGCCGCGCGCCAGGGCGCTGGCGCCGCGCAGGCTTTCCGACCTCGCGACGCCGTTCGGGATCCCCGCCGTCACGGTCGACGGAATGGACGTGCTCGCCGTGCGCGACGCCACGCAGCGATTCGCCGAGCGAGCGCGCGCGGGCGAAGGTCCCGCGTTCCTCGAAGGCGTGACCGAGCGCTTCGCGACGCATTCGACCGCGACGCGCGAGACACGGTCCGCGGACGAGATGGCGGCGATTCGCGCGCGTTGCCCGATTCGAAGGCTCGCGGCGACTCTCGAGCGCGATGGCGAGCTCGACGCCGCCGGCCTCGCTCGGCTCGAGCGCGACGCGGCGGACGCGGCTCTTCGCGCCGTGCGATTCGCGGAAGCCTCGCCGCCCGCCGACATCGCCGAGATCGCGCGCGATGTCGCCTGACGCGCCGAAGTCGACGAGGCTCTTCTTCCGCGAGGCGATCGCGCGCGCGCTCGCCGAGGCGATGCACGCCGACCCGCGGGTCGTGATCCTCGGCCAGGACGTCGGCCCCCTTGGCGGCGCGTACCGCGAGTTCGCAGGGCTCCACGCGACGTTCGGCGCGTCGCGCGTGCGCGACATGCCGGTCGCCGAGAACGCGATGGTCGGCATCGGCGTCGGCGCCGCAGCGGCAGGGCTGCGCCCGCTCGTCAGCATCACCTACATGGACTTCGTGATGCTGGCGCTCGACCCGCTCGTCAACTACGGCGCGAAGCTTCGCTACAAGACCGGCGGGCAGCTCCATGCGCCGGTCGTCGTCAAGGCCACGGCGGGCGCGAAGGGCCAGGGCGTCGCGCATTCGCAGTCGCTCGAATCCTGGCTCGTCGGCGTGCCCGGTCTCACCGTCGTCGCGCCTTCCAATGCGGCCGATGCCTACGGATTGATGGGCGCGGCGCTCGACCACGACGGCCCGGTCGTCTACGTCGACCACAAGCGCCTGTTCCCGACCGCGGGCGACGTGCCCGACGCGCCCGTGCGCGTTCCGATCGGCCGGGCCACCGTGCGCCGCCGCGGCGACAACGCGACGATCGCGACACACTCGTACGGGTGCCGCATCGCCGACGCCGCCGCCGACCGGCTCGCCGCCGAAGGCATCCGCTGCGAGATCGTCGACTTGCGCACGCTGGCGCCGCTCGACGTCGCGACGGTGGCGTCCTCGGCGGCACGGACCGGCGCGCTCGTGACGCTCGAGGAAGGGCAGCTTCCCTGCGGCCTCGGCGCCGAGCTGGCGTATCGTGTCCGCGAGGAGATCGGACCGATACGCGTCGCACGCATCGGCGCGGCGCCCGCGCCGATCTCCGGCAACCGCCTGCTGGAGGCGGCGACCCTGCCGTCGGTCGAAGACGTCGTCGTCGCGGTGCGGCGACTGCTGGAACGCCCGGCGACGAACCCGAGGACCCGATGATCTACAAGCTGGCCGTGCCCGGTCCGATCGAGGATGTCGACGAGCTGCGCGTGCTCCTCTGGCACGGCGAGCCCGGCACCCGCTTCGCGGCGGGCGCTCTCGTCGTCGAGCTCGAGACGCACAAGGCCGTCGTCGAGGTTCGTGCGTCGCGGCCCGGCGTGCTGCGCGCGATCCTCGCTCCCGCGGGTGACTGGCAGCAGGTCGGAAGGACGCTGGCGCTCATGGGCGACGACGAAGCCGAGCCCCTTCCGGCGGACGCCGGCCCGCTCGCATCCTGGCTCGTCGAGTTCGAAGTGACCTGAACCGCAGGCCGCGCGGTCAGGCGTGCGCCGGCGCGAAGCCCGGAAAGCCGCGCTCGCGCAGGATGCGCAGGATGTCGGCGCGCAGCGCCCCCAGCATCGCGCCGCTGTTGTGCACGCCGTCGGGAAGATGCGCGCCGCCGCCGAGCGCGGCAGCCATCGCGTCGTTGTCGACGATCGCGAGATCGTGCTCGCGCGCGGCGTCGTGCAGCATCAGGTTCATCTCCTTCGCGCGCACGCTGCCCAGCGTCGCGGCGAGGGGCCGATCGAACGCCGCGTACGAGACGACATCCTCGTGGCCCGACGTCGACATCGTGTTGATCACGAGGATCGTCCCGATGCCGATCTCGCGCATCGCCGGAAACAGCGCGTCGTAGTCGCGGCGCACCTCGGCGACGGTTCGCCGGGCGGGCTCGAATGCGCGACGGAGCCACGTCTGCACCGCCGCGCCCGCGCGATCGATCCGGTAGGGATGGCAGGGGAGCACGTAGCCCAGCGACTTGTGACGCAGCAGCGAAGGCGCCTCGGCGTTCAGCGACAGCACGACCGCGTCGGGCCCGCGGGTCATCGCGAGCGCGCGTCGGCCGACCACCTCGCAGCGCTCGGCGAGCGGCGAGCGCAGCAGCGTCGCGATCAGCGAACTCGCCAGCATCCAGTCGGCCGGCGTCGGCGCGACCTCGCCGAGCGCGCGCGCGAAATCGGCGCGGATCGCCTGGGCGTCGGCCGCCGTGCGACGAAGTTGCTCGAGCAGGAACGGCGCGCAGGGCGCGAGCACGTGGTCCGGCACGTGTACGAGGTGCGCCGGACCGGGCACCGCGGCGAACCATTCGTGGAACGCCAGCGCGTCGCCGCGAAAAAGTCCCGCCTGCTCGCAGATGCCGAGCCCCAGCAACGTGGCCGGCGGCGCGTCGCCGTCGCCCCACCATCCGCGCACGCGGTCGTGCCAGCCGGTGAGCACGCCGGAACGGTCTTCGGCCACGTCGACGACGCGCCGTCCGGCGAGAAAGAGGAGGCGCAACGCATTGCCGTCGGATGGAACCGGGCCTTCGGGTTGCCCGAGCGCGGGATGCACGTGGCCGATCACCTGCTCGGGACGCCACGCATCGCGCTGCGGCAACCGGTCGAGCGAGCCCCCCTGCGACGCGTCGACGCCGCGTTGAAGACGCCCGCCGACGCTCGTCGCGAGCCCGACCTGGAGGTCCTGCGACTCGGCGTCGAACGCCCACTGGAGCACGCCGGACGGCGTCGAGGTCGCGACGCTGAGGTTGCACCATGCGACGACTTCGTTCGCGCGGCAGGCATGGCCGTCGTCTCGCAGCCAGCGGATGCCCGAGCGCAGGACGCGCGTGCCGGGACCGCCGACCGTGCCGAGACGCAACGGAAGCGCGTTCACGCGGAGCTCACCGTCCACTCCGGTTGCGAGAGAATTCCGGCGATCGCGATGCGGGCCTCCCGTTGCGGCTCCGCGGCGGTCGCCTCGGCGGGATCGGTCGTGAACAGCGCCAGCGTCGATCCGACCGCGACGTCGTCGCCTCGCGCCATGCGAAGCTCGCGCAGCCAAAGCCGCTCGCGCAGCACGATCCGGTAGTGCGAGACCGGCGGACAATCCTGCGCGGCGATCGCCGAGAGGTCGACGGTAATGTCGGCGAGCTTCGCGCCGACCGGGAGCTCGACCCCGGCGCGCACATGGACCGCCTCGATGGCGGCGGAATCCATCAGCTCGTGGATGCGCGGCAGGCGAAGCGAGAGAAGCACGGGTGGGGTGGAACCGGTGGCTCGCGCGACGCCGTGCGGCCGGCGTCGCGACCGCTGAATCGCGCGTCGCGTGACGGGAACGGAGGCGGCGCTAGGGAAGCTCTGCGTAACCCGCGGATGCGCGACGCGTCGGGCGGGT
>JBDTNO010000183.1:0-7267 GCA_039933715.1 Betaproteobacteria bacterium
ACGCCCTACGGCGCGATCATCAAGGCCGGCGCGCACGACAGCGAGATGGTGCGCGCGCTGGGCATCGACCTCGCCCGGCTGCGGCGCTACGTGTTCGCGCTCGGCGTCGCGCTCGCCGCGCTCGCGGGGATCGTGATGGCGCCGATCTGGGGCATCCGCCCGCACGTCGGCGTCGACGCGGTCGTGCCGGCGTTCCTGATCATCGTGCTGGGCGGCGTCGGCAGCTTCTGGGGCGCGGTGATCGCCGCGCTGCTCGTCGGGCTGGTCGTCGGCCTCACCGGCGCGTACGCGTCGGAATGGTCACTGCTTTCGATGTACCTGTTGTTCATCGCCGTCGTCACGTTCCGCGCGCGCGGCCTCGCGGGCAAGAAGAGCGCGCTCGATGCCTGACGCTCGCCGGGCGACGTCGTGAAGCACGCGACCGTGCATGACGTCGAGTCACGCTCCGACGCGGGCGCGCATCCGTTCGCAGGCAAGGTCGCGCTCGTCGCCGGCGGGTACGGCGCGATCGGCGAAGGCATCGTGCGCGGGCTCGCGCGCCGCGGCGCTTCGGTCATCATCGCCGGCCGCGAACTCGGAAAGGCCTCGGCGCTCGCCGAAGCGCTGATCGCCGAAGGCGCGTCGGCGCATCCGCTGGCGTTCGACGCGCGCTCGGCGGCGTCGATCCGCGAAGCGGTCGAGTCCGCGGCCGCGCGTCACGGCATTCCCGATCTCCTGGTGAACAGCCTCGGCGTGCAGCACGAGCAGCCGCTGCTCGAGGTCACCGAGGAGGCGTTCGACGAGATCCTCGACGTCAACCTGAAGGCCGCGATGTTCCTCGGGCAATCGGTCGCGCGCTTGCAGATCGCTTCTGGAAAGGGCGGCCGCCACGTGCACCAGCTTTCGGTGCGCGCGCTGCTCGGCCTGCGTGAGCGCGGCCACTCGGCCTATTGCGCGAGCAAGGGCGGGCTCGCGCTGCTGGTCAAGCAGCACGCGATGGAGCTCGCGCCGCACGGCATCACCGTGAACGGCGTCGCGCCGACGGTGGTCCGCACGCCGCTCGCGGGGCGCTGGCTCACCGATCCCATGATCCATCGCAAGCTGATCGAGCGCATTCCGCTCGGGCGCGTCGCCGACGTCGAGGACGTGGTCGGTCCGACGCTCTTCTTCCTGAGCGACGCCGCGTCGTTCGTCACCGGCCAGATCCTCTACGTCGACGGAGGCGTCACCGCTTCGCAGTGAGCGGCCGGCCTCGACCGCGAAGTCGAGCGCGCATCACTCCGCCGCGCGTGAGAACACCTGCGCGTAGAAAGTTACGGCGAGGCCTTCGAGCGACGAAGGCGCGCCCGGCGGGCCTTCGAGCGCGTGGCGCGCTGCGTCGCGCCCGGTCGCCTCGACGAGCACCAGCGCCGCGAACGACGCATCGCCCGATCGCAGCGACTTCTCGTGCGTGCGGATCGACGTCCGGTCCGTGTCGACGACGAGGACGCGCACCGCGGCGATGCGATCGTTCGCGGCGAGCGCCTCGACCTCGGCGCGCGCGGGACGGCGATGGGCGTCATCAACCTCGACGACCGCCAGGAACGCGCCCTGGCCGTCGCCCGCCGACGCGCTGATCGTTCCGCCGCCGCGAATGAATCTCCGCAGCCGCGGCATCGTCCTCTGGGACCACGCGCTCGGCCGCTCGAGCTTCTTCAGATACGCGTCGCTCGCGAGGACTTCGGCCGACTGAAGGTCGTAGAGGATCAGGTAGCGACGCAACCGGTCGTCGAGTGCGCGGAAGACGCGCCCGCCGACGAAGCCCGGCGTGGAGACGCGCTCCTTCACGTGCTCGCGCGTCAACCAGTGGACATAGTCGATCTCGTGGCCGGCGTCGACGTCGCTGAAGACCGCGAGGAAACCCGGGGCGGTCATATGGAAGGAGATGCGGACGTTGCACGGTCGCGCGCCTGAAAAGCGTGCAGGATCGTGCATGCGTGCCGCGCGCGCTCGCTCGCCCCTCGGCGGTCGAGGGGCTGTCCGTTCGGCGGGTCGTCGGGTGCTCGCATCGGGTGATCCCCGGGGCGAGCTTAATGCATCCCGGCCTTCCGAACCCCGTCGCCATCTGCCGGAAACCCTGTCGGGTCGTCCCATCCCGTCCCGCGGCGTTTCGTCGCCGTTGCCGGCGCCCGGCTCCGTCCGCGAAACCTAGCGCCATATCGCGGGTCTATACTCGCGCCCCCGCACCGGACTCCTCTCATGATCCCCAAGCTGTTCCGCAGGCTCGTCGTCCTCCTCGCGTTCGCGCCCGCCCTCGCGGCCGCGCAGCTCCCGCCCGGCGTCACCGCCGGGCCGTCCATCGAGGGGGTGTCGCAATACACGCTCGCCAACGGGCTGGAAGTGCTCCTGTTCGCCGACGACAGCAAGCCGACGACGACGGTCAACGTCACCTACAAGGTCGGCTCGCGCCACGAGAACTACGGCGAGACCGGCATGGCGCACCTGCTCGAGCACCTGATGTTCCTCGGCTCGCCGTCGATCGAGAACGTCTGGAAGGAATTCGGCAAGCGCGGCATGGAGGCCAACGGCACGACGTTCTACGACCGCACCAACTACTTCGAGAGCTTCCCCGCGTCCGACGAAAACCTCGCGTTCGCGCTGAAGCTCGAGGCCGAGCGCATGACGCAGGCTTTCATCAGGAAGGAGTCGCTCGACACCGAGATGACGGTCGTGCGCAACGAGTTCGAGAGCGGCGAGAACAATCCGCTGCGCGTGCTGTGGCAGAAGATGCAGGCGTCGGCGTACGACTGGCACAACTACGGCCGCTCGACGATCGGCGCGCGCTCGGACATCGAGAACGTCGACATCGAGCGGCTGCGCGCGTTCTACCGCAACTACTACCAACCGGACAACGCGGTGTTGGTCGTCGCCGGCAAGTTCGAGCCCGCCAGGACGCTCGCGCAGGTCGCCGCCGAATTCGGGCGCATCCCGAAGCCGGCGCGCGCGCTGCCGCGCCTCTACACGTCCGAGCCGACCGGCGACGGCGAGCACGTCGTCACCGTGCGTCGCGTCGGCAGCGCGC
The DNA here is from genome assembly GCA_039933715.1 of Betaproteobacteria bacterium. Lineage (GTDB taxonomy): Bacteria > Pseudomonadota > Gammaproteobacteria > Burkholderiales > Casimicrobiaceae > VBCG01. Next base: position 3,041 of record JBDTNO010000183.1, read on the forward strand.
AGTACGTCGGCACGCTGTTCCGCGTGATGCAGGGCGCGCATCCCGACTACGCGGCGGCCGAGGCGCTGGGCGAGATCATGACGGTCGAGCCGGCCGGGCGGCTGTACCAGGCGCTCGTCGAGTCGCGCAAGGCGACGTCGGTGCAGACCTGGACGTTCGCGACCTACGACCCCGGCCCGATGATCTTCTTCGCGCAGGTGCCGGTCGGCGAGCCGGTCGATCCGGCGCGCGACGCCATGCTCGCGACGCTCTACGGCGTGCGCGATCGGCCGATCACCGCCGTCGAGCTCGACCGTGTGCGCGCCAAGTACCTGAAGGACTTCGACCAGACGATCAACGATCCGCAGGCGTTCGGCGTGCAGCTCTCCGAATGGATCGCGCTCGGCGACTGGCGGCTCTTCTTCCTGCATCGCGACCGCTGGCGCAAGCTCGCGCCCTCCGACGTGACGCGCGTCGCGACCGAATGGCTGAAGCCCGCGAACCTGACGCTCGGCATGTTCGTCCCCGAGGCGAAGCCCGACCGCGCGCCCCCGACCGCCGCGATCGACATCGGCGCGATGGTCGCCGGCTACAAGGGCGATGCGGCCGTCGCCGCGGGCGAGACGTTCGACCCGACGCCGGCGATTCTCGAGGCTCGCACCCAGCGCGTGAAGCTCGGCAACGGCATGACCCTCGCGATGCTGCCGAAGAAAACGCGCGGCGAAGTCGTGCGCTTCTCGCTGCGGATGCGCTTCGGGACCGAGCAATCGCTCAAGGGCACGCCGCCCGTCGGCTCGCTCGCGGGGGCGATGCTTTCGCTCGGCACGCGCGAGCACGCGCGCCAGGCGTTCGACGACGCGCTCGACGCGCTGCGCTCCAAGGTGTCGTTCGGCGGATCGTCGACCCAGGCGTCCGCATCGGGCGAGACGGTTCGCGCGAATTTCGCCGGCACGCTCAGGCTCGTCGCCGAGGCGATGCGGACGCCGGCGTTCGACGCGGGCGAGTTCGACAAGCTCGTGCGCGCGAGCCTCGCGGCGCTCGAGAAGTCGCGCACCGATCCGCAGTCGATCGCGGGACGCGCGTTCAATCGTCACCTCAAGCCGTATCCCGCGGGCGACGTGCGCGAGACGCCGACGTTCGAGGAGCAGGCGATGCGGTTGAGCGCGACGAAGCTCGACGACCTCAAGGCGTTCCACGCCAGGTACTACGGCGCGTCCGACGCCGAGCTCGCCGTCGTCGGCGATTTCGATCCGGGCGAAGCGCGCGCGCTGGCCGAGCAACTGTTCGGAACCTGGAAGAGCCCGTCGGCCTACGCGCGCGTGCCCGATCCCTACTTCGCGACCAAGCCGGTCGTGACGCGGATCGAGACGCCCGACAAGGCGAACGCGGTGCTGGTCGGCGGCATGGCGATCCCGCTGTCGGACCGCTCGGGCGACTACGCGGCGATGCTCGTCGCCGAGCGCATCCTGGGCGGCGCGACCGAATCGCGCCTGTTCTCGGTCGTGCGCCAGAAGATGGGCCTCTCCTACGGCGTCGGCACGTTTCTCGACGAAGGAAGGCTCGACGACAACTCGACGCTCGGCCTCTACGCGATCTACGCGCCGGAGAACGTCGCGAAGGTCGAGGCGGCGATGGCCGAGCAGTTGAAGCTCGCGCTGGACTCCGGTTTCACCGCGGAGGAAATCGACAACGCGAAGAAAGCGTTGCTCGAGGAGCGGCGCGCGACGCGGGCGCAGGATACGGCGATCGCGGGATCGCTGGTCTCGCAGGCCATGCTCGGCCGCACGTGGGCGTTTTCGGCGGAACTCGATCGCGCGATCGGCGCGGTCAGCGTCGAGGCCGCCAACGGCGCACTGCGCAAATACCTGAAGCCGGCCGATCTCGCGACGTTCGTCGCCGGCGACTTCGCGAAGGCGCGCTGACGGCGGCGCGGCCCGCGCCGGGCGGAGTCGGCTGCGCTGGAGCGCGGCGCCGATGCGCGCCCGGAATTCCGGTCAGCGGCGCTGGCGCGGAGCCGAGGGACCGCCGCGGGTCTCGATGTGCCGGAACGTGATCCGGCCCTTCGAGAGATCGTACGGGGACAATTCGAGCGACACCTTGTCGCCCGCGATGATGCGGATGTGATGCTTGCGCATCTTGCCCGCGCTGTAGGCGACGAGCTTGTGCCCGTTGTCGAGCGTGACGCGGTAGCGGGAATCGGGCAGCACTTCGGCGACCACGCCGTTCATCTCGAGCAGTTCTTCCTTGGCCATCGGGGTCCTTGGCGAATTGAAAAAGGAAAAGCCCGGCGGGGCCGGGCTTTCCGAGTCGTCACCGCGACGGCGCAACCGTCATCGCGACGCGTTCGATCAGTCCGCCGAGCGGATGTTCGACGCTTGCGGTCCCTTCGGACCGGAAACGACATCGAACGTCACCTTCTGGCCTTCCTTGAGCGTCTTGAAGCCCGTCTCCTGGATGGCGGAGAAATGCGCGAACAGGTCCTTGCCGCCGTCTTCGGGCGTCACGAATCCGAAACCCTTCGCATCGTTGAACCACTTCACTGTACCGGTTGCCATGTCTTGATCTTCCTGAATGGTATAGACAGGGGAAAGCCCCCTGACGAGGGGCGAACATCAAGACGGCGGGGTGGGGGAGAAGTACCCGCGAGGAAAGGGCGGATACCGGACCGGCAACGACACTGCTTGAAACTCGCTTGCCCGCATTATACACGATTCGGCGGATCCGGGGGGATCCGCCTGGCCGGGCGGTCCGCAGGTCCCTCCGGGCGTTTCCTCGAAGCCGGCCCGCTCCCATTCGATCAGCGCGCGAGCAGGATGACCCTGGCGGGGTCGAAATCGATCCCGACCGGGTCGTCGCGCCGGCGCAAGGCGTTTGCATCATCGTCGAACACGAGCAGGTCGCCCCACGGACAGGCGACCACGTACTCGTTGCGGCTGCCGAGGTAGGCGGCGCGCTTCAGCGTTCCCGCGATCACGCCACGGCCGGGGTCGACCAGGCGCAAGCGGTGCGGCCGCACGGCGAGCGTCGCAGGTCCCGCGCGCATGCCGTTCGCGTGGACCGGCGCGGCGACGCCTCCCGCGCCGAACGACGCGCCCGCGCTCGTCAGCGTGAGCTCGCCGTCGACCAGGTTGGCGTCGCCGATGAAGTCGGCGAGGAAACGGCTCGCCGGCGCCTCGTAGAGCTGGCGCGGCGGGCCCTCCTGCGCGATCCTGCCGCCGTCCATCACGATGATGTGGTCGGAAACCGCGAGCGCTTCCTCCTGGTCGTGCGTCACGTACAGCACGGTCAGCGCGAGCTCCTGCTGCAATTCGCGGATTTCCTGGCGCACGCGACGACGCAGCTTCGCGTCGAGGTTCGACAGCGGCTCGTCGAACAGCAGCACCTTGGGCTCGAGCACGAGCGAGCGCGCCACCGCCACGCGCTGCTGCTGGCCGCCGGAAAGTTCCGAGGGCAGCCGCTGCTCCATCCCCGCGAGCCCGAGCATCGCGAGCTTCCCGTTCGCGATCTCGCGCGCCTTCGGCTTGTCGATCCCCATCGACCGCGGGCCGTAGCAGACGTTCTCGAGGACCGTCATGTGCGGGAACAACGCGTACGACTGGAACACCATGCTGACGTCGCGCTCGTTGGCCGCGCGCAGCGTCACGTCGGTCCCGCCGATCAGCACGCGGCCCGACGACACCGGCTCGAGGCCCGCGACCATGCGCAGCGTGGTGGTCTTGCCGCAGCCCGAAGGCCCGAGCAGCGTCACGAGATGGCCCTGCTCGACGCGAAACGAGACGTCGTCGACGGCCGTGACGCTGCCGTAGCGCTTGGTCACGTGGTCGAAGACGACGCCGTCGTTCGAGGGGTTCATCGAGGCCTGCCGATCGATGGGGGAAGGGAGCTAGGGCCTAGCCACCGGTTACGAGGACGGGCGTCCCGCGACGGCCGAGCCGCGCCTCGCCCACGAGCTTTTGCACGAGGAGCAGCACCGCGAGCATGAACAGGATCAGTACCGACGAGTACGCGATCGCGAGCGGATACTCGCCCGCCTCGACGCGGTTGATGATGTAGACGGTCGCGAGGTTGTACTTGGCGGTCGCCAGGAAGATCACGGCGGAGACCGCTGTCATCGCATGCGTGAAGCTGAACACCAGCGTCGCCAGGATCGCGGGACGCAGGAGGGGCAGCACGACCTTGAACAGCGTTCGCGTCGTGGATGCGCGCAGCGTCGACGACGCCTCGTCGAGCGTGCGGTCGATCTGCGCG
>JBDTNO010000184.1:0-7237 GCA_039933715.1 Betaproteobacteria bacterium
CGGATCAGCGGAAGCGTCATCTTCCCCTCGGCGAGATCGTCGCCGAGGTTCTTCCCGATCGCCACCGGGTCGCCCGTGTAGTCGAGCACGTCGTCCATGACCTGGAAAGCCGAGCCGAGATGCATCCCGTAGCGCGCGAACGCGTCCTCGCGCGCGCGGTCGGGTGGGCCGAGAACCGCGCCGAGCCTCGCGGCGGCCTCGAAGAGCTTCGCGGTCTTGCGCCGGATCACCTCGACGTAGCCGTCCTCGTCCAGCGTCGCATCGCCCGCGCGCATCAATTGCATCACCTCGCCCTCGGCGATCACGTTGGTCGCGTCGGACAGGATCTCGAGAACGCGCACCTGTCCGATCGCGACCATCATCTGGAAAGCGCGCGAGTAGAGGAAATCGCCGACGAGCACCGTCGCCGCATTGCCGAACGCGGCGTTCGCGGTCGCGCGGCCGCGCCGCTGCGACGATTCATCGACGACGTCGTCGTGCAGCAGCGTCGCCGTGTGGATCATCTCGACGACCGCCGCGAGCACGTGCCGGTGGCCGGCCTCGTCGCCGCAGGCCCGGGCCACGAGCAGCAGGAGCGCGGGGCGCAGCCGCTTGCCGCCGCTCCCCACGATGTAATCGCCGATCCGGCGGATCAGCACGACCTCGGAGTCGAGGCTGTCGCGAAGCACGGCGTCGACGCGCGCCATGTCGGCGCCGATCGAGGCTTTCAGGAAGTCGAGCGTCACGGGTGGAAGGCGTACCGGGGCGGAACGCCCGGTGCCGGGCGCCGAGGGCGCGTTCGGACCCTCCGGCCGGCCGCCATTGTAGCCGACGGCCCGCGGCCGACCCGCCGGGTCCGCAGCGGAGCCGGGTGTTTTGACAGCCTTCCCGGAAACGCGCTATAATTCAAGGCTTTCCCGCCATGACACCGGTGGGAGACCCTTCACCCCGACAGCAGTCAGCGGAGCCCAACCATGTACGCGGTCGTAAAAACCGGCGGCAAGCAGTATCGCGTCGTCGCCGGCGACAAACTCAAGGTAGAACAGATACCGGCGGACGTGGGCGCGGAAGTGATTCTCGACCAGGTGTTGATGGTCGGCGAAGGCGAAAGCGTCCAGATCGGAGCGCCCATGCTCTCCGGCGCCACGGTGAAGGCCACGGTCGTCTCGCACGGCCGCGGCGAGAAGGTGAAGATCTTCAAGATGCGCCGGCGCAAGCATTACCAGAAGCACCAGGGGCATCGGCAGGGCTACACCGAGCTCAAGATCGACGCCATCGTCGCCTGACGGAGAACGATTCCATGGCACACAAGAAAGCAGGCGGCAGCTCCCGCAACGGCCGCGACTCCAACCCGAAGATGCTGGGAATGAAGGCGTACGGCGGCGAGACCGTTCGCGCCGGCTCCATCATCATGCGCCAGCGCGGCACCGTGCTGCATCCGGGCGTCAACGTCGGGATCGGCAAGGACCACACGCTCTACGCGCTCGTCGACGGCACCGTGAACTTCACGGTGAAGGGCGAGCGGCAGCACAAGTACGCGAACGTCCTGCCGGCAGCGGCGGCGAACGACGCCGCCTAGCGCATTGCCGCGCGCGCGGGACAAAAAAGCCCCGGGTTCCGGGGCTTTTTTCTTGGGATTGCGGGTGGTGGATGGTGGATGGTGGTGGACGGGGTTGGCGTGACGGGGTGCTCGTGGCGCGTGGTCGCATCAACCACCGCCTTCTACAATCCACGGTCCACCCTCCGCAATCCGCGCCGCGGTTAGCGCCGCTCGATCCACGCCAGCATCCCCACGGCCAGCGCGGTGAAGAGCACGAGCGGCAGCGTCGCCGAGATGAGCGGCGGCCAGTCGTTGAGCACGCCCAAGCTCGAGAAGAGCCTCCCGGCGAGGAAGAACGCGAGTCCGAGCATCGTGCCGGCGAAGATCCGGAATCCGACGCCGCCCTGGCGCCGCTGGAAATGCGCGAACGGCAGCGCGACCATCATCATCGCGAGCACGGCGAGTGGATAGAAGATCTTGTTCCAGAACGCGATCTCGAAGCGGCTCGTCTTGGTCGACCCGCCGGCGCCGAGCACGCGGATGTTGTCCCACAGCGTCGCGAGCTCCAGCCTTTCCGGGGCGACCTGGTAGACGGTCAGGAGCGAAGGCCGCAGCACGGTGTTCCACGTCCAGGTCGCCGCCTTGCTCACGCGCGCGACGTCGCCGGCGATCTCGGTCGCGCGAACGCCGGTCAGCTCCCAGTGTCCCTCACTGACGAAACGCCCGGTCTCCGCCGCGCGCGAGGCGACGAGGCGCATGTCGTCGTCGAACTCGTAGATGCGCACGCCGACGAGCGTCAGGTCGGCGAGCACCGTGCGGATGTTGACGAACTGGCGGTCCTGCTTGAACCAGAATCCCGAAGTGAACTGCTGCGCGACCACGCCCGACGTGTCGCCCTTCGCGCTCGTGCGAAGCGTCTGCGCGAGGCGCTCGGCCGGCGGCGCGACGAACTCGCCCGCGAGGAACGTCGCGATCGCGAGCGGGATGCCGACGCGCACGACCGCCCAGCCGATCTGCCAGAGCGAGGTCCCCGAGGCGCGCATCACCGTGTACTCGGAATTGGCGACGAGCTGCGCCAGCGCGAACAGCGTGCCGATCAGCGCGGCGACCGGGAACAGCTCGTAGATGCGGGTCGGCAGGTGGAGCGCGACGTACAGCATCGCCGTGGTGATCGAGTAGCCGCCCTTGCCGACGTCCGACAGCTCGTTGATCAGGTCGAAGAACGCGAACAGCGACAGCAGCGCCCCGAAGATCGTGAGCGTCGCGAACAGCACATCGCGGCCTACATAGCGCGTGAGCGTTTTCATGCCCCGGCCCCCGCCGCCGGCGCGGGAGGATCCGCGCGCGCCGGACCGCGAAACAGGCCGAACACCGAGAGCTGGTGGCGGAACAGCACGAACACGACGAGGAGCGCGGTCGCGTGGGGCGCGGCGAGGCCGACCCAGAAGTCGAGCTTGCCCTGTGCGATCAGGCTCTGCACGATGTTGAGGCAGTTCGTGTAGAGCAGGTAGAGAAACGCGGCCGACACGAGATTGAACGAGCGGCCGACGCGCGGGTTCACGTGCGCGAGCGGGATCGCGAGCAGCGTCAGCACGAACGCCAGGATCGGTACCGACAGGCGCCAGAACAGCTCGGCATCTTCGGCGTCGCCCTCGCTCAGCGCCAGGAGCTCGGTCGGGATCGCCTTGCGCGACGTCGGCAGCGCGCGCGCCGCGGCCGGCTCGATCACGCGGCCGAGTTTCTCGAACTCGACGATGCGGAAGTCGGGGCTGCCGGCCGCGCCCTCGTAGCGCCTCCCTTGCTCCAGCACGACGTAGCGCGCCCCGTCGGCGCCCTCTTCGAGACGCGCGACACGCGCGAGCGTCGTCGCGTCCTTCTCGTCGTCGATCGAGTGCAGGAAGACGTTGCGGATCGTGCCGTCGAACGTGTTGATGCTCTCGATGAACACGACGAGGTGCGCGCGCTTGAACTCGCGGAACAGGCCCGGCGAGATGAACGAGAGCTCGTCGCGCGACTCGAGCTGGCGCTCGAACTCGATTTTGCGCCGCTCCGCCCACGGCGACAGGAACAGCGACAGCGCGACGATCGCGACGAGGAAAGGCGCCGAGAACCAGAGGATCGGCTTCAGGAGCGCCGTGAGCGACTGGCCCGAGGTCATCCACACGATCATCTCGCTGTCGCGGTACCAGCGCGACAGCGTGAGCAGCACGGTCAGGAACAGCGCGACCGCCAGCAGCACGTTCAGGTAGAAGACGGCGTTGAAGCCCAGAAGCGCCAGGATCCCATCCGGCGCAACGGCGCCGCCTGCGGCGCGGGCCAGCAGGCGCAGCACCAGATTCGTGAACAGGATCGCCGTCAGGACGACGAAAAGTCCGATCGCCGTGGCGGTCAGCTCCCGCACCAGCGTTCGGCGGAAAATCATGACGCCGGGAAAAGAATTGACTTTTTCGCCATCTTTTGCCGACAATGCCCGGAACGGGCGCTAACGGACATAATGTACGGTAAGGCGGCGCCGGGCGGGCGGGAGAGAGACTCGATGGAATTTACCATAAAAAGCGGGAGCCCCGAGAAGCAGCGCAGCGCCTGCGTCGTCGTCGGCGTGTTCGACAACCGCAAGCTTTCGCTGTCGGCGGAGCTGATCGACCGCGCCTCCAACGGCTACGTCGGCGAGATCATCCGGCGCGGCGACATGGAGGGCAAGCTCGGCTCGACGCTCCTCCTGCACAACGTCCGCGGCACGCTCGCCGACCGCGTGCTCCTCGTGGGTCTCGGCAAGGAGCGCGATTTCCGGGACCGCGAGTTCCGCAAGGCGGTGCGCTCGGCGGTCAAGCTGCTGAACGAAACCGGCTCGTACGAGGCGGTCGTCTACCTGACCGAGGAAAAGGTCAAGCGGCGCGAAGTCGCCTGGCGCGTCGAGCATGCGGTCGCGGTCGCGATGGAGACCGTCTACCGGTTCGACCAGATGAAGAGCGAGCCGGCCGAGGTGCGACGGCCGCTGCGCAAGCTCACGCTGTCGGTGCCGCAACGAAGCGACCTCACGGCCGGCGAGCGCGCGGCCGCGCGCGGGCTCGCGATCGCGCGGGGCGTCGAGTTCGCGCGCGACCTCGGCAACCTGCCTCCCAACGTCTGCACGCCGACCTACCTCGCCAACGCGGCAACGCAACTCGCCGGGCAATACCCCGACCTCAAGGTGCAGGTGCTCGAGCGCGCCGAGATCGAGGCGCTCGGCATGGGCTCGTTCCTCGCGGTCACGCGCGGCAGCGACGAGCCGCCGCGCTTCATCGTGATCGAGTACCGGAACGCCCCGAAGAAGGCGCGGCCGGTCGTGCTGGTCGGCAAGGGCATCACGTTCGACACCGGCGGCATCTCGATCAAGCCGGCCGCCGAAATGGACGAGATGAAGTTCGACATGATGGGCGCGGCGAGCGTGCTCGGGACGTTCCGCGCGATGGTCGAGCTCAAGGCCGCCGTCAACCTCGTCGGCCTGATCCCGACCTGCGAGAACATGCCTTCGGGCCGCGCGGTCAAGCCCGGCGACATCGTCACCAGCATGTCGGGCCAGACGATCGAGGTCCTGAACACCGACGCCGAAGGCCGTCTCATTCTCTGCGACGCGCTCACCTACGCCGAGCGCTTCGACCCGGAGGCCGTGATCGACATCGCGACGCTGACCGGCGCGATCGTGATCGCGCTGGGGCACGTGGCGTGCGGCGTGTTCAGCAACAGCGACGCGCTCTCGCGCGCGCTCGTCACCGCCGGCGACGAAGCTTACGACCGCGGCTGGCCGATGCCGTTGTGGGACGAGTACCACGAGGGCCTCGAGAGCAACTTCGGCGATTTCGCTAACGTGGCAGGGCGCGCGGGCGGCAGCATCGTCGCCGCGTGCTTCCTCTCCAAGTTCGCGAAGAAGTTCGACTGGGCGCACCTCGATATCGCCGGCGTCGCCTGGCGCGACGGCAAGGAGAAGGGCGCGACCGGCCGGCCGGTGCCGCTGCTCGTCGCATGGCTGCTGACCGAGGAGGCCGCTCCCGCTTGAAGCGCGGGACGCGTCCGTCAACGCGATGACCTCGATCGATTTCTACACGGGCGCCGAAGATCCGCTGGACGTCGCGGCGCGCATCGCGACCAAGGCGTGGCAGCAGTACGGCCACGTGCGCGTGCTGACGCCGGACCGCGCGACGACCGAGGCGCTCGACCGGCGGCTGTGGATTGCGCCCGCGACCGGATTCGTCCCGCATTGCCGTCTCGCGAGCCCGCTCGCGCCGGAGACTCCGGTGATCGTCGACGACACGCTCGATCATGACGGGCCCGCGTGCGTCCTCGTGAACCTGCACCCGGAGCCGCCGCCGTTCTTCAGCCGCTTCGAGCGGCTCGCCGACATTGTCGGGCGCGAGGCCGACCTCGCCGACGCCGGCCGACGCCGCTGGAAGTTCTACCGCGACCGCGGGTACGCGATGCAACATCACGCGCTCGACGCGCGAGGCTAGCGATGGCCACCGCACGCGAATTGCTCGAGCAGGCGGACGCGCTGATGCGGCGCAATCGCCAGCAAGCGGCGCACGGCAGCCGCGAGCCCGCGCATCAGGGGCCTCGCAGCGTCGCGCCCTCGCTCGCCGTCGCGCCCGCGCCCGCAGCGACTGAAACGGCGCCGCCGGTCGCGCAACCGCGTTCGCCCGCGCTGGTCGCCGCCGTCCCCGACGACGCGGGAATCCCGGTGCTCGACGATGTCTTCGCTTCGCCGTCGGTCGCCGCCGCCGACGAGCTCGACGTGCCGGTGCTCACGGACGCCGTGGACGAAATCGAGGTGTCCGCGCCCGACGTCGACGAAGGCGAGCCCTCCGATTGGCTCGCGACGCCGTCCGAGGACGAGAGCGTGCTAGGTCCCGCGCCGCCGTCGGTCGCGGTCGTTCCGCCGGCGACGCTCGCCAACACGTTCACGCCGCATCGGGAAGCGCCTGCGCGGCCCGTGTCGGATATGCGGTCGATGATGCCGCCTTCGGCGCGTGCGCCGACACCCGACATCGAGGACCTGCCGGGGCACGCAGATGCGGCTCCCGATCCGGACGTCACGGTGCGCCGCCCGATCCCGACGCTCGGCGCGCCGCTACCGACGCCGGAGCGCAAGGTGCCCGAGATCGAGGACCTGACCAGCGCGGCGCTGTCGGACCTCGATCCCGACGTCACGTGGACGCGCCCGATCCACGCCGCCGCCGTCGCCGCTTCGATCGTCGTGGCACGCGAGTCGACGCCCGCGCCGTCGGACGATGAAGAAATTCCTGCGGCGTCGCATGCGATCGCTGCCGACGATCGGGAATCCCCGTCGCGGGACGATGCCGGGACGCCGGCCGCTCCGCGCACGGTGCCGAGCGGCGGCGAGTTCGAAGCGCTCGCCGAAGAAATCCGCATGCAGGTGCTTCAGCGCATCGACATGTTCACCGACACGGGATTGCGCGAGCGCCTCGGCGAGAGGTTGAAGCCGATCGTCGATCGCGCCAGCGCGGACCTGGTCGATGCGATCAACCAGCATGTCGGCGAAATCCTGCGCGCGTATGTCGCCGAAGCGATCGAGCGCGAGATCGATCGCTGGCGGTCGAGTCGCTAGGGAAGCTCTGCGTAATCCGCGGATGCGCGACGCGTCGGGCGGGTGGGATGGCGAGGCGCCTGCTGCCGGTCGTGGAAGGCCCCACGACCAAGGCGGGCAACGACGCCAGCCGCCCG
>JBDTNO010000185.1:0-7148 GCA_039933715.1 Betaproteobacteria bacterium
AGGACGAGCGTGCGCGCGCCGTCGCGCCGGGCCGCGTCCTCGACGTGCGCGATCAGCGCGCGGCCGAGGCCGCGGCCGTGCAGCGCGGGCTCGACGTAGAGCTTGTCGAGCTTCGTGGTCATCGGCTCGCGGTCGCGAACCCAGGCAGCGAAGCCCGCGGGGTCGCCGCCGCTGCGCACGATCGCGAGCCCTGCCCCGTCGGCGGCGACGAACGCCGCGAGCACCTCGCGCGCATAGCCGCGCGCGAGCATGTAGTCGATCTGCGCGTCGCTGAGGATGCCCGGGTAATGGCGACGCCAGATCGAGTCGGCGAGACGCTGCACGAGCGCGATGTCGTCGATCGTCCCGGCCACGATCGTGACGTCGTTGCTCTGCACCGGCCCTCCTGCCCGCTTCCCGGGCGTCGAGGCTAGCATGCGCCGCGGGCGGACCGGCGTGCGCGCCGGTACAATCGCTGTCGCCCCACGGCCCTGTGCGGCGTCCCGTCGCTGCGTCCACCGTCGCCCCGTGCTCGCCTCCCTGCCCCGCTCCGCCTGGGCGATCGTCGCCGCGATCGTCGCGTTCGCCTGGTTCTCGGCGCTCGACCTTCGCAAGCTCCAGCATCCGGACGAAGGCCGCTACGCGGAGATCGCGCGCGAGATGGCGGTGTCGGGCGACTGGCTGACGCCGCGGCTAAACGGCATCAAGTATTTCGAGAAGCCGCCGCTCCAGTACTGGGTCACCGCCGCGTTGTACCGGCTGTTCGAGACCGACCAATGGACCGCGCGGCTCGCACCGGCCGTCGCGGGATTCCTCACGATTCTCGTCGTTGCATTCACCGCGGCGCGACTGGCGAGCCCGACCGCCGGCGCGTACGCCGGGCTCGCGCTCGCCGGCTGCGTCTGGCACGTCGGGATCGCGCACTTCACGACGCTCGACGCGCTGCTCGAATTCCTGCTCGCCTCGGCGCTCTCCTCGTTCCTGCTCGCCAATCGCGACGGCCTTCCGCCGGGGCGGGTGCGGCTGTGGATGCTCGCCGCGTGGGCCGAGGTCGCGCTCGCGGTCCTTACCAAGGGACTCGTCGGGCTCGTGATCCCCGGCGCGACGCTCGTCCTGTATTCGCTCGCGACGCGCGACTTCGCTCCGTGGCGCCGCCTCCACCTGGTGCCCGGGCTCGCGGTGTTCGCGCTGATCAGCGTCCCGTGGTTCGCGCTGGTTTCGCTCGCCAACCCCGGCTTCGCCGAGTTCTTCTTCGTCAACGAGCATTTCCGCCGCTTCCTCACGACCGAGCACCGGCGCACCGGCGCCTGGTGGTATTTCATGCCGCTGTTCGCCGCCGGCGTGCTGCCGTGGCTGTCGGTCGCGCCGTGGACGTGGCGTTCGAGCTGGTCGGCGCCGGGCGCGGCCAACGGGTTCCGCTGGCAGGCGTTCTGCCTCGTGTGGGCCGCGTTCGTGTTCGTGTTCTTCTCGCTCTCCGGGTCGAAGCTTCCGTCGTACATCCTGCCGATGTTCCCGGCGCTCATGCTCGTGCTGGGGCCCGCGCTGGCGGCGATGGCGCCGCGCAGGATCGCCTGGCTGCTGGCGCCGCTCGCGATCGGCGCGATCGTCGTGTTCGCCGGGGTCTGTGTCGGATTCGAGCCTCTGGTCGACCGGTACGCGGACGATCGGACGCCCGCTGCGCTGTTCCACGCGTACAAGCCGTGGGCGATCCTCGGCACGGGGATCATCGCGGCGACCGGCGTGGCGGCCTGCGGGCTGCTCGCGCGCGGCGGCGAGCGGATGAAGACCGCAGGGATCGCGACGGTGGCGCTCGGCACGCTGGTCGGGTTCCAGGTGCTGTTCATCGGCCACGACGTGTTCCGCGCGACGCGCTCGGGCTACGATATCCTGCGCGAGGCGAAGAACGCGCAAGGCGCGCCGCTCGACCGGAAGCTGCCGTTCTTCCAGGTCGGCAGCTACGACCAGACCGTGCCGTTCTACCTCGGGCGCACGACGACGCTCGTCGCGTTTCGCGACGAGTTCGCGATGGGGCTCGATTTGGAACCTGCACTCGGCATACCCGACGAGGCGACGTGGATCGCTCAGTGGACATCGTTGCCCGCCGGTTACGCGTTGATGCCGAAGTCGGAGTACGAGCGCTTCGCGAAGGACGGCGTGCCGATGCGCATTCTCGCGACCGACCCGCGGCGCGTGCTGGTCTCGCGACGCTAGCGCGATGAGCGGCTCCGCGCTCGCTTTCCTGTTGACCGGCGTGCTGCTGAACGCCGCGGCGCAACTCCTCCTCAAGGCCGGCACCAACGCGACCGGCGTCATCACGCTCACGGCCGACCACTGGCTCGCGACGCTCGCGCGCCTCGCCACGGTGCCGCCCATCGTCGCCGGCATCGCCTGCTACGCGGTGTCGGTCGTCGTGTGGATTCTCGGGCTGTCGCGCGTGCCGGTCTCGGTCGCCTACCCGATGCTGTCGCTCGGCTACGTCGTCAACGCGGTCGCCGCGCAGTGGCTGTTCGGCGAGGCGGTCACGCTGCAGCGCTGGATCGGGATCGGCTTCATCGTGCTGGGCGTCTGGCTCGTCGCGAGGAGCGCATGACCCGGAGCGACGTATGGCCGCCCGGAGGCGTCGGCGACCGAAGGGCCGCCCCGAGGCCGCCGCGCCCCCTGGGGGGAGGCTCGCGCAGCGAGCGTCGGGGGGAACACACCCGCCCCCTCCCCGCAGGAGGGGGTGCGCGACGCCGCGCAGCGGCTAGCCTGGGGGAGGCTTCCTGTTGACCCCGCCGATCCTCCCGTTCGCCCGGCCTTCGATCGACGCGGCGACGATCGACGCGGTCGCCGACGTGCTGCGCTCGGGCTGGATCGGGAGCGGGCCCTGGGTGCGCACGTTCGAGGAGCGGCTGTCGGCGTTGTGCGGCGGCCGGCCGGTCCGCGCCGTCACCTCGGCGACGGCCGCCGTCGAAATCGCGCTGCAGATGGCCGGCATCGGGCCCGGCGACGAGGTGATCACCTCGGCGCAGAGCTTCTTCACCGTGCCGAACATGATCGCGAAGGTCGGCGCGACGCCCGTGTTCGTCGATTGCGACCTCGCGACGCGCAATATCGCCTTCGACGCCGTCGAGGCGGCGGTCACGCCGCGCACGCGCGCGATCGTCCCGACGCACTGGCCGGGCTCGGCGATGGACCTCGACGGCCTTCTCGCGCTCGCGCATCGCCATGGGCTTCGCGTGATCGAGGACGCGGCGCTCACGTTCGGCACGCGCTTTCGCGGCCGCTTCGGCGGCTCGTTCGGCGACGTGACGACGTTCAGCTTCCACCCGAACAAGAACCTGACGACGATCGAGGGCGGCGCGATCGTCGTGAACGACGCGTCCGAGGCGAAGCGCATCGACGTGCTGCGCTTCCACGGCATCGAGCGCCTTCCCGACGGTACGCGCGACGTCGCGTTTCCCGGCGGCAAGTTCAACCTGCCGGACGTCAACGCCCGCATCGGCGTCGGCCAGCTCGATCGCCTCGACGTACTGCTCGCGCGCCGCCGCGCGCTCGCCGAGCGCTATTTCGCGCGCTGGCCGGGCCAGGTCGAGTGCCTGCTGCCGCCGCGCCCGACCGAGGGCGACGGCTGCACCTGGAACATGTTCTGCGTGCTCGTGCCATCCGGGCGCATGGCGCGCGAGGCCTTTCGCGACGCGATGCTGCGCGAAGGCATCGCCACCGGCGTCTCGTACGAGGCGCTGCACCTCTCCACGCTCGGCCGCCGCTACGGCGGGCGCGACGGCCAGCATCCGAACGCCGAGCGCATCGCGCGCGAGACCGTGACGCTGCCGCTGTTCCCCGACATGCGCGACGAGGACGTGGATCGCGTGTGCGCCACGCTCGCGCGTATCCTGTCGGGCGCGCGCTGAATCGCCATGGAGCATCCCGACGTCTCCGTCGTCGTCCCGGTCTACAACGAGGCCGAGGGGCTGCCCGCGCTGTTCGCGCGCCTCTATCCGGCGCTCGACGCACTCGGCCTCCGGTACGAAGTGGTGTTCGTCGACGATGGCAGCCACGACGCGTCGCCCGCGCTTCTCGCCGACCAGTTCCGCGCGCGGCCCGACGTCACGCGCGTCGTGCTGTTCAACGCGAACGCGGGCCAGCACACGGCGATCATCGCCGGCTTCGACCGCGTCCGCGGCCGGCGCGTCGTCACCCTCGACGCCGACCTGCAGAACCCACCCGAGGAGATCGCGAAGCTCCTGGCCGCGATGGACGCCGGCGCCGACTACGTGGGCGGCGTGCGGAGGCAGCGCGAAGACGCCTGGTGGCGGCGCGTCGCATCTCGCTGGATGAACCGCGTGCGCGAGCGCATCACGCACATCCGGATGACCGACCAGGGCTGCATGCTGCGGGCGTATCGCCGCGAGATCACCGACGCGGTCGCGGCGAGCCGCGAGGTGTCGACCTACATTCCCGCGCTCGCCTACACGTTCGCCCACCGGCCGGTCGAGGTCGAGGTCGCGCACGAGGAGCGCGCCGCCGGCGAGTCGAAGTACTCGCTCTACCGGCTCGTGCGCCTCAACTTCGACCTCATCACCGGCTTCTCGCTCGTGCCGCTGCAGATGTTCTCGCTGATCGGCATGCTGGTCGCGGTCGGCTCGGTGGCGCTCTACGTGTTCGTGATCGCGCAGAAGGTCGCGACCGGCCGCTACGCCGAGGGCCTGGCGGCCGTGTGGGACCGCGACATCCTCGAGTTCTTCCTCATCGGCCTCGTGTTGTTCGGGCTCGGCATCGTCGGCGAGTATGTCGGGCGCATTTACCAGCAGGTTCGCGACCGACCGCGCTACACGGTGCGCGCGGTGCTCGAGCGCGACGCGACGGCGGACGAGCCGCCGCGCCCGTGATCGCTCCCGTCGCGAAACGCGCGCGCGCCGTCGTCTTCGCCTACCACGATGTCGGCGCCCGCTGCCTTCGTGTCCTGGTCGACCACGGCGTCGACGTCGCGCTGGTCGTCACGCACCGCGACGATCCGGCCGAGACGCTCTGGTTCGAGCGCGTGGCCGACGTCGCCGACGCGCTTCGCATCCCGTGGATCGCGCCCGACGACGCGAACGCACCAGAGATCGTGATGCGCATCGCCGCGCTCGCGCCGGATTTCCTGTTCAGCTTCTACTACCGCCGGATGCTGGGCGCGCCGCTGCTCGCGACCGCCTCGCGCGCCGCGCTCAACCTGCACGGCTCGTTGCTGCCGAAGTATCGCGGCCGCGCGCCGGTCAACTGGGCGGTGCTCCGGGGCGAGACCGAAACCGGCGCGACGCTTCACGACATGACGGCCAAGCCCGACGCGGGCGGCATCGTCGACCAGGAGCGCGTGCCGATCGGTCCCGACGACACGGCGAAGGACGTGTTCGACCGCGTGACCGGCGCGGCCGGACGTGTGCTCGCCCGCGCGCTGCCCGCCCTCCTCGACGGAACCGCCGCGCGGCGACCGAACGATCTCGCGGCGGGCTCGTATTTCGGCGGTCGCAGGCCCGAAGACGGGCGCATCGCATGGAGCGCGCCGGCGCGCCGGATCCACGACCTCGTCCGCGCCGTGGCGCCCCCGTATCCGGGCGCGTTCGCCGACCTGCCCGGCGGGCGGCTCGCCGTGCTGCGCACGCGCATGCTCGACCAGGCGCCCGCGCAGATTCCGAACTCGGTCGGCGTGCACGTGCTCGGCGCGAACGTGATCGCGCGCTGCGGCGACGGCGCTTGCCTCGCGCTCGTCGACCTCGCGCACCAGGGCCGGCCCATCGACGCGGTCGGCGTGGCGGCGCTGGCGCGCGGCCGCTCGTGACCGTTTCCGCCTGCGGCGGCGCGCGCGATACGAGCCCGTGGCAGGGCGAATCCGGGTGGATGGGGTTGATGCGCCGAGGCTCCGTTCGCGTCGGTCCCTTCGCTTCGTGGATCGCCCTCGTCGTCCTCGGTGCGCTCGCCGCGCTGGCGCCGCGCGCGGATGCGCAGCCAGCCGACATCGCCGCGATTCAGGCCCGCGAGGCGCGCAACGCCGACCAGCGCACGCTCGCCGCACTCGAGCGCTTCGGCGCGGCGTTGATCGCGCGCTACGGCGGCGACCCGACGCTCACGATGCTCGGGGTGAGCGAAACCGAGGGCGAGGCGCTCGCGCAGCGTTCGCCGGGTGCCGCGCCCGAGCATGTGATCCGGCAGGGCGAGCGCTGGATCGGCACCGAGGGCCGGCAACTGCGGCCGTGGGCCGACGCGCCGGTCGCCGCCATGCATGCGTTCCCGTTGTCGTCGATGCGGACCGCCGGGATCCGTGCGTGGCTCGACGCGTGGCGCAAGCTGCCCGGCCGCGCGACCGACTTCGTCACCCGCTACGAGGCCGGCTACGACCCGGCGGACGGTCGCGTCGTCGTGCGTGCGCACGTGGGAAGCATGACCACCGGTCGCCTCTCGCTGCATGCATTCGATCCGGCGACCGGGGCGCCGATCGCGCGCGAGCCGCCGCGGCGCTGAGGCAGCGCCCGACGTCGCGACGCCGCCTCGAAGGCCGCACCGTCGCGCCCGGTAGAATGGCGGCCTCGCAACGGCGGCGATGCCCATGAAACGCGTCCTCATCCTCGGCGTCAACGGCTTCATCGGCCACCACCTGTCCAAGGCCATCCTCGGGTCGACCGACTGGGAGGTCTACGGGATGGACATCGGGACCGAACGCATCGCCGAGCACGTCGCGAACCCCCGCTTCCGGTTCTTCGAGGGGGACATCATGATCAACCGCGAGTGGATCGAGTACCACGTCAAGAAGTGCGACGTGGTGCTGCCGCTCGTCGCGATCGCGACGCCGGCGACCTACGTGCGCGAGCCGCTGCGTGTCTTCGAGCTCGATTTCGAGGCGAACCTGCCGATCGTCCGCGCCGCGGTGCGCTACGGCAAGCACCTCGTGTTCCCGTCGACGTCCGAGGTGTACGGGATGTGCGAAGACGCGGTGTTCGACTCCGAGACCTCGAACCTCGTGCTCGGTCCGATCAACAAGCCGCGCTGGATCTACGCGTGCGCGAAGCAGCTCATGGACCGAGTCATCCACGCATACGGGATGGAGCAGGGCCTCGACTACACGCTGTTCCGGCCGTTCAACTGGATCGGCTCGGGGCTCGACTCGATCAACACGGCGAAGGAAGGCAGCTCGCGCGTCATCACGCAGT
>JBDTNO010000186.1:0-7109 GCA_039933715.1 Betaproteobacteria bacterium
CTCGCTTTGTGCACGAACGCTCGCTGTGTGCACGAATGGTCGCCGTGGGTGTTTCCGGCGGATCGTAGCAGGCGCGCGCACGCGCGCAGGGTCGTGCCGAGGCAGCAGCGGCCGCAGCGTGAGAAGGCGCGCGCTGCAGTCGCGGGGCGCCACTTCGTCGTCGATTTGCGCTTGCGCGACGCGGTCTTCTTCGATGTTCGCTTGCGCGGTGAGGTATTCCGCGACGACGCCTTCTGGGCGGTGCGCTTGCGCGACGTTGTTTTCCGCGACGCGGCCGTCCCGCTGGCGCGCTTCTTCGGCACCTTGGCGTCTGCCTTGCGCGCCTCGGACAGGCCGATCGCGATCGCCTGCTTGCGGCTCGTCACCTTCCTGCCGGACTTGCCGCTGCGCAAAGTGCCCTCCTTGCGCTCCTTCATCACCTTGTGGACCTTTTCCTGGGCCTTTTAGCCCTAGTAGCTCGCCGTCGTGGATCCCTTCGTTCGACGGGCAGGTCGCGCGATGCGTCAGCAACAGGCGGGCTCGCGAAGCCGATTCCTGCCGCGTGACGGCACGCCAGGCGCCGCGCTGCTGCGTCGCGCCTCGCGATCGGCGCCACGATGGCGGCGCGAGCGTCGCGCGACGACGTGCGCTGCTCAGGGCGCCGCTTTGCGGGCGCGCTCGAGCATGACCACGTTCGCCGACTGTGACCGCTCCCGCGCCGGTTGCGTCGGCTTGGCGCCTTCGCGGGCTTCGCGTCGCAGGCGCGCGAATGTCTTGCGGAGGTCGGTCGAATAACTGTCGATGTAGCGGAACTTCGGGTCGAGAATATTCATGGCGCGCCTTTCCGGTCCGACTGCGAACTGCCTTCGTGGGTTGAAGGACCCTCCCGCAGCCGAAAGGGCGCTTCCGCCGCTGCCTGCCGGAATTTCCATCGCGGCGACAGTGTGCGAAAGCTACGTCCGCGGTCATTCGTCAGCAGTCGCCAGCCGCCGCAATCGAATGTCGGACTCCGGCTGACGAGAAGTACGCGAGGAACGTGCGAACCTGGCTGTCGCCAGGCGTCGCCATGCGCGCATGGTCTCCGCGAACTTGGTGTGAAGAAGCCGGCGAGAACCAACGCCCTGGCTCACCGCAAACTCATCGCGGCAGCGGCCAGGTCATCCCGGGATCGAGCGAGCCTTGCGTGGAGGCCTGGTTTCCCGTCGATCGCCGCGCCGAATGACCGTAATTTCGCCGTCGCTTTCGAGGTACGCCTTCGCAACGTCCTTGACATCTTCGACGCAGTGGCTGCGGAGCTTCGCCTCCAGGTCCTCCAGGGGCACCTACTCGCGCCGGAGATTGCGATGGAAGTAGCGGCCGCTCGCGATGAGCGGCAACGCGGGTGGTTGCGACAAGCGCGCGAACGCCGGAAAACGGAACGCCAGCCGGTCGAACCGGACGTTCCAGAAGATCAGCGTCGCGACGAGGATCACGCCTTTGGTCACCGTCGTGTAGCCGCCGGCCATCGCGTTCTGCGCGGCGTCGGCGACCAGCACGAGCACGAGTAGGTCGGCGATGCCGACGGCGCCGACGTCGCGCCGCACGACGAAGCGGAAGACCGCGAAGAGGAAGAGGTAGATCGCGCTGCCGCGCACGACGATCTCCCAGGCCGGCATCTCGACGCGAAAGAGATCGGCGAGCGCGTCCATCGCGAGCCTGTCAGGAACGGTGCGGGATCCAGCGCGGCGCACGCCGCGGGGGCGCGTCGGGGCCGGGACTCGACGCGGGACGCTCAATCGTGGCGCCATGCCGGCGAAGGATCGTTTCGACCTGGTGCGCATGCGACTCGGCGACCACGACGCTCACGCGCTCCGCACCGGAGCGCGCACGTCCGGCCAGTGCTTCCGGCCGCGCATGGCGGGTCCAGCCGCGGTCGAATGCCGCGCCGGCGAGCGCGCCGATGCAGGCCCCGGCGAAGGCGCTGGCGAATGGCGCACCGACGAGCAGCGCGCCGGGATCCGGCCCCGACCATCCCCATACGCTCCCGGGGCCGATCATCGCGCCAGCGCGCCCACCACGAGCGCCCCCGAGCGGACGGATCGGGGCGGCTCGATTGCCGCCGGCCGGCCGACCTCCGGCGGGGGAAGGGCGATGATGCTGACCTGGCCGAATCCCTCTCGCACGAGCGCAGAGCGCTGCGCGCAGCGGATGCGAAGTCCGCGAACGAGCCTGTGACGGTCTTCAACATGGCGGAGGATGGTGCAGCGACCTGGCGCGGCGGTGGACGAAGCGTAGTCCGGAAGCCTCGTCCGGCGCTGGGCCGATTCGTCGGCGCCGCCCGCTTTCCGCTGTCGGAAAGACGCTGAACGTGCTCCGACAACCGCATTCGCGCACCGACGTAGGACGAATCCCGAGGCGCGGGATCGCCGTCGCCCGATGGAACGCGCGGGCGAGGTCGGTAGGCTGGGGGACGATCCCTTGCACCGGCGCCGTCATGCCATCGACCCGACCCGTCGTCACCTACCACACGCGTCCCGCGCACGCCACGTCCGGGCACGACGTCGTCGGTCGCCGGGCGGTGGCGGCGCGACTTGCGGCCACGATGGAGGCGAGCTACGAAGGAGATTTCGAGTCGACCGCGTCCTACGAAGCGCGTCCCTATTTCGTACCCGACGATGCGCTCGATCGCGGCACGGCCATGCGGCTCGGCATCGTCGCGGCCGACGACCTCTTCGGCGGCGTCGTGCCGCATGCGTTCGTCGCCACCAAGGCGATCACGCACGGGCTCTGCGACGGCGATGCGCGCGCTCCCGACGGCTGGGCGCCGGCGTTCGGCTCCGAAGTCGAGGACGCGGTGCTGCGCGGCTACACGGCGTTCTCGCACGCGGATGCATTGCGCGCGGTTCGCTTGCTGCTCGACCTGGGGCCTGTGCGCCTCAAGCGGTGCGACGGCATCGGTGGCGGCGGCCAGGAGGTCGTGGAGAGCGGCGCCGACGCGAAGCGCGCGCTGGCCGCGATCGATCAGGAAGCGCTCGCCTCGACCGGGATCGTGGTCGAGGAGAACCTGGCCGGCGTCACCACGTACAGCGTGGGGCAGGTATCGGCCGGCGGCATCGTGCTGAGCTATTGCGGAACGCAGCGCACCGTGCGCAACGCTCGCGGCAACGACGTGTACGGGGGCTCGACGCTCGAGTGCGTGCGCGGGGGCCTGGAGGCGCTCGGTGCGCTTTCGCTCGCGGACGACGCGCGCAACGCCGTGGAATTCGCGCGCCGCTACGACGCCGCCGCGATGCGAGCGTATCCGGGATTGTTCGCGTCGCGGCGCAACTACGACGTCGCGCACGGGGCCGATGCTTGCGGCAAGGCGCGCGTCGGCGTGCTCGAGCAGTCGTGGCGCGCCGGCGGTGCCAGCGGCGCCGAGGTGCGCGCGCTCGAGGCGTTCCTCGCCGACGCGGGCGTCGATCACGTGCGTGCGTCGACCGTCGAGACCTACGAGCCCGAGCCGGTCGTCCCGCCGGGTGCCTTCGTGTATTTCCAGGGCCTCGATGCGCACGGCAGCCCATTGACCAAGTACGCGACGCTTTCGCCCGATGCCGACGCGCGATGATCTCCTCGACATCGCGGTCGACGACCAGCACATCGCCGGGACGTTGGTCACGCCCGGCACGCTGGTTCCCGGCGTGCTGTTCGTGCACGGCTGGGGCGGCAGCCAGGAGCAATACGTCGCGCGCGCGCGGAGCATCGCCGCGCTCGGTTGCGTCTGTCTGACGTTCGATCTGCGCGGACACGCGAAGACGCGCGCGCAGGTCGAGACGGTCACGCGCGAGGACAACCTGCGGGACGTGCTGGCCGCCTACGACGCGCTGATCCACCAGCGCGGCGTAGACGCCTCGGCCGTCGCGGTCGTCGGCAGCAGCTACGGCGGCTACCTCGCGGCGATCCTCACGTCGGTGCGCTCGGTGCGCTGGCTCGCGCTTCGCGCGCCGGCCGACTACAAGGACTCGGACTGGTCGCTGCCGAAGGGGCAGCTACGCAAGCGGCAGGAGCTCGATGCGTACCGCCGCCTGGTGGCGGGGTCCGGCCAAAGCCGGGCGCTGGCGGCGTGCGCGGTGTTCAAGGGCCAGGTGTTGATCGTCGAGAGCGAGCTCGACACGATCGTCCCGCAGCAGGTCGTTTCGAATTACCGTGCCGCCTTCACGTCCGCCGCCTCGCTCACGGTGCGCGTGCTCGAGAAGGCGGACCATTCGCTGTCGAGCGACGACGCGCAGGCAACCTACACGGCGGCGCTGGTGGCGTGGCTGAAGGAAATGATCGGGCGCGCGCGGAAGGAGCTGCAGATGACGCCCCTCGTGGCGACACCGTCCCCGACGCCGTTGTCCTCGCCGGCCGATTGAGTACTCGTCCTAGGCGTGCGGGCCGATTGAGTACTCGTCCTAGGCGTGCGGGCCTTTCGAGGCGCCTGCCCCCGCGCCGACGCGATCGCGCAAGCCCTCGACGCCGGACTGCGTCGCGCAATGGACGCAACAGAAGTAGGCGCCCTTCGCCTCGACGCCGTGCCCGACGATCCGGCAATCGCAATGGGCGCAGTGGGGCGCCAGCATGTGGATCGCGCACTCGAACGCGTCGAATGTGTGCGTGCTGCCGGCCATCGTGACCGTGAACGCCTTGTCATACTCGTTGCCGCAATGGTCGCAGCGTGGCATGCGCATCTCCCTCAATGGGTCGCGCGGGACGCCCTGGGCGCCACGACGCGCGATTCACCCACGCTACATGAGGCCGCGCCGTCGCGGCATCGGCGCCGCTCGCGCTCGCGCGTAGGAAAGGCGCCGACGCGCGCGCTTCAGAGCGGGCCGGGAATCGAGCGCGCGCGAAACGGCGTGAGCAACAGGCCTCCGACGGTCTGCCAGGCGCGCTCGCCGAGCCTGCGCAACCCGTACTCGGGCGGCGCGTCGGTGGCCGGCTCGGCGTAGGTGCCGAACAGGCGGTCCCAGATCGAGAACATCTGGCCGAAGTTGCGATCGATCAGGGGCGCGTCGGGACTGTGGTGCTGGCGGTGCACGGCGGGCGTCACGAACACCGGCCGCAGCGCTTCGAGCCACCACGGGCTGGCGATATTCGAGTGCTGCCACAGGAACAGCGAGTTGGCCACGATCACTCGCACCAGCTCGATCCAAAGCGGCAAGCCCAGCGCCACGTAAAGTCCGACGCGCACCACGATCGTGACCGTCGTCTCGAGCGGATGGTTGCGCACCCCGGTCGTGGAGTCCACGTGCGGGTCGCTGTGATGCACGACATGCACGAGCCACAGAGGCCGCCACGCGTGCGCCAGACGGTGGAGGCCGTACTCGAGCGCGTCGATCAGCACGAACGCGAACAAGATCTGCGCGGCGATCGGCCATTGCAGCGCCGTGAGCAGGCCGGCCGGCGTGTCGAGAAGCCGGTCGCCCGCTCGCAACAACCAGGTGCCGACGAACAGGTCCGCGAACACGACGACGGCTGCGAGTACGCCCAGGTTGCGAAGCGCATGCCGGCGCCGCGCGCCGTTGTCCGCGAACGGGCGCAACGGGGCCGCCGCTTCCCATAGCCAGAAGAACGCGAGGCCTCCGAAGAACAGGCCGAGGTAGATCGACGTCAGGAGCGACAGGCCTTCGGGCGTCATGGCGACGGACCCGCGCCGCCGGGAACGCGGCCGGTCACTTGCGACCGGTGCGCTTTCGCACCACCCACCCGGCGACGGCGGCGACCAGCGCGATCAACACACCGAGTCCGACCTCGTCGAGAGTCGGAATCGCGGTGAACAGGAAGAAATTGTTCATGATGGCCGACGCCGGCGTGCTGGCAGCGAGCAGGACGGCGGCGGTGGAGGCGACGACGGGTTTCATGCGATTCCCCCTGCGATGAACGGCGGAACGGGCGGTGCGGTGGTTCGGATCTTAACGTGAATCGCCGGGCGCGCGGGCGTGGAACTCGCACGCAAACGGCCGGGATCGAGCGCGCAGGAGTGGTCTGGAATAGGACGGCGCCGTTCCGCCGGCATCTCGGTCGGCGCAACGACGGAGGCGAGGATCCCTCGCGACGCGGCGCGTCCGCCTGGCGGCCCGCTCTGGATGCCCGGGAACGCGTGCGGCGGACCGGCCGAGGTCTTCAGTGCCGGCGCTTCTGGCGTCGAAGCGCCGGCCGCGGTAGGGTGGCAGGCAAGCGTTGAGCCCGAACCGGCCGACGCGCCCTCGGAGGGAGCGCACATGACAGACTCGGCGGCGGCTATGCCGAAAGCGGGGGGGCCGACCGACGATTTCATCCGCCACCTCGGGGACGCGTGGGGCTGGCTTCTGGCGCGGGGCGTCGCCGGCATCGTGTTCGGCGTGCTCGTGTTCGCATGGCCGGGGCTCACCGTCGTCGTGCTCGTGATCCTGTGGGGCGCGTGGGCCTTCGTCGACGGCGTGGGGGCGCTGGCGACCGCCTGGACGGCCCGAGGCAAGGACCAACCGGTGTGGCCGCTCGTCATGGTCGGCATCCTCGGCGTCGCCGCAGGCCTGCTGACGCTGTTCCTGCCGATCGTCGCGGCTGGCGCGCTGCTCGCGCTCATCGCCGCCTGGGCGATCGTGACCGGCGTGTTCCAGGTCGTGCACGCGATCCGCGTGCGCAAGACAATCGACAACGAGCGCCTGCTGATCCTGTCGGGGATCCTGTCGATGCTGGTCGGGATCTTCGTCCTCGTGTATCCGGTGAGCGGCGCGCTCGCGATCGTCTGGGTGTTCGCCGCCTGGAGCATCGTGTCGGGCGTGATGCTCGTGAGCGCCTCGCTCCGCCTGAGGAACATGCGAACCGCGAAGCCTTAAGCGCGTCCGCGGCGGCGCGCGCGCCGCACGAAGCGGCATGGATCGATCGCCGCCGCGAGGTCCGCCTCGATCGGCAGCGGTCCGCCGTCCACCTGCCCGGCAAGCACCGCGCCGGCGAGCGATGCCCACGTGAGCCCGCGCGAGCCGAACGCGCCGATCGCGTAGAGCCCCGGGCGCGTGGCTACGCGGTCCACGCGACGCGCGACCGCGTCGAGATCGGGCAACGCGCCGCAGAGAGGAAGCCGGTCGCGGACCACGGCACGGAATCCGACCCCTCCGCGCAGATCGGTCGCGTCGTACAGCATCAACTCT
>JBDTNO010000187.1:0-7105 GCA_039933715.1 Betaproteobacteria bacterium
AGGACCCGCGCCTCCTGATCATGGACGAGCCGACGTCGGTGCTGACGCCGCAGGCGGTCGAAAAATTGTTCGAGACGCTCAGGCGCCTGTCGAACGAAGGCTGCAGCATCCTCTACATCAGCCACAAGCTCGACGAGATCCGCGCGCTGTGCCATCGCGCCACCGTGCTGCGCGCGGGCAAGGTGACCGGCACCTGCGATCCGCGGCGGGAGTCGTCGGCTTCGCTCGCGCGCATGATGATCGGCGGCGACCTTCCGCATCCGCGCCATCCCGAAGCGCACGCGGGCGAGGCGCGGCTCGTCGTCGATGGGCTGTCGCTGCCTTCGCCGGATCCGTTCGGCACGTCGCTGCGCGACATCCGATTGTCGGTGCACGCAGGCGAGATCGTCGGCATCGCGGGCGTGTCCGGCAATGGCCAGAAGGAGCTGATGGCAGCGCTGTCGGGCGAGCGCACGGTCGCCGACGCGGGTGTCGTGCGGCTGATGGGTGTCGCGGCGGGACGGCTCGACGCCGAACAGCGTCGCGCGCTCGGGCTCGCGTTCGTGCCCGAGGAGCGGCTGGGGCGCGGCGCGGTCCCCGAGATGTCGCTCGCCGAGAACGCGCTGCTCACCGCGCATCGGCAGGGACTCGTGCGCCGCGGCTTCGTCGTCGCGGACGCGGTGCGCGACTACGCGCAGGCGACGATCGACGCGTACCACGTGAAGGCCGGCGGCCCCGACGCCGCCGCGCGCTCGCTGTCGGGCGGCAACCTGCAGAAATTCATTGTCGGGCGCGAGATCCGCCAGGCGCCGAAAGTCATGATCGCGGCGCAGCCGACGTGGGGTGTCGACGTCGGCGCGGCCGCTCAGATACGGCAGGCGCTGATCGACCTGCGCGACAGGGGCGTCGCGGTGCTCGTCGTCTCCGAGGAGCTCGACGAGCTGTTCGAGATCTGCGATCGCCTGGCCGTGATCGCGCAGGGCCGGCTCGCCGACGCGCGGCCGGTGCGTGACACGAACGCCGAGGAGATCGGGATGCTGATGTCCGGATCGTTCATCGCCGCGGGCGCGCAGTCCGGGCGGCGATTCTCCCCGGCCGGCGCAATGGGGTCAGAGGCGTAATGCTCACACCTCGCACCTGTCCCCCCATTCAAATGTCGATGCCGCGAGTACCGCGGTTCTGACCCCCGTTCGATGATTCGCCTCGAAGCCCGCCCCGAGCCGTCGCGCCTCTTTCGCTGGGCGTCGCCGCTGATCGCCGCGGCGGCGACGGTCGCGATCGGCTTCGCGCTCTTCCCGCTGATGGGCAAGAATCCGCTCGAGGCGTTCCACGCGTTCTTCGTCAAGCCCGTCGACTCGCTGTACGGATTCGGCGAGCTGCTGCTCAAGGCGTCGCCGCTGATGCTGATCGCGACCGGGCTCGCCACCGGCTACCGCGCGAACGTCTGGAACATCGGCGCGGAAGGACAGCTCACGCTGGGCGCGATCGCCGGCGGAGGCGTCGCGCTGCTGCTGCACGGCGTCGAATCGTGGCTGGTGCTGCCCGCGATGCTCGTCGCCGGCGCGATCGGCGGGATGGCGTGGGCGGCGATCCCCGCGTGGCTGCGCACGCGCTTCAACGCCAACGAGATCCTGACCTCGCTGATGCTGGTCTACGTCGCGACGCTCCTGCTGTCGCTGCTCGTTCACGACGCCTGGCGCGATCCCGAGGGCTTCAACTTCCCGCAGTCGAAGATGTTCTCCGACAGCGCGCTGCTGCCCAACCTCATCGAAGGCACGCGCCTCAACGCCGGCTTCCTCGTGGCGCTCGCGGTCGTCGCGGCCGGCTGGGTGTTCATGCAGAAGTCGTTCGTCGGATACCAGATGCGCGTCGCGGGCCTCGCGCCAGCGGCCGCGCACTACGCCGGCATTTCGGCGCCGCGCACCGTTTGGCTCGGCATGCTGATCGGCGGCGCGTGCGCGGGGCTCGCGGGCATAGGCGAGGTCGCGGGGCCGATCGGCCAGCTGCTGCCGTCGGTGTCGCCCGGCTACGGCTTCGCGGCGATCATCGTCGCGTTCGTCGGGCGGCTGCATCCGGTCGGCATCGTGTTCGCGAGCGTGCTGATGTCGCTGCTTTATCTCGGCGGCGAGTCGGCGCAGCTCAATCTCGCGCTGCCGTCGGCGGTGACCGGCCTGTTCCAGGGAACGCTTTTGTTCTTCCTGCTCGCGGCGGACGTGTTCATCCACTACCGGCTGCGGGGAAACCGGCGCGTGGCCAGGGGAGCGGTGACGTGAATCCCGCTCGCGAATTCAGGGATCGGAGCCCGGCTCGGCGCGACGCGCGGCGTGTCGAGCATGGTTCGAATGCCCTGCCCGGGACCTGACCCCGAGCGACCCGATGGACACCTTCGCCCAACTCGCCATCCTCACGCTCGCCGCCGGAACGCCGCTCGTGTTCGCGGCGCTCGGCGAGCTCGTCACCGAGAAATCGGGCGTGCTGAACCTCGGCGTCGAAGGGATGATGCTCGTCGGCGCCGTCGTCGCGTTCATGGTCGCGTCGAAATCCGGGTCTCCGTGGCTGGGCATCCTCGCGGGCATGGGTGCCGGCGCCGCGCTGTCGATGATCTTCGCGCTCGTCGCGCTCTCGCTGCTCGCCAACCAGGTGGCGACGGGGCTCGCGCTGTCGCTCTTCGGCATCGGCCTCTCGGCGTTCGTCGGGCTCGGCTACGTGTCGGTCGTCATCGACGGCATCAAGCCGCTCGCGATCGACGGCCTGTCGGACATTCCGGTCATCGGACCGCTGCTGTTCGGCCACAACCCGCTCGTCTACCTGTCGTTCGTGCTGTTCGCGGCCGTGCACGTCTTCCTCTACAAGACGCGCGCCGGTTTGGTGCTGCGCGCAGTCGGCGAATCGCCGCAGTCGGCGCACGCGATCGGCTACCCGGTCATCGCGATCCGGTACGCCGCCGTGCTCTTCGGCGGCGCGTGTTCGGGACTCGCCGGCGCGTTCCTCTCGGTCGCGTACACGCCGCTTTGGGTCGAGGGCATGGTCGCGGGCCGCGGATGGATCGCCCTCGCGCTGGTCGTGTTCGCGACCTGGAAGCCGTGGCGCGTGCTCGCCGGCGCGTACCTGTTCGGCGGCGTGACGCTCGCGCAGTTCCAGATCCAGGCGATGGGCTCGGCGATCCCCGCGCAGTACCTGTCGATGCTGCCCTACGTCGCGACGATCGTCGTGCTCGCGCTGATCTCGCGCGACGCGGTCGCGATCCGGCTCAACGCGCCCGCCTCGCTCGGCAGGCCGTTCCATCCCGCCGGGTGATCGCGAGCAGGCGACAGGTCGCCAGGGGCCGATCGATCCGCCCTCTTTGGGCGCACGGGCCGATGCAACGCCCTTCCTTCCGGCCAGAGAACGCGTTTCCCTCATCCGATCCCGTCGGCGTTAAAATCCGCCTCCGGCATGAAACCGGGCCCCGCCGGGCCCCTGCCCCGCCCCACGCACCGCCCGTCCCAGGAGACACGCAATGCCCAGGATCAACCGAAAAACCGCGCTCGCGACGATCGTCGCCGGCGCGCTCGCGACCGCCGTCGCGTTCCCGGTCGCCGCGCAGACCAAGGCCGCCGGTCCGCTGAAGATCGGCTTCATCTACGTGAGCCCGATCGGCGACGCCGGCTGGACCTTCCAGCACGACACCGCGCGCAAGGAGATGGAGAAGGCGCTCGGCGGCAAGGTCACGACCAAGTACATCGAAAGCGTGCCCGAGGGCGCCGACGCCGAGCGCGTGATCCGCGACCTCGCGCAAAGCGGCCACGAGCTCATCTTCACGACCTCGTTCGGCTACATGAACCCGACGATCAAGGCCGCGGCGAACTTCCCGAAGACGCACTTCGAGCACGCGACCGGCTACAAGAGCGCGAAGAACGTCGGCACCTACAACGCGCGCTTCTACGAGGGCCGCTACCTCGCCGGCATCGTCGCGGGCAAGATGACCAAGACCAACACGGCGGGTTACGTCGCCGCGTTCCCGATCCCCGAGGTCGTCATGGGCATCAACGCGTTCGCGCGCGGCATGCGCAGCGTGAACCCGAGGGCCGAGGTCAAGGTGGTCTGGGTCAATTCTTGGTTCGACCCGGGCAAGGAGCGCACCGCCGCCGAGACGCTGATCTCGCAGGGCGCCGACGTCGTCACCCACCACACCGACTCGACCGCCGCCGTGCAGGCCGCCGAAGCGAAGGGCGTGTACGCGGTCGCCTACCACAGCGACATGTCGAAGTACGGCCCGAAGGCGCACCTCACCGCCGTCACCCACAACTGGGGGGCGTACTACACGAAGATCGCGCAGAGCGCCGTCGACGGCAAGTGGAAGCCCGACAACGTCTGGGGCGGCATCAAGGAAGGCTTCATCAGGCTCGCGCCGTTCAACAGCGCGGTGCCGAAGGACGTGCAGGACCAGGTGAAGAAGGTCGAGGCCGACATCGCCGCCGGCAGGTTCCATCCGTTCACCGGCCCGGTCAAGGACAACGACGGCAAGGAGCGCATCGCGTCGGGCAAGACGATCGACGACGTGACGCTCAACAAGATGGACTACTACGTCGAGGGCGTGCAAGGCAAGCTGCCGTCGTCCAAGTAGCAAACGCGGACGGGGCGCGGCGTCTCGCGCCCCGCATTTCGCGAACCGCAGTCGATCCATCCACGGGGAGATGCACATGGATTGGTTCCTGGGACCGTTGAAGAAGTACGCGACGTTCGAAGGTCGTGCGCGCCGCAGAGAGTATTGGTTCTTCGTGCTCGCCGTCGTCCTCATCTCGATCGTGCTCACGATCGTCGACACGGTGATCGGCACCTACAACAGCGCGTCGGGCTACGGGATCCTGAGCGGTATCTTCGCCCTGGCGATGCTGGTTCCCTCGCTTGCCGTCGGCGCGAGGCGCCTCCACGACACCGGCCGAAGCGGCTGGTGGCTGCTGATCGGCCTGGTCCCGCTCGTCGGCGCGATCGTGCTGATCGTCTTCTTCGTGCTCGACAGCCATCCGGGAACGAACGCCTACGGCCCGAACCCCAAGGGAGTCGGCGGGACGGCGTGATCGACCTCGCCGCGCCCTCGCGCAACGCGAGGGCTGCGGCGAGCGACGATCGCTGGCGTTCCCGGGGCGGTCGAGCGATCGCACCGCCTCTCGTGCACGCGCACGTTCCGCGATGCGGATTCGTGGCCGGCGATCGTTGAAGCGCCCGGATGGGAAATCTCACGGCCCTGGCGTACCTCGGTGTCTGGATCGGGCTGCCGATCGTCTGTTACCTGGTTCCCCCGATCCTCGTCCTCGTTTCGCGACGCGGACCGTTTGTACGCCGCCTCACATTCGCGACCCTGTGCTTCGGCATCGGCGTCGCGCTCTTCGCCGTGTCGCAGCTCGGTCCGTTCATCATCCCGACCGGGCTCGCCACCAACGTACGCGTCGCAATCGCGCTGGGCCTGTTCGTTGCGAGCCTCGTGCTGCCGTGGATCGTCTACCTGTGGTTTCGCGGCAGGACCCCGAACCCGGCGTAACGGCATAGCGCTTCGCATATGCGACGACGCCGACGCGCTTCGAGCGCGCCGCTGAGACACGCGGTGGACGCTGTCACTCGCGATCGATCGGGCTGACGACGCCGCGCCCTCCACGGTTGAGGACGTGCGTGTAGACCATCGTCGTCGATACGTCCTGATGACCGAGCAGCTCCTGCACGGTGCGGATGTCGTAGCCCGACTCGAGCAGGTGCGTCGCGAACGAATGGCGCAGCGTGTGCGGAGTCGCGGGCTTGGCGACCCCTGCGCCGCGCACCGCGTTTTTCATCGCGCGCTGGAACGCCTGGTCGCTCAGGTGGTGGCGGCGCACCTCGCCGGTCCGTGGGTCCGTCGAACGCGCGTCCGCCGGGAACACGTACTGCCACATCCATTCGCGCGCGGCGCTCGTGTACTTGCGCGCGAGCGCGTACGGTAGCCACACGGCGCCGAAGCCTTCCTCGAGGTCGACGCGGTGGAGCTCGCGTGCATGCGCGATTTGCTCCCGCAGCGGCGCGATGACGCGCGTCGGCAGCATCGTGATCCGGTCCTTGTTCCCCTTGCCGTCGCGCACGAGGATTTCGCGGCGCGAGAACTCGACGTCCTTCACGCGCAAGCGCATCGCCTCCATGATGCGCATGCCGGTGCCATAGAGAAGCGAACCGATGAGACGGTGAACGCCCTCCAGGCGCGCAAGCACGCGCGACACCTCCTCGCGCGTGAGCACCACGGGAAGTCGCGACGGCTCCTTGGCCTTCTCGATGCCGTCGAGCCATGGCAACTCGACGCCGAGGACCTCCTTGTAGAGGAACAGGAGCGCGCTCTTCGCCTGGTTCTGCGTCGAGGCCGCGACCCGGTCGCGCACGGCCAGCGCGGTCAGGAACGCCTCGACCTCGGCGGCGCCCAGAGCGGACGGATGGCGCTTGCCATGGAAAACGACGAAGCGTCTAATCCAGTCGCAATACGCCTGCTCGGTGCGAATGCTGTAATGCTTGAGACGAATCCGCTCCCGCACACGATCGAGCAGCATGACCGGCGGCTTCGCCTCCATGGATCCAAGCCCTTAGGCCCCCGAATCGGAACAGACCTCCGTGATCCTCCACGCATTTCCAACAACCGCCGATCGGCCGTCTGGTCGATGCGTAGCGCCGAAACGGGCCGGTCGGATCCCTTTCGACGCGGCTGGTTCTCGGTACATTTCTCGTTAGGCCACATGTCGTCTCCAATTGCGCCGCCGCCCCACGAGATCGACAGCGTCCACATCAGTGCTTACGCGGCGATCGACGACAAGATGAAATGGACGGGCCAGTCGGGAGGCCCGACTGTGTATGTCGGCGGCAAATTGTTGGAGCGGGTGCCGCGTTTGGCTATAGGCCTGAACTACGACGGCCACGACTACATGCTTCTCTACTGCAACAAACATTGGGAAACTCTTGCCGCGGGCGGCTATCCGTCCCTCGAGCATGCCAAAGCACGTGCCGAGCGCGAATATCCAGGCGTCGCATCGAGGTGGGTCAGTGTGGCCTAACCCTGCGCTCAACCGGACGGGCCGGCACGTGGCTTCTACTTGGCGAGCGTCGGCGCGGCCCGCCGGTTAGCTAGAACGTTAGG
>JBDTNO010000188.1:0-7040 GCA_039933715.1 Betaproteobacteria bacterium
ATCCCACCCGCCCGACCCGTCGCGCATCCGCGGGTTACGCAGAGCTTCCCTAGCGGAGCGCGCCCGGTGAACCTGCGCGGTCAGCGCGTGCGCGAGGACCCGGAGATCAACTTCATCCCGTTGATCGACGTGCTCCTCGTCATCCTGATTTTCCTGATGGTGACGACGACCTACCAGCGCTACGCCGAGCTGCAGATCACGCTGCCCGAGGCGGACGCCGACCCGGCGAAGGAGCGCCCGCGGGAGATCAACGTCGGCGTCGACGCGCAGGGCCGCTACGTGATCGACAAGACGGTGTTCACGTGGACCAACGCGGGGTCGCTCGCCGACGAGCTGCGGCGCGTCGCGGGCACTGCCAAGGACCCGGTCATCATCATCAGCGCCGATGCGAGCGCGACGCACCAGTCGGTCGTCAACGTGATGGAGGCCGCGCGCCAGGCGGGCATCGTCCACATCACGTTCGCGACGCAGTCGGCCGGCGCGCGGAAATAACGCCGGTCCGGGGCCGGGCGCGATGGCGTTCGCCGACCGCCTCGTCGCCGCGTGGTACGTGCGGCGCCCCACGCCCCTCTCGATCGCGCTCGCTCCGCTCGCCGGCGCGTACGCAGCCGTCGTCGCGGTGCGCCGCGCGATGTTTCGCCACGGCGTCCTGC
Source organism: Betaproteobacteria bacterium (assembly GCA_039933715.1). Taxonomy (GTDB): domain Bacteria; phylum Pseudomonadota; class Gammaproteobacteria; order Burkholderiales; family Casimicrobiaceae; genus VBCG01. The sequence continues at coordinate 654 of JBDTNO010000188.1, forward strand.
GCGCGACGCGCGTGCCGGCGAAAGTCGTCGTCGTCGGCAACCTGACGGCAGGCGGCTCGGGCAAGACGCCGCTCGCGATCGCGCTGGCGGATGCGCTCGCGGCCCGGGGCTGGCATCCGGGATTCGTGAGCCGCGGCTACGGGCGTCGCGCCGACGGCGCGCGCATCGTCCTGCCCGGCGACGATCCGGACGACGCCGGCGACGAGCCGCTTCTGCTCGCGGCCACGGGCCGCACGGTTGCCGTCGCGCGCGATCGCGTCGCGGCCGCGCGCCTGCTGCTGGAAATCGACCGTGCTTGCGACCTCGTGATCGCGGACGACGGCCTGCAGCACTACGCGCTCGCCCGCGACGTCGAGGTCGCCGCGATCGACGACGCGCGCGGGATCGGCAACGGGTGGATGCTGCCGGCGGGACCGCTGCGCGAGCCGCGCGCGCGCCTGCGCGAGGTCGACGCCGTGGTGCGCCTGGTCGAGCGCGAAGCGTGGCGCGAAACGGGCGATCCGCGCGAGACGCTGATGGCGCACGAGCCGGTGCGCTGGCGCCGTCTCGCCATGCCGGATCGCGACGAGGATCCGGCCACGTTCCGGCCGGCAGGCGCGTGGGCGATCGCCGGCACCGCGAATCCGCAGCGCTTTTTCACGCTCGTCGCCGCGCTGGGGATCGACGCGCGGTCGCGGGCGTTTCCCGACCACCATCGCTACTCGGCCGCCGACCTCGAGCTTCCGGGCGCCGAAGCGATCCTGATGACGGCGAAGGACGCGGTAAAATGCTCGCGCTACGCCGACGCTCGCTTCTGGGCGCTCGACATCCGGGCGCGCGTCGACCCGGCGCTCGTCGACCGCATCGAGGAGATCCTGCAATGGACGCCAAGCTCGTCGAGATCCTCGTCTGCCCGGTGACCAAGGGTCCGCTCGTCTACGACCGCGACCGGCAGGAGCTCGTCTCGCGCGCGGCGGGCCTCGCCTACCCGGTCCGCGACGGCATTCCCGTGATGCTCGAGGACGAGGCGCGGCGTCTCACGCCCGAGGAAGTCGAACGGCTGCATGAGCCCTGAGCCGCGCGGGGCGCGGGGCGCGCGCGAGGAGGCGCCCGGCAAGGCAAGGCTGGATCCCGGCGCGCCCGGCTGCGTGTTCACCGTGCTGGTCCCGGCGCGCTACGCGTCGACGCGCCTCCCGGGCAAGCCGCTCGCCGATCTGGCGGGGCGCCCGATGGTCGTCCGCGTCGCCGAACGCGCGCGGCAGAGCGGCGCCGCGCGCGTGGTGATCGCCACCGACGACGAACGCGTGATCGCCGCCGCGCGCGCTTACGGCATCGACGCGCTGATGACGCGCGCGGACCACGCGACCGGGACCGACCGCCTCGCCGAGGCCGCCGCGGCGCTCGGGCTCGCGCCCGACGCGATCGTCGTCAACGTGCAGGGCGACGAGCCGCTTCTCGAGCCTTCGCTGATCCGCCGCATGGCGGAGCTTCTCGCGCGCCACGGCGACGCGTCGATCGCGACCGCCTGCCATGCGATCACCGATCCCGCCGAGGCGTTCAATCCCAACGTCGTCAAGGTCGTGCGCGACGTGCATGGCTATGCCCTCTACTTCAGCCGCGCGACCATACCCTGGGCGCGCGACGCGTTCGCCGCCGGCCGCGGGGCGCTGCCCGCGGGATTGCCGATCTACCGCCATTACGGCCTCTACGCGTACCGCGTCGCGTTCCTGGCGCGCTATCCGACGCTCGCGCCCGCGCCGGTCGAGCGCTTCGAGGCGCTCGAGCAGCTCCGCGCGCTGTGGCACGGCCACCGGATCGTCGTCGACGTCACCGACGGTACGCCGGCGCCCGGCGTCGACACGCCCGAGGACCTGGAGCGCGTCCGCGCGATCTACGCGTCGCGCTGAACCACCGCGCCTCGGCGCGATTGACCGTGTGCGGCGGTTGCAGGGACAATCCCCGGGCCGCCCGTCCCGCCGCGGCTCCCGCGTCCGATTCCCTCGTCCAACCTCGATGGCGTCCACGACATGCGCTTGATCCTGCTCGGGCCTCCCGGGGCCGGCAAAGGCACGCAGGCCGGATTCATCAAGGCCGCCTACGGCATCCCGCAGATCTCGACCGGCGACATGTTGCGCGCCGCGGTGAAGGCCGGCACGCCGCTCGGTCTCGCGGCGAAAAAGGTCATGGACAGCGGGGCGCTCGTGTCCGACGACATCATCATCGCGCTCGTGCTGGAGCGCCTGAATGCGCCCGACTGCGAGAACGGCTACCTGTTCGACGGCTTCCCGCGCACGATCCCGCAGGCCGGGGCGTTGCGCGACGCGAACGTGTCGCTCGACGTCGTGCTCGAGATCGACGTGCCCGACGCGTCGATCATCGAGCGAATGAGCGGGCGGCGCGTCCATGTCGCGTCGGGCCGCACCTACCATGTCCGCTTCAACGCTCCGCGCCTCGAGGGGCGCGACGACGTCACCGGCGAGCCGCTGATCCAGCGCGAGGACGACCTGGAGGAGACGGTGCGTCGCCGGCTCGATGTCTATCACGCCCAGACCGAGCCGCTCGTCGACTACTACAAGCGGTGGGCCGTGAGCGGGGACCCGCGCGCGCCGCGCTACCGCAAGGTCGACGGCATCGGCAGCGTCGAGGCGATTCGCGACGCCTGCCTCGCCGCGCTGAAGCCCTGAGCGCTTCGCGCACCGCGTCGGCGGGCACGCGCCACGCGCCGCTCGTGAGCGTCGTGATCCGCAGCATGGATCCGCCGACGCTGCCGCGCGCGCTCGCGTCGGTCGCGATGCAGGACCATCCGGCGATCGAGGTCGTGCTGGTCGCGGCGTGCGGGCCGTCGCATCGTCCGATCGATGCTTCGGGCTATCCGTTCCCGTTCACGTGGGTCGTGCGCGACGGCCCGCTGCCGCGCCCGGCGGCGGCCAACGCCGGCATCGAGGCCGCCCAAGGCGCGTTCGTCACGATGCTCGACCACGACGACGAGTTCCTCGAAGGCCACCTGACGGCGCTCGTCGCCGCGCTCGGTTCGCGGCCCGACGCCGGCGCCGCCTATTCGAACTTCGAGGTGTTCGAAGGCGGCGCGCTGTTCACGACGATCGGCCGGCCGTTCCACCGGATCGCGCTGTTCGAGAAGTCGTACATCCACCATTCGGCGTTGCTGTACCGGCGCGAGCTGCTCGACACCGGCATCCGCTACGACGCGCTGCTCGACATCCACGACGACTGGGATTTCGTGCTTCAGCTCTCCGAGCGCACGCGCTTCGCGTACGTGGACCGCGCGTCGTTCCGCTGGCATGCGGACACCGGAACGTCGGGCGGCGGCGGCCTCGGCAACTTCGACGCCGACAAGTTCTCGCGCCAGCACGCATACGTGCGCGACAAGTGGTCGGCCGTCTACAACCGCCACGTCGCGCGCTACAACGCGACGATGGCCGCGGCGATGGAGGCGGCCAACGCCGGCGATCTCGCCGGCGCCGAGGCGACGCTGCGTGGGCTCGCGGGCGACACGGCCGAGGATCCGGACCTCCTCAATCTGCTCGCGATGATCCGGCACCGCGCGGGAGCCCGGGACGAAGCGGTCGACCTGATGGAGCGCGCGGTGCGGGGGCGCCCCGACGATGCGAACCTGTGGTTCAACCGGGGCGTTGCGTGCGCCGGGGCGGCGCTGCCCGACGCGGCGCGCCAGTGCTTCGAGCGCGTCGTCGCGCTCGCACCCGATCATGCCGGCGCGCGCTCATGGCTCGCGCGCCTCGGCGCGCCCGCGGGTGCGCGTTAGAATCGGCTTTCCACGAGCCCCGGTCCGCATCATGCAAAAGCGCAACGCGTTCTATGCCCAGTCGGGCGGCGTGACCGCCGTGATCAACGCGACGGCGGCGGGCGTCATCGAGGGGTCGCGGCGCCGCCGCGCGACGATCGGCAAGCTCTACGCGGGCCGCAACGGCATCATCGGCGCGCTCACCGAGGACCTGATCGACACGTCGAAGGAATCGGCGGCATCGATTCGCGCGCTCATGCACACCCCGTCGGGCGCGTTCGGATCCTGCCGCTACAAGCTGAAGGGCCTCGATGAATCGCGCGCACAGTACGAGCGGCTGATCGACGTCTTCCGCGCGCACGACATCGGCTATTTCTTCTACAACGGCGGCAACGACTCGGCCGACACCTGCCTCAAGGTCTCGCAGATCGCAGGGACGCTCGGCTACCCGATCGCGGCGATCCACGTGCCGAAGACCATCGACAACGACCTCGCGGTGACCGACAACTGCCCGGGCTTCGGCTCGGTCGCCAAGTATGTCGCCACGTCGATGCGCGAGGCCGCGTTCGACGTCGCGTCGATGGCGAAGACCTCGACCAAGGTGTTCGTGCTCGAGGTGATGGGGCGCCACGCCGGCTGGATCACGGCGGCGGTCGGGATGGCCGAGGACGCGCGCACGCCGATTCCGCTCGTGCTGCTGTTCCCCGAGGTCCCGTTCGACGAGGCGAGGTTCCTCGCGGCGGTCGACGCGAAGACCAGGGCGCACGGCTATTGCTGCATCGGCGTGTCGGAAGGCCTCTCGGACGCGCAGGGCCGGTTGATGGCCGACTCCGGGATCAAGGACGCCTTCGGCCATGCGCAGCTGGGTGGCGCGGCCCCGATGATCGCGAGGCTCGTCCGCGACCGGCTCGGGTACAAGAACCACTGGGCGGTCGCCGACTACCTGCAACGCGCCGCGCGCCATCTCGCGTCGAAGACCGACGTCGAGCAAAGCTACGCGGTCGGGCGCGCCGCGGTCGAGTACGCGGTCGCCGGCAGGAACGCGGTGATGCCTGCGATCGTGCGGGTCTCGGATCGGCCGTATCGCTGGAAGATCGCCGAGGCGGCGCTCGCGAAGGTCGCCAACGTCGAGAAGAAGCTGCCCCGCGATTTCATGGCGACCGACGGTTTCGGCATCACCGGCAAGGCGCGCGCCTACCTCGGCCCGCTGATGAAGGGCGAGGCGCCGCCGCCGTTCCGCGACGGGCTGCCCGTTTACGTACGCTTGAAGAACGTCGCCGTGCCGAAGAAGCTCGCGGCCGGATTCGAGCTCTGACCGGCGCGGATGTCCTCCGAATCGCCGGCCGCGGAGCCCGGCGCCGGCTCGGCCGGGGGCGGCGCCCCGAACCACGATCTCCTGGCGCTCATGCCGCCCGGGGCCGCGCGGATCGTCGAGGTCGGTTGCGGGGACGGCGCGCTGGCGAGCGCGTACCTCGCGCGTCATCCACGGTGCGACTACGTGGGGATCGAGTCCGATCCGGGACGGGCGGCGCTGGCGCGCCGGCACGCGGTGCGCGTGCTCGAAGCCGACATCGAGCGCATGGGAGCTGCCGGGCTCGCCGCGCTGGCGCCGGTCGATGGCTGGGTGTTCGGCGACGTGCTCGAGCACCTCGTCGATCCCTGGGCATTGCTCGGTCGTGTGCGCGCCACGCTCGCACCCGGCGGCGTGGTCGTGGCCTGCATTCCGAACATGCAGCACTGGAGCGTCACGGTCCGCCTGATCGGCGGCGACCTCCACTACGAGGACGCGGGGCTCCTCGATCGCACACACCTCCGCTGGTTCACGCGCGCGACCATCGACACGATGTTCCGCGAGGCGGGCTACGCGATCGAGCGATGGGGACGGCGCGTCTACGATGCGCCGTTGCGCTTTCGCGCGCTCGCGGGGATCGCGAACCTGGCGGTCGTCGTCGGCGCCGACCCCGACGCGGCGACGAGCGACGCGGATGTGTTCCAATGGCTCGTCGAGGCGCGCGCGGCGCGCGCTCGAGCGCCACGCCGTCCAGCGAGGAGGAAGCCCGTTGAAGACCGTCGACTACTATCTCGCGCCCGTCTCGCCGTGGACCTGGTTCGGCCACGAGCGTTTCGTCGCGTTGCTCCAGGCGCACGGGGCGACCGCACGCCTCCACCCGATCGATCTTGGCAGGATCTTTCCGGTCTCGGGGGGACTGCCGCTGCCAAAGCGCGCGCCGCAGCGCCAGGCCTACCGGCTCGTCGAGCTCGCGCGCTGGAGCGAGCATCTCGCCCTGCCGATCCACGTGACCCCGAAGTTCGTCGCGTCGTCCGGCGAAGAGGCGTCGCGCTGGATCCTCGCCGCGGCCGAGCGCGGCGCCGCCGCGGGCCTCGCGATGACGGGCGGCGTGCTGCGCGCACGCTGGGCCGAGGAGCGCGACATCGCCGATCGCGGCACTCTGCGCGAAATCGCGGAACGTTGCGGGCTCGACGAAGACGCGGTCGGGCAACGGGCGAACGATCCCGCGATCGCCGCGGCTTACGAGGCGGCGACGCAGCACGCGATCGATGCGCAGGTATTCGGCGTTCCCTGGTACGTCTACCAGGGCGAGCCGTTCTGGGGGCAGGACCGGTTGGACTTCCTGGCCCGCGCTCTG
>JBDTNO010000189.1:0-6940 GCA_039933715.1 Betaproteobacteria bacterium
GCCGACCGCCGACCGCCGACCGCCGACCGCCGACCGCCGACCGCCGACCGCCGCCTCCCCATGCTCGCCAAGCGCATCATCCCCTGCCTCGACGTCGCCGCCGGCCGCGTCGTCAAGGGCGTCAAGTTCGTGGATCTCCGCGACGCGGGCGATCCGGTCGAGATCGCGCGCCGCTACGACGCGGAAGGCGCCGACGAGCTCGCGTTCCTCGACATCCGCGCCAGCATCGAAACGCGCGGTCTGCTCTACGAGATGATCGAGGCGGTCGCCGACCAGGTCTTCATCCCGCTGACCGTGGGGGGCGGCGTCAACACGGTCGACGACATCCGCGCGCTCCTGAACGCGGGCGCCGACAAGGTCAGCATCAACACCGCGGGCGTGCTGCGGCCCGAGTTCCTCGGCGAGGCGTCCGTCCACTTCGGCGCGCAGTGCATCGTCGCCGCGATCGACGCCAAGCAATGCGCGGTCGACCAGTGGCAGGTCGTGATCCGCGGCGGGCGCACGCCGACCGGCATCGACGTGGTCGAATGGGCGCGCGAGGTCGCGGCGCTCGGCGCCGGAGAGATCCTGCTGACGAGCATGGACCGCGACGGCGCGAAGTCCGGCTTCGACCTCCGGCTCACGCGCTACGTGTCGGAGGCCGTCGACGTCCCGGTCATCGCGTCCGGCGGCGTCGGCAACCTCGCGCATCTCGTCGCCGGCATCACCGAGGGCGGCGCCGACGCCGTGCTCGCCGCGTCGATCTTCCACTACGGCGAGTACTCGATCGCGCAGGCGAAGGCGGCGATGCGGGCGGCGGGGATCGAGGTGCGCTAGCCCCGGGGAGTGGGGAGTGGGTTGTGGCTGGGGCAACGCGACCTCGCGGGCGCTCGTCCGACCGGATGTAGACTTCTTCGCTTGCAGGCGCGCGGATCGGCCACGGTGCTCCCGCTCCCTACCAGCCACTTCCCACTCCCTGCCTTCGATGTCCTTCCTCGACACCGTCCGCTGGAACGCCGACGGCCTCGTCCCCGCGGTCGCGCAGGACGCGGCGAGCGGACGCGTGCTGACGCTCGCCTGGATGAATCGGGATGCGCTCGAGCGGACGGCGTCGACCGGCGAGGCGCACTACTGGTCGCGCTCGCGCGGCAGGCTGTGGCGCAAGGGCGAAACCTCGGGGCACGTGCAGCGCGTGCGCGAGATTCGCCTCGACTGCGACGACGACGCGATTCTGCTGGTCGTCGAGCAGGCCGGCGGAATCGCCTGCCACACGGGTCGCGAGCGCTGCTTCCACCAGCGACTCGAAGACGCCGCGTGGCGCGACGTCGAGCCGGTGCTGCGCGACCCGAAGGAGATCTATGGCGGCCGCTGACGACCGCGACGTGCTCGCGCGCGTCGCCGCGACGATCGAGTCGCGACGCGGCGCCGATCCCGACTCGTCCTACGTCGCCTCGTTGCTCGGCAAGGGGCGCGACGCGATCCTGAAGAAGATCGGCGAGGAGGCCACCGAGACGGTGATGGCGTCGAAGGACGGCGAGCCCGCGCGCGTCGCCGCCGAGATGGCCGACCTGTGGTTCCACTGCCTCGTCCTGCTCGCGCACCACGGGCTCGGGCCCGCCGACGTGCTCGCCGAGCTCTCGCGCCGCGAAGGCCGCTCCGGGCACGACGAGAAGGCGTCGCGGCGCTGACGAGGCGCTTTCCGCGCGGCGCCGACGGGGCGTCCCGCGGCCTCCGGCCGGATGGCGATACAATGTCGCCGGTCGGTGGGCGGTGCGGGTGGAACTCGCGCCGGAACGCCCGGTCACGACCGGACCGGCGATCCGCAGGGCCTGCTCGTCGCGATCGAGTCGGGCCCGGGTCGCGAGCCTCCCGGAAGAACGGACGCATGCACGACCCGAACTGCATCTTCTGCAAGATCGTCGCCGGCGAGATCCCGTGCCGCAAGGTGCACGAGGACGGCGAGGTCCTTGCGTTCCACGACATCCGGCCCCTTGCGCCGGTGCACGTGCTGCTCGTGCCGAAGAAGCACATCGCGACGATGTACGACTGCACGCCGGCCGACGAGAAGGTGCTCGGCCGGATGATGGCGCTGGCGCCGACGATCGCGCGCGCGCAAGGCTCGACCGACGGTTTTCGCGCGATCGTCAACACCGGGCGCGTCGGGCGGCAGGAAGTGCAGCATATCCACATCCACGTGATCGGCGGGCCGGATTCGCTCGGACCGATGCTCGCGCGCAAGGAATCCTGAGGAGAAGGACATGGGCGGATTGTCGATCTGGCACTGGCTGATCGTGCTCCTGGTCGTCGTGCTGATCTTCGGCACGAAGAAGCTGCGCAACATCGGGCAGGACCTGGGCGGTGCGGTGAAGGGCTTCAAGGAAGGCGTCAAGGGCGCCGGCGACGAGGCCGACGCGGCGAAGGCGGCGGGCGCGGAAGCGTCGTCGCAGGCCAAGGTCGGCGCGCAGACGATCGAAGGCGAGGTCCGCAAGGAGACCTCGACCAAGGCCTGACGCCCGCGGCCGCGGGCGTCGCGCGCGCGTGAAAAGCCGCCGGGATGGGCGCATCGTCCCGGCTCCGCCATGTTCGACATCGGCTTCTCCGAAATCGTCGTCATCGCCGTCGTGGCGCTGATCGTGCTCGGCCCCGAGCGGCTGCCGAAGGCGGCGCGCACGATGGGGCACCTGTTCGGACGCCTCCAGCGCTACGTGAACGACGTGAAGGCCGATATCAGCCGCGAAATGGAGCTCGAGGAGTTGAAGAAGCTCCAGCAGGAAGTGAAGTCGGCCGCGCAGGACCTCGAGAAGTCGGTGTCGACGGCGGCGCGCGACGTCGAGAGCGGCATGCGCGACGTCGAGACGCAGCTCAACGCGGGCGCCACGGAGGCGTCATCGTCCTCCGCGGTTCCGCATGCGCCGCTCGCGGAGCCCACGGCCGAGCCGCTGCCCATCGAGCCCGCGCGCCAGCCCACGCTGCCCGGCTTCGACCGCATCTAGGTAAGCTCTGCGTAACCTCACGGCGCGCGCGTACTCGCATGCACGATCTTCTCGAACCCCCGACTTCGCGTTGGCTGGTCCGCCCTGCGGGACGCGCCGGGCGGGCGGCTGGCGTCGTTGCCCGCCTTGGTCGTGGGGCCTTCCACGACCGGCGGCGGGCGCCTCGCCATCCCACCCGCCCGACCCGTCGCGCATCCGCGGGTTATGCAAAGCTTCCCTAGGGCGACGCGATGAGCGACCACGAGGGGCCGCAGGAAACGTTCATCTCGCACCTGGTCGAGCTCCGCGACCGGCTGCTGCGCGCGATCATCGCGATCGTCGTCGTGCTGCTCGCGCTGTTCCCGTTCGCGAAGGACATCTACGCGATCCTCGCGAAGCCGCTGCTCGCGGTCCTTCCGCAGGGCGCGACGATGATCGCGACCGACGTCACCGGCACCTTCCTCGTACCGCTCAAGGTCACCGCGATGGCGGCGTTCGTCGTCGCGCTGCCGTACGTGCTGTGGCAGGCGTGGATGTTCGTCGCCCCGGGCCTCTACCACCACGAGAAGCGCCTCGCGCTCCCGGTGATCGTCTCGTCGATGGTCTTCTTCCTCGTCGGGATGTCGTTCGCGTATTTCCTCGTCTTCCCGATCGCGTTCGGCTTCTTCGCCGGCTACACGCCGGCCGGCGTGCAGATGATGACCGACATCGACAAGTACCTGTCGTTCGTGCTGACGATGTTCATCGCGTTCGGCCTCACGTTCGAGGTTCCGGTCGTCGTGATCGTGCTCGTGCGGCTGCGCATCGTGTCGATCGAGAAGCTCAAGGCGGCGCGCCCTTACGTGATCGTCGGCGCGTTCGTCATCGGTGCGATCTTCACGCCGCCCGACGTCGTGTCGCAGCTCCTGCTCGCGGTCCCGCTGTGGCTGCTGTTCGAGCTGGGGATCGTCTTCGCGCGGGTCATCGGCACCGGACCGACGCGGAACGAGGCCGATAGCGCGGCGTGAAGGGGACAGAGCCCGACGTTTTCGGGATCTGTCCCCGAAAATGAGGAGGCGCCCATCGGGCGGCTCCCGCATCAACTTCGCTTCGGTCGCTTTCCGATCACCACGTCGAAGTTGACCGGCTGCTTCCCGCGCACGACGACGATCTTCGCGGTCGAGCCGGGCGCGAGTTCGGCGATGCGCGCGAGCAGCGCGGTCGTGTCGCGCGTCGGCTTGCCCGCGATCTCGACGACGACGTCGCGCGGGGCCATCCCCGCGTGGTCCGCGGGCCCGCCGCGCTGCACGCCGCGGATCACCACCCCCTCGGCGCGATCGAGCGACAGCGAGCGCGCGAGGTCCGCGGTCAGGTCCTGAGGCTCGACGCCCAGCCAGCCGCGCGTGACCTCCCCGTCGCGGATGATCTGCTCGAGCACCGATCGCGCGAGCGTGACCGGGATCGCGAAGCCGATGCCCAGAGACCCGCCTGATTGCGACAGGATCGCGCTGTTGACGCCGATCAGGTCGCCGTAGCGGTCGACCAGCGCGCCGCCCGAGTTGCCCGGGTTGATCGGCGCGTCGGTCTGGATGAAATCCTCGAAGCGGTTGATGCCGAGCGCGGTGCGGCCGAGCGCCGACACGATGCCCGAGGTCACCGTGTGCCCGAAGCCGAACGCGTTGCCGATCGCGAGCACCGGGTCGCCGACCTCGACGCGCTCGAGCGTTCCGAACGTGATCGACGGCAGTCCGGTCGCCTCGGCTTTCAGCACCGCGATGTCGCTCTCCGGATCGGATCCCTTGATGCGCGCCTTCAGCACGCGCCCGTCCGCTAGCACGAGCTCGATGTCGTCGGCGCCCGAGACGACATGGTGGTTGGTGAGCACGTAGCCGTCGGGCGACACGATCACGCCGGAGCCGAGCGAGTTCTGGCGCTGCGAAGGCATCCGTTCGGCGAGGTCGGGGAAGAATCGCCGCAGCATCCCGTCGTCGAGCAGCGGGTTGCGCGCGCGCGCTTCCTTGCTCGTGTAGATGTTGACGACGGCGGGCGTCGCCTTGTGCGCGGCGGCCGCGAGCGACGGGATCGAGTCCGTCGTGGACGTCGCCGGAGCCGTTGCCGCCGACTCCTGCGTGAGGATCACGGTCCCGGCGCGACCGGTGAAACGCGGCAGGAGGTCGGGCCGCAGCGTCGAGACGACGAACAACGCCGCCACCGAGAGCGTGCAGGCCTGCGCGAAGAGAAGCCAGAAGCGACGGAGCATCGGATCGGGGAAATGTCGGAGCCGCCGGAATTATAGCCCTGCGACTGCAGGTCCCGCCGCGGACGCCCGCGCGGCTCCGCGTCGCAAACGCCTGATCCCGAAGGCAAAACAACCGTCGTCCCGGTCCGAGGCTTCCGGCGCCCCCCCCGAATCCCGTATAATCGAAAGGTTTTTCCGTGGGCCCCGCATCCGGCCGCGCACTTTGCGCGGCGCGTCACCGTTGGCCTGGGCGGAGCGCCGGACTGCGCTCCTCGAGGCATTTTCCACGCAAGGCGACCATGGCAATCGAAGCAACGGTGGACAAGGGCAAGCGCCGTTTCCTGATCGGCGCCACCAGCGTCGTCGGCGGCGCCGGCGCGGTCGCGGCCGCGGTGCCGTTCGTGATGTCGTTCTTCCCGAGCGAGCGCGCGAAGGCCGCCGGCGCGCCGATCGAGGTCGACATCGGCAAGCTCGAGCCGGGCCAGAAGATCGACGTCGAGTGGCGCGGCAAGGTGTGCTGGATCGTCTCGCGCACGCCCACGATGCTCGGCTCGCTGCCGAAGCTCACCGACCGCCTCGCCGACCCGGACTCGAAGGAGGACCAGCAGCCTCCCTACGCGAAGAACGAGCACCGCTCGATCAAGGCGCCCGTGTGGATCGCCGTGGGCATCTGCACGCACCTCGGCTGCTCGCCGACGTTCCGCAAGGACGTCGCGCCCGCCGACCTCGGCGCCGACTGGCTCGGCGGGTTCTTCTGCCCGTGCCACCAGTCGAAGTTCGACCTCGCCGGCCGCGTTTACAAGAGCATGCCGGCGCCGCTCAACCTCGTCGTCCCGCCGCACCAGTACCTGTCGGACACGCGCGTGATGATCGGCGACGACAAGGCCTGACGCCATGCAGAAGATGCTCGCCTGGATCGACGCCCGTTTCCCGCTGACCGCGCTGTGGGAATCGCAGTGGGGCAAGTACATCGCGCCGAAGAACTTCAACTTCTGGTACTACTTCGGCTCGCTCGCCGCGTTCGTGCTGGTGCTGCAGATCATCACCGGCATCTTCCTCACGATGAACTACAAGCCCGACGCGCAGAAGGCGTTCGAGTCGGTCGAGTACATCATGCGGGACGTCGAGTGGGGCTGGCTGATCCGCTACATGCACTCGACCGGCGCGTCGCTGTTCTTCGTCGTCGTCTACCTGCACATGTACCGCGGGCTCATCTACGGCAGCTACCGCAAGCCGCGCGAGCTCACGTGGATCTTCGGCTGCCTGATCTACCTGTCGCTGATGGCCGAGGCGTTCTTCGGCTACCTGCTCCCGTGGGGCCAGATGTCGTACTGGGGCGCGCAGGTGATCGTCAACCTGTTCAGCTCGATCCCGTTGATCGGCGAGGACCTCTCGCTGTGGATCCGGGGCGACTACACGATCTCGGACATCACGCTCAACCGGTTCTTCGCGTTCCACGTGATCGCGCTTCCGCTCGTGCTGCTCGGGCTGGTCGCCGCGCACCTGATGGCGCTGCACGAGACCGGGTCGAACAACCCGGACGGCGTGCAGATCAAGGACCAGCCGAAGGACCCGGCCACCGGGCTCCCGCTCGACGGCATCTACTCGCACCCGTACTACACGGTGAAGGACCTCGTCGGCGTCGTCGTCTTCCTCGCGGTGTTCTCGGCGATCGTGTTCTTCATGCCCGAGATGGGCGGCTACTTCCTCGAGTACAACAACTTCATCCCGGCCGACCCGCTGAAGACGCCCGAGCACATCGCGCCGGTCT
>JBDTNO010000190.1:0-6930 GCA_039933715.1 Betaproteobacteria bacterium
AAGAGCGGATTGTCGATCCCCGCGTAGCCGGACGCCATGCTGCGCTTCATCACGATCGAGTTCTTCGCCTTCCACACCTCGAGGACGGGCATGCCGGCGATCGGGCTCGTCGGGTCATCCTGCGCGGCGGGGTTCACGATGTCGTTGGCGCCGATCACCATTGCGACGTCGGCCTTCGGGAAATCCTCGTTCAGCTCGTCCATCTCGAACACGATGTCGTAGGGCACCTTCGCCTCGGCGAGCAGCACGTTCATGTGGCCGGGCATGCGCCCCGCGACCGGATGGATGCCGAAGCGCACGTTGACGCCGCGCTCGCGCAGCGCCCGGGTGATCTCGAAGACCGTGTGCTGCGCCTGGGCGACCGCCATGCCGTAGCCCGGCACGATGATCACGTCCTTCGCTTCCTTCAGGAGTTCCGCCGTCTCGACGGCGGTGATCGGGTGCACTTCGCCCGCGGGCTCTGCGCCCCCCGCGGGCTTCGCCACCGCGCCGCTGTCGGTTCCGAATCCGCCGGCGATGACGCTGAGGAAGTTCCGGTTCATCGCCGTGCACATGATGTACGACAGGATCGCGCCGGAGGAACCCACCAGCGCGCCGACGACGATCAGGAGGTCGTTCGACAGCATGAAGCCGGTCGCCGCCGCGGCCCAGCCCGAGTAGCTGTTCAGCATCGACACGACCACCGGCATGTCGGCCCCGCCGATCGCCATCACCATGTGGATTCCGAACAGCAGCGCGACGATCGTCATCACCGCCATCGCGGTCGTCGCCGAGCCCACGTCGTGCGCCGCGACGAAGCGCCAGCCGAACACGATCACCATGATCAGGCCCGCGAGATTGAGCCAGTGGCGCGCGGGAAGCAGCAGCGGCTTGCCGCCGATCTTGCCGGAAAGCTTGCCGAACGCGATGAGCGAGCCGGAGAACGTGACCGCGCCGATCAGCACGCCGACATACATCTCGATGTCGTGGATCGCGTTCTCGGCCGGCGAGAGCCCCGCCGACACCGCGGGATCGACGAAATTCGCGTAGCCGACCAGCACCGCCGCGAGGCCGACGAGACTGTGCATCAGCGCGACGAGCTCCGGCATCTGCGTCATCTGCACGACGCGCGCCGCGTAGAGGCCGATGATCGCGCCGACGACCATCGCGCCGGCGATGTAGGGAAGCCCGGCGCTCGTGACCTGCGTCCCGAACACGGTGGCGAGCACGGCGATCGCCATGCCGACCATGCCGTAGACGTTGCCGCGCCGCGAGGTCTCCTGGTTCGACAGGCCGCCCAGGCACAGGATGAAGAGGATCGTCGCGCCAAGGTAGGCGACGGTGGCGAGGCTCGTGCTCATGGTCGCGTCGTCCCTACTTGCGGAACATGCCGAGCATGCGACGCGTCACGGCGAAGCCGCCGAACATGTTGATCGTAGCGAGCGCGATCGCGGCGACCGACAGTCCGAGGATCAGCGCGTCAGGCCGCGCCATCCCGGCGGGCATCGTCGTGAGATTCGGCGCGACCTGCACGATCGCGCCGATCGCGATGATCGACGACACGGCGTTCGTGACGCTCATGAGCGGCGTATGCAGCGCCGGCTTCACGTTCCACACGACCATGTAGCCGATGAAGCACGCGAGCACGAACACCGTGAAATGCCCCAGGAACGACGGCGGCGCGAAGCGCCCGATCAGCAGGAACAGGATCGCGCCGACGCCGAACAGCACCGCCGTCTTGCCCGGAGACATCGGTTCCGACGGCTCGCCGTGCCCCTTGGGTTTCGGCGGTACCGCAACCGCGGCAGCCGGCTTCGCGGCCGCGGGCGGCGTGGCCGCGGGTTTCGGCGGCGGCGGCCAGGTCACCTCGCCCCGGTTGACGACGGTCGTGCCGCGCAGCACCTCGTCGTTCATGTCGATGGCGATCGCGTCGCCCTCGACGCTCTTCGTCTTCTGGAGGTCGTCGACCAGGCGCAGGAGGTTGGTCGCGTAGAGCGTGGACGCCTGCTTGGCGAGCCGGCTCGGCAAATCGGTGTAGCCGATGATCGTGACGCCGTGGCGCACGACCACCTGGCCGGGAACGGTCAGCGTGCAGTTGCCGCCCTGCTCGGCGGCCATGTCGACGATGACGCTGCCCTGCTTCATCGACCGGACCATGTCCTCGCTGATCAGCTTCGGCGCGGGCTTGCCCGGGATCAGCGCGGTCGTGATGACGATGTCGGCGTTCTTCGCTTCCTTCGCGAACACGGCGGCCTGCGCCTTCAGGAAGCCTTCGCTCATCACCTTCGCGTAGCCCCCGACGCCGCTGGCTTCCTCGACGTAGTCGACCGGCACGAACTCGCCGCCCAGCGACTTGATCTGGTCGCCGACCTCGGGACGGGTGTCGTTCGCGCGAACGATCGCGCCCAGCCCCGACGCCGCGCCGATCGCCGCGAGTCCCGCGACGCCGGCGCCGATGACGAACACCTTCGCCGGCGGCACCTTGCCCGCGGCGGTGATCGACCCGGTGAAGAAGCGCCCGAACGCATGCGCGGCCTCGATCACCGCGCGATAGCCGCCGATGTTCGCCATCGACGACAGCGCATCCATCTTCTGCGCGCGCGAGATGCGCGGCACGCTGTCCATCGCCAGCACCGTCGCCCCGCGCGCCGCGAGCTTCTTCATGAGCTCCGGGTTCTGCGCGGGCCAGACGAAGCTGACGATCATCCCGCCCTCGCGCAGCAGGCCGATCTCGGTATCGTCGGGCGCGCGCACCTTGAACACGATGTCCGACGACGACCACAGCGCCGCGCGATCCGCGACGACCTCGGCGCCGGCGGCGCGATACGCGTCGTCGTCGATCTGCGAGCCCTCACCCGCGCCCGCCTCGACCGCGACGCGGAAGCCCTGCTTGAGGAGCTTCTCGACGACGTCGGGCACGGTGGCGACGCGCTTTTCGCCCGGGAAGACCTCCCGCGGCACTCCGACCTGCAAGGCCATCCCGCTCCTCCGCTCTCCGGCGCGTCGTTTATATCAGATCAAGGAAGGCGGCACGTCAGATCGCCGCGGCGATCGCCTTGCCGGCCTCGGTCGTCGACGCGCGCCCGCCAATGTCGCGGGTACGCGGCGCACGCGGATCGGCCAGCGTGCGCTCGATCGCCGCGACGATCGCCGCGCCGGCTTCGCGGTGGCCGAGGAATTCGAGCATCAGCGCCCCCGACCAGATCTGCCCGATCGGGTTCGCGATCCCCTGCCCCGCGATGTCGGGCGCCGAACCATGCACCGGCTCGAACAACGACGGGAACTCGCGCTCGGGATTGAGATTCGCCGACGGCGCGATGCCGATCGTGCCGCAGACGGCGGGCCCGAGGTCGGACAGGATGTCGCCGAACAGATTGGAGCCCACGACGACGTCGAACACCTGCGGCCGCTGCACGAAGTGCGCCGACAGGATATCGATGTGGTACTGGTCGACGCGGATGTCCGGGTAGTGCGCGGACATCGCCTTGAAGCGCTCGTCCCAGTACGGCATCGTGATCGAGATGCCGTTCGACTTGGTGGCCGACGTCAGGTGCTTCTCCGGGCGCGTCCGCGCGAGCTCGAACGCGTAGTGCAGCACCCGGTCCACGCCCTTGCGCGAGAACACCGACTCCTGGAACACGATCTCGCGCTCGGTGCCCTCGAACATGCGCCCGCCCACCGACGAGTACTCGCCCTCGGTGTTCTCGCGCACGACGACGAAGTCGATGTCGCCCGGCTCGCGATGCGCGAGCGGCGAAGCGATGCCGGGCATCAGCCGGCATGGGCGCAGGTTCACGTACTGGTCGAAGCGGCGGCGGAACGGGATCAGCGATCCCCACAGCGAGACATGGTCGGGCACCGTCGCCGGCCATCCGACCGCGCCGTAATAGATCGCCTCGAAACCGGACAGCGTCGCGAACCAGTCCTCCGGCATCATCCGGCCGTGCTTCGCGTAGTAATCGCAGCTCCAGTCGAAATGCGTGAACGCGAGCGATACGCCGTGCTTGTTCGCCGCCGCTTCGAGCGCGCGCAGCCCCTCGGGCATCACTTCCTTGCCGATGCCGTCCCCCGGCATCACCGCGATGCGATGTGTCTTCATCCTGCCTCCGTCGTCGACCGGGAATTGTAATCGCACGGCAACGCCGGCTGCCGGTCGTCGATCGTGGTCATGAACGGACGGCGTCGGCGAAATGCTCGCCCCGCCACGATCCACGGTCCGCGCCCGCCGTGCTACAGTGCGCCGCTCCACGCCGGCCGTCAGCGCCGGCGTTTTCGCGCCCGCCCGTGACCGACCCCGCCCAGCGCCTTCGCGCGATCGCCTTCATGGTCGTCGCCGCGACCTGCTGGTCGTCGGGCGGGTACCTGGTGCGCCGCCTGTCGCTCGACGACGCGTGGGAGATCGTCTTCTGGCGCAGCGTGTTCATGGCGCTCTTCGTGCTCGGCGTCCTTTCCGTGCTCCATCGCGGGCGCACGGTCGCGGCGATTCGCGCGGTCGGATGGCCGGGGCTCGCGTCCGGTGCGTTCCTCGCGTGCACGTTCTTCTTCTTCATCGCGTCGCTGACGCGCACGACGGTCGCCAACACGTTCGTGCTGATGAGCGTGTCGCCGTTCCTCGCGGCGATCGCCGGCCGGCTCGTCCTCGGCGAGCGCGTGCCGCCGCGCACGTGGGTCGCGATGGCGGTCGCGTTCGCCGGCATCGTCGTGATGTTCGCCGACGCCGTGGACGCGGGCCGCGTCGTGGGCAATCTCCTCGCGCTCGGCGTCTCGTGCTTTTTCGCCGCGCAGGTCACCGTGCTGCGCAAATACCATGCGTCGGTCGACATGCTGCCGCAGGTGATGATCGCGGGCGTCCTCTCGATCGTCGTCGCGGCACCACTTGCGCTGCCGTTCACGGCGACGCACGGCGACCTCGTCGTCCTCGCGATCATGGGCTGCATCCAGCTCGGCGCCGGCTGCCTTCTCGCCACCGCCGCGTCGCGCCACCTGTCGGCGACCGAGCTCGGGCTCCTCGCGCTGCTCGAGCCGATCCTCGGCCCGATCTGGGTATGGGCGCTGATGGGCGAGCATCCGGGCAACACCGCGCTCGTCGGCGGCGCGATCGTGCTCTCGGCCGTGATCGTCAACGAGCTGGTCGCGGCGTGGCGAACACGCGGCGCCGTCGCGTCGACCGGCGTTCCGCCGCTCGCGTGAGCTGGCCCGATTTCCCGCTCGCGTTCTATCCGGTCGCGGTCTTCGCGATCCTGCTCACCGGCATCGCGAAAGGCGGCTTCGGCGGCGGATCCGGCGGCGTCGCGGTCCCGCTGATGTCGATCTTCATCGCACCCCCCGAAGCGGCGGCGATCATGCTGCCGATCCTGTGCGCGATGGACCTGTTCGGCGTGCACGCCTATCGCGGGCTCGCGTCGCGAACCCATCTCGCGATCCTCTTGCCCGGCGCGCTCGTCGGCATCGTCGCCGGCGCGTTCGCGTTCGGCGCGATGCCGGTCGACGCGATCCGCCTCGTCGTCGGCGGCATCGCGATCGCGTTCGCGCTCAACCGCTGGTTCGCCGTATCGGAACGGATCGCGGCACGGCTCGCCGCCGGCTCCGGCACGCCGGGCCCCGTCGCGGGCGCGTTCTGGGGCGCGGTCTCGGGGTTCACGAGCACGCTGGCGCATGCGGGCGGCCCGCCGTTCGCCGTCTACCTGCTGCCGCAAAAGCTCGACAAGTCGGCGTTCGTCGCGACCTCGGTGTTCTTCTTCCTGATCGTCAACTACGTGAAGCTGGTCCCCTACGGGTTCCTCGGGCAACTCAACCTCGGCAACCTGTCGGCGTCGCTGCTGTTCGCGCCGTTGGCGCCGCTCGGGATCTGGCTCGGCGTGTGGCTGCACCGGCGCATTCCGGAGGCACCGTTCTACCAGGTCGCTTACGGGCTCCTGTTCGCCACCGGCGCGAAGCTCGTCTGGGACGCGCTCGTGCATTGACGCGGTCCCGGGCCCGGTACCCCGCTTCGGCACCTGGCGCCCCGCAACGCCCGCTGCGCTATGATCCGGCCGTCCGGACCTCTCCGCGCCACCCCTCGACGATGAAGCAGACCTTCCTCGATTTCGAGCAGCCGATCGCCGAGCTGCAAACGAAGATCGACGAGCTTCGTTTCGTGCACGAGGACTCGGCGGTCGACATCGCCGACGAGATCGCCCGGCTCACCAGGAAGAGCCAACAGCTCACCAGGGACATCTACGGGAAGCTGACCGCGTGGCAGATCGCGCAAGTCGCGCGCCATCCGCAGCGGCCGTATACGCTCGACTACATCGCCGGCATCTTCACCGAGTTCCGCGAGCTGCACGGCGATCGGACCTATTCCGACGATGCCGCGATCGTCGGCGGGCTCGCGCGCTTCAACGGCAAGCCCTGCGTCGTGATCGGGCACCAGAAGGGTCGCGACACCAAGGAGAAGATCCACCGCAACTTTGGCATGCCGCGCCCCGAGGGCTACCGCAAGGCGCTGCGGCTGATGAAGCTCGCCGAGAAGTTCGGCCTGCCGCTCTTCACGTTCGTCGACACGCCGGGCGCGTACCCGGGCATCGGCGCCGAGGAGCGCGGGCAGTCGGAGGCGATCGGCCGCAACCTCTTCGAGATGGCGGGGCTGCGCGTTCCGATCATCGTGACCGTCATCGGCGAGGGCGGCTCGGGCGGCGCGCTGGCGATCGCGGTCGGCGACGTCACGCTGATGCTGCAATACGCGACCTATTCGGTGATCTCGCCCGAGGGCTGCGCGTCGATCCTGTGGAAGAGCGCCGAGAAGGCGCCCGAAGCCGCGGAGATCCTCGGCATCACCGCGCCGCGGCTGAAGCAGCTCGGTCTCGTCGACAAGGTCGTGAACGAGCCGGTCGGCGGCGCGCACCGCGATCCGGCCGCGATGATCGCGACGCTCAAGAAAGCGCTCGCCGAGGCGCTGAAGCCGCTCGCCGA
>JBDTNO010000191.1:0-6833 GCA_039933715.1 Betaproteobacteria bacterium
CCGCAACACGCGTGCGGCGCTCGCGGCGCTCGCCGCGCGCGATCACGCCGCCGAGCGCGCCGCGGCCGCGCTCGGTCGCGCCTACGTGTTCCTGCGCGACACCGAGCACCGGCTCCAGTACCGCGACGACCAGCAGACGCAGCTCGTGCCCGACGACGCCGGGGAGCTCGCGGCGCTGGCGCACGCGATGCGCTTCGACGACGCGCGCGCGTTTCGCGCGGCGCTCGACGAGCATCGCCGCGAGACCGGCCGGCAGTTCGACAGCGTGTTCGGCGCCGGCGACACCGCGGCCAACGGCGACGCGGACGGGCGCTGGCGCGCGCTGTGGGACGTCCCCGACGCGACCGACGAGCAGGTGGCGCGCCTCGCGATGGCCGGCTTCGACAACCCCGCCGCGCTGCTCGCGACGCTCGCGCGCGTGCGCGCCAACGTGCGCTACGCGTCGCTTCCGGCGCAGTCGCGCGAGCGCTTCGACGCGCTCGTGCCGCGCATGATCGCCGCGGCGGCCGCGCGCCCGGGCAGCGCCGGCGCGCAGGCCACCTTCGTGCGCCTGCTCGACCTCTTGGAAGCGGTCGCGCGACGCAGCGCCTACCTCGCGCTCATCATCGAGCACCCGCCGCTCCTGCCGCGGCTCGCGACGCTGATGGGCGCCTCCGCGTGGGCGGCCGACTACCTGACGCGGCATCCGATCCTGCTCGACGAACTGCTCGACGCGCGGGCGCTGATGGAGGAGCCGGACCCGGCTGCCTGGCGCGAGGAGCTCGCGCGCATGCTCGCAGGCCATCGCGGCGACCAGGAGCGCGAAATGGACGCGCTCCGGCACTTCCAGCACGCGCAGACGTTTCGCCTCCTCGCGCAGGACCTCGCGGGCGCGCTCACCGTCGAGCGTCTCGCCGACCATCTTTCGGCCCTCGCGGACGTCGTGCTCGACGCGACGCTGACGGCGTGCTGGGCGCATCTCGCCGGCGCCGACGCGCCGCCGCCGCGTTTCGCGGTCGTCGGCTACGGCAAGCTCGGCGGGAAGGAGCTCGGTTACGCGTCCGATCTCGACCTCGTGTTCCTGTACGACGTCGATCCGGCGAGCGAGGACGCCGACGCGGCACTCGCGCGCATCACGCGCTACGCGCAGCGGCTCAACGGCTGGCTCACGAGCAACACGCCGGCCGGGCCGCTCTACGAGACCGACCTTCGCCTGCGTCCGGACGGCGCGAAGGGGCTGATCGCCTCGTCGCTGGCGGCGTTCAAGCGCTACCAGCGCGAGAGCGCGTGGACCTGGGAGCACCAGGCGCTCACGCGTGCCCGCCATTGCGCCGGAGACGCTGCGATCGGCGCGGCGTTCGAGGCCGAGCGCGAGGCGATCCTGCGGTTGCCTCGCGACCGCGCGAAGCTCGCCGCCGATGTCGTCGAGATGCGTCGACGCATGCTGGCCGGTCATCCGAACCCCTCCGATCGCTTCGACCTCAAGCACGACCCCGGCGGCATGGTCGACATCGAATTCACCGTCCAGTACCTGGTGCTCGCGCACGCGCACGCGCACCCGGACCTCACGCGCAACGCCGGAAACATCGCGCTCTTGCAGATGGCAGCCGGCCGCGGGCTCGTGCCCGACGAGCTTGCGGAGCGCGTCGCCGACGCCTACCGCGCGTACCGGAGCGCCCAGCACGCCGAGCGGCTCACCGGCGCCGCGCACGCTCGCGTCGATCCCGCCGGGCATGCCGCGCGTCGCGACGACGTGCGCATGCTGTGGGCGCACGTGTTCGGCGCGCGCTGGGACCGATAGCCCCGGCCCGGCACCCTCCGGAACGGGCGTCGCGGCCGCTGCGGTAAACTTCGCCTTTCGCCTTGCAGGAGACGCGACGATGTCGATGGCCGACCGCGACGGCTGGATCTGGTACGACGGCAAGCTCGTGCCGTGGCGAGACGCCACGACGCACGTCCTCACGCACACGCTGCACTACGGGATGGGCGTGTTCGAGGGCATCCGCTGCTACAAGACCGTCGACGGGCCCGCGATCTTCCGGCTGCGCGACCACACCGACCGCCTGTTCCGCTCGGCGCAGATCTTCGGCATGAAGATCCCGTTCTCGAAGGACGAGATCGACGCGGCGAACAAGGAGTGCGTCAGCAAGAACCACCTCGACTCCTGCTACATCCGCCCGATCGTGTTCTACGGCAGCCACGCGATGGGCGTCGCCGCGAAGACCAACCCGGTGCGGGTCGCGATCGCCGCCTGGCCGTGGGGCGCGTATCTCGGCGCCGACGGGCTCGAGAAGGGCATCCGCGTCAAGACCTCGTCGTACACGCATCACCACCCGAACGTCACGATGTGCAAGGCGAAGGCGGTCGGCAACTATCCGGTCTCGATCCTCGCCAACCAGGAAGCGACGCACGACGGCTACGAGGAGGCGATGCTCCTCGATCCGCAGGGCTTCCTGTGCCAGGGCTCGGGCGAGAACGTGTTCATCCTGCGGGACGGCGCGCTGCACACGCCCGACCTGTCGGGCGGCGCGCTCGAAGGAATCACGCGCGCGACGATCATCGAATTCGCGCACGAGTTGCATATCCCGGTCTACCAGCGCCGCATCACGCGCGACGAGGTCTACATCGCCGACGAGGCGTTCTTCACCGGCACGGCGGCCGAGGTGACGCCGATCCGCGAGTACGACCAGCGCACGATCGGCTCGGGCTCGCGCGGGCCGGTCACCGCGAAGCTGCAGGCGATGTTTTTCGACACGGTGAACGGCCGCAACGCGGCGAAGAAGCACTGGCTCGCGAAAGTGTGACGATGGGAGCTCCCACTCCCGCGCAGGCGGAGCCGGTGATGGTCGACCCGAAGGCCCTGCCCGCGTTCTGCCCGAACCCGGCGATGCCGCTGTGGAGCTCGCATCCGCGCGTGTTCCTCGACATCGAGCCCACCGGCGAGGCGAGCTGCCCGTACTGCGGCACGCGCTACCGCCTCGCGGGCCCCGCGCGGCCCGGCGGGCACTAGGGCGCCGGAGGGCGGCGCTTTCGCGCGCCGCCGAACCCCTCGATGGACCGCACGCTGATCGTGGCCCCGTCGTGGGTCGGCGACTCGATCCTCGCCGAGCCGCTGCTTTCGCTGCTGCGCGAGACCTACGAGGACCCGACGATCGACGTGCTCGCGCCGCCGTGGTGCGCGCCGGTCTTCCGGCGGATGCGCGGCGTGCGGCGCGTCATCGAGCACGCGATGCCGCACGGCCGCATCGACCTTCGCGAACGGCGCCGCATCGCGGGCGAGCTGCGCCGCGAGAACTACGCGCACGCGTTCGTGCTGCCGATGAGCTGGAAGTCGGCGCTGATCCCGTTCCTCGCGCGCATCCCGCGCCGCACCGGCTACCGCGGCGAAGCGCGCTACGTGCTCCTCAACGACCTGCGGACGCTCGATCGCAAGCTGCTGCCGCGACTCGTCGACCGTTTCTGCGCGCTCGCGGGTCCGCCCGGCACGCGCGTTCCGATGCCGCCTGCGCCGGTGCTCGTTCCCGACATCGCGAACCGCGACGCGGCGATCCGCGCGCTGCGCCTCAGGGGCGCGGGGCCGGTCGCGATCCTGTGCCCGGGCGCCGAGTTCGGCCCGGCGAAGCGCTGGCCGCCAACGCATTTCGCCGATCTGGCACGGCGCCTGATCGAGATCGGCGCGCGCGTGTGGATCCTCGGCTCCCCCAACGATCGTATGGCCGCCGACGCGCTGATCTCCGCGGCCGGCGCGAGCGCGAAGCATCTCCGCGACCTCACCGGCAAGACCGACCTCGGCACCGCGATCGACCTCATGTCGGCCGCCGCCGTCGTCGTCAGCAACGACTCGGGGCTCATGCACGCGGCGGCCGCGGTGGGGGCGCCGCTCGTCGCGCTGTTCGGCTCGTCGTCGCCGGCCTACACGCCCCCGCTGTCGCCGCTCGCGCGCGTCGCGCGCATCGAGATCGCCTGCAGCCCCTGCTTCAAGCGCGAGTGCCCGCTCGGGCATTTCCGGTGCATGCGCGAGCTCTCGCCCGAGCTGGTCTACAATCTCGCGCGCTCGACGATGCCCGCCTCCTGATCGCTTGCATGGCCAAGGCCCGCACGCCCACGATCTACACGACGCCGCAGGACGCCGCGACCGCGTTCTACCAGGCGTTCGAGCAGCGCGACCTCGACGCGATGATGGCGACCTGGGCCGACGACGAGGAGATCGTCTGCGTGCATCCGGGCGGGCCGCGCATCGTCGGCTACGACGCGATCCGCAGCGCGTGGGAACAGTTGTTCTCCGGCGACGCCCGCCTCAAGTTCCGGCTCGAGCAGCCGATCGCGATCGACACGGTCGGCCTCGCGATGCAGAGCGCGATCGAGCACGTGTTCCTCGCCGACGGGAGCCCGCGCGGGCTCGCGGTCGCGACCAACGTGTTCATGCGCACGCCGATGGGATGGCGCATCGTGTGCCACCACGCGTCTCCCACGCCGCCGACGACGTTGCCAGCGCCCGTCGGACCGTTGCACTGAGCGCGTCGCATCGAACGCCCGAGGCTCACCGCGGTCACTCGCGGCCCGGCACGCCGATGACAGTGCGCAAGCGCGATTTCGCCGCCGATCTTCGCGGCGTAGGACGGATGGCCATCGACGCGACGCTCGGTATCACCGATCTCGTCGAGGCGCTGCACGTCCGCATCGCCCGCGTCCCGGTGCATCTCGGCGGACCGGCAGGCGCCGCCGTCGCGTCCGTCACCGAAGGGGTCTACCGGTCGATCCGCGGCGTGACGCGCGCGGTAGGCGGCGGCCTGGATGCGATGCTCGCTCGGCTCGTGCCGCTGGTCGGCGGGATTCCCGACGCTTCGTCGCGCGAGGCGCTCGTCGCGGCGCTCAACGGCGTCCTCGGAGATTATCTCGAGCGAACCGCCAATCCGCTCGCGATCCCGATGCGCCTCAACCGCGGTGGCGCGGCGCTGGAGCTCTCGCGCAAGGCCCTCCTCGCGCGCATGCCGTCTGCGTCCTCAACGGTCGTCGTCGCCGTGCATGGTCTGTGCATGAGCGACCGCCAGTGGTCGCGCGATGGCCATGATCTCGTCGAGACGCTCGCGCGCGCGGTCGGCGGGGACGCCCTCACCCTTCACTACAACAGCGGCCTCCACGTGTCCGACAACGGGCGGCGCTTCGCCGCGCTGCTCGATGCGCTGGGCCGGGCGTGGCCGGTGCCGATCGCGCGGCTCGTCGTCATCGGGCACAGCATGGGCGGATTGGTCGCGCGGAGCGCCGCGCACTGCGGCGAGGCTGCGGGCCATCGCTGGCGTGATGCCCTCGAAAGCCTCGTGTTCCTGGGCACCCCGCACCAGGGATCGCCGCTCGAGCGCGGCGGCCATGGCATCGACGTGCTGCTCGAGGCGTTGCCGGTCGCGGCCCCGTTCGCGCGGCTCGGTCGCGTGCGCAGCGCCGGGATCACCGACCTGCGGCACGGCAGCGTGCTGGAGGAAGACTGGGCGGGACGCGACCGGTTCGCGCGCGGCGCGCCGACGCGCCACCCGTTGCCGCTCCCTGCCGACGTCGCGTGCTACGCGATCGCGGGGAGCCTCTCCGCGAGCGTGCGCGAAGATGGCCGCGGCGCGCGCGGCGACGGGCTCGTTCCGGTCGCGAGCGCGCTGGGGTTCCACGCGAACCCGCGCTTCGCGCTCGGCTTCGCCGCGTCGCACCGATGGATCGCGCCGTTGACCGGGCACCTCGCGTTGCTCGCATCGACCGCGGTGGAAGCGCGATTGCGCGTTTGGATGTCGGAAAAGCCTTCCGCTCGCGCCGCGATGGCGTGATCGGTTCCAGGGCGCGGAAAGCGCGCGGTGGCGAAACCCGCGACGTCAGCGCCCACGCTTGCGAAGGCCCGGCGGGACATGCGGGTCCACGGCGATCGGATCGCTCGCGGGGAAGGTCTCGCGCAACGCCTCGTCGAGCTCCGCGTCGAGGATGACGTCCTCGGGCACCGGCGTGGTCCCGTAGTCGATCGCCACCGGGTCGCTCGCGGGAAACGTGAGGGCGAGCGCCTCGTCGAGATTGGACTCGACGCTCCGGCGACGCTTGCGATCGCGATCCGGTGCGGGCGGCGTCGCCGGGTTCGCGGTTGGCTTGGACATCGCGTCGGCGTCGTGACCGAAGGAATTCCGCTCAGCGCGTGCCGCCGACGGTCATCTTCTCGATGCGCAGCGTCGGCACACCCACGCCCACCGGCACGCTCTGGCCGTCCTTGCCGCACGTGCCGACGCCGGTGTCGAGCTCGAGGTCGTTGCCCACCATCGTGACGCGCGTCAGCGCGTCCGGGCCGTTGCCGATGAGCGTGGCGCCCTTGACCGGGTAGACGAGCTTGCCCTTCTCGACCTTCCACGCCTCGGACGCCGAGAACACGAACTTGCCGCTCGTGATGTCGACCTGGCCGCCGCCGAAGTTGGCCGCGTAGAGGCCGTCGTCGACCGACGCGAGGATCTCGGCCGGGTCCTTGTCGCCCGCGAGCATGATCGTGTTGGTCATCCGCGGCATCGGCAGGTGCGCGAACGACTCGCGTCGTCCGTTGCCGGTCGGCGCGACGTCCATCAGGCCCGCGTTGAGGCGATCCTGCATGTAGCCGGTCAGGATGCCGTCCTCGATCAGCACGTTGCGCTGCGTCGCGTGGCCTTCGTCGTCGACGTTGAGCGACCCGCGCCGGCGCTCGATCGTGCCGTCGTCGATCACCGTGATCCCCTTCGCGGCGACGCGCTGGCCGACGCGGCCCGAGAAAGCGCTCGTGCCCTTGCGGTTGAAGTCGCCCTCGAGGCCGTGCCCGATCGCCTCGTGCAGCAGGATGCCCGGCCAGCCCGGCCCGAGCA
>JBDTNO010000192.1:0-6784 GCA_039933715.1 Betaproteobacteria bacterium
TGCAGCGCCTGCGTGGCCAGGCGCGGTTGCTGGGCGAAGCGCCGCTCAGGTCGGACCTGCCGCGCCTGGTGGCGCCGGTGGCCTTCGAGATCGGCCGCATCGCAGAGCTGCGCGAGGAAATCTTCGGCCCCGTGCTGCACGTCGTGCGCTGGGGGCCGGGGCAAGCGGGCGCGGGGGCCGCGCGCGACGTGATGGATGTCGTGCGCCAGATCAACGCGCTGGGCTACGGCCTCACGCTGGGCGTGCAGACGCGCATCGACAGCCGCGCGCTACGCATCGCCGACGCGGCACGCGTGGGCAATGTCTACGTCAACCGCAACATGATCGGCGCCGTCGTCGGCGTGCAGCCGTTCGGCGGCGAAGGCTTGTCGGGCACCGGGCCGAAAGCGGGCGGTCCGAACTATCTCGCGCGCTTCGCGCTCGAGCGCACGTTCACCGTCAACATCGCGGCGGCGGGCGGCAACGCGGCGCTGCTTTCGCAGGATCGGTGACTTCCGGTACCACGTAAGTACCACGTACCGGCATTTCCTTCACCGTCAACATCGCGGCGGCGGGTGGCAACGCGGCGCTGCTTTCGCAGGACCGCTGACTTCCGGTACCACGTAGGTACCACGTACCGGCATTTCCGGTACGTGGTACCTACGTGGTACCAGGGGTGATGCCGGCTTCAGCGCACGATCTCGACGCCGATCTCCTTCACGCCCGGCAGCGCGCCGAGCTTCGCCACGCGCACGCGCACCCACGGTGCGCCGAACTCGCCGCGCACGATCGTCGCGATGCCTTCGGCGAAGCGCTCGAGCAGCGGATGCTCGTGCGCTTCCGCGTAGGCGCGGATGCGCGCGACGACCGCCGCGTAGTCGAGCGCGTCCTCGAGCTTTCCCGACGCGAACGGCGCGCCCGACGGCGCGCCGATGTCGAGGTCGAGTCGCACCGTCTGGTCGATGTGCGCCTCCCACGCGTAGACGCCGATGCGCGTCTTCACGCGAAGGTCGTGGATGAAGATCGTGCTCGACGCTTCGCGCACCCGCCCTCCTTGTGGCTAACCGGGCGCGCGAGTTGCGCGCCGCACTGGCTTACAATCTTAGCAACCCGTCACGGCGCTTTCGCCCCGTCATGCTTGCCGCGCTCGCGCTCGTCCTCGCCGCGTACCTGATCGGATCGGTCTCTTTCGCCGTCGTCGTCAGCAAAGCCTATGGCCTTCCGGACCCGCACGCATACGGCTCGGGCAATCCGGGCGCGACCAACGTGCTGCGCACCGGCAACCGGCAGGCAGCGGTGGTCACGCTGCTCGGCGACGGCCTCAAGGGCTTCGTCGCCGTGTTCGCGGCGCAGAAGCTTCTGCCACTGCTGGATGCGCCCGACTGGACGGTCGCCGCGGTCGCGCTCGCGGTGTTCGTCGGCCATTGCTGGCCGGTATTCCACCGGTTCGCGGGCGGCAAGGGGGTCGCGACCGGCGCCGGCATCGTGTTCGCGCTGCACTGGCCGCTCGGCCTCTCGCTCGCCGTGATCTGGCTCGTGATGGCGGTGGGATTCAAGATCAGCTCGGTCGCCGCGCTCACCGCGGCGGTGCTGATGCCGCTCGGCATGTTCTACGTCTCAGGGAATGCGCCCGTCGCCTGGGCGATGGTCGCGATCGCCCTGATCCTCGTCTGGCGGCACCGGAAGAACATCCAGCAGTTGATGGCCGGACGCGAGCGCCCGATCGGGCGCTGAGGCGCGAAGCGTTCGGCTGAAGCCGAACCCGCGGACGTCGCGCTTCGCCTCGTGGTCGAACGCCTGTGGGGCCGGCATCAGCCGGACGCCTCTTCCGCCGCCGTCATCGACGCGAGCGCCCAGCGCGGACGCACGGTGAACTCGCCGCCGCCTAGCCGCGCGTGCGCGAGCCTCAACGCGCCGGCGAGCGCGATCATCGCGCCGTTGTCGGTGCAGAAGACGAGATCCGGGAAGTAGACGTTCGCGCCCCGGCTTCGGACCTCGCGCGCGAGCCGCGAGCGCAGCTGGCGATTCGCACCAACGCCGCCCGCGACGACGAGCCGCGACGCGCCGGTTCCATCGAGCGCCGCGAGCGCCTTCGCGACCAGCACGTCGACGACCGCCTGCTCGAATTCCGCGGCGATGTCGGCTTTCGCGCGCTCGTCGAGCGTGCGCGCGGCCTCGCGCTTTCGCACCATCGTCATCACCGCGGTCTTGAGGCCCGAGAAGCTCATCGCGAGGTCGCCCGAATCGATCATCGGGCGGGGCAGCGAAACCACGCCCGGGCGGCCCGATTCGGCGAGACGCGCGAGCGCGGGACCGCCCGGATACGGCAGTCCGAGCAGCGTCGCGGTCTTGTCGAACGCTTCGCCCGCGGCGTCGTCGAGCGTGTCGCCGATCAGCCGGTAACGGCCCACGCCCGCGACCTCGACGATCTGGCTGTGGCCGCCCGAGACCAGGAGGGCGACGAACGGGAACGCCGGTCGCGGTTCGGCGAGGAGCGGCGAGAGCAGGTGCCCTTCCAGATGGTGGATGCCGATCACCGGCTTACCCAGCGCGAAGCCGAGCGCGTTCGCCACGCTCGCGCCGACGAGCAGCGCGCCGGCGAGCCCGGGGCCCTCCGTGTAGGCGATGCCGTCGAGCGCCTCGAGCGAGCTCCCCGCCTCGACGAGCACCTCCTCGATCAGCGGGACGAGCCGCCGCACGTGATCGCGCGACGCGAGCTCGGGGACGACACCGCCGTAGCGCGCATGCAGGTCGACCTGCGAATGCAGCCGGTGCGCGCGGAGTCCGGTCGCCGTGTCGTAGACGGCGACGCCGGTTTCGTCGCAGGAGGTTTCGATGCCGAGGACGAGCACGCTTCGGATGTCCGTTGTCGGTGGGCAGGTGTCGTCAGGCGCTCATGCCGGCGTCTGGGCCCGATCCCGACGCCAGCGCGTGGAATCCATCGCGAGTCCTCGCCATCCGGACCTCTGAAACCCGGCATCCGACATCGAATCCTAGCAGGCCTTGCCTCCTCGCCGCCTGCCCGCTATACTGATGGGCTAACTGCGCTGACGCCGGGCTCGCCCCGGGCTGCTTCGCCCAAGTCCCTGATTCGAAAGGTCGATCGCCTTTATGCCCAGTGTCCGTGTCCGCGAAAACGAGCCGTTCGAGGCCGCCCTGCGCCGTTTCAAGCGCACGATCGAGAAGACCGGCCTCCTGACCGAGCTTCGCGCGCGCGAGTTCTACGAAAAGCCGACGTCCGAGCGCAAGCGCAAGAAGGCCGCCGCGGTGAAGCGCCACTACAAGCGCATCCGCAGCCAGCAATTGCCGCCGAAGATGTACTGACCGGGCGCCGTAGCGCCCGATCCGCGAAAAGGGGCGAGCGATTCGCCCCTTTTGCTTTTGGCGCACCGCCGTTTCGTTGCCGGGTGCGCCAGCAGACTTCCGAAAATTCTCGCGCCCCCACGCATCCCGATCGCCCGCCCCCATCGGACTCCCATGACGCTCAAGACCCGCATCCACGACGACATGAAGGACGCAATGCGCGCGAAGGACTCCGCGCGGTTGTCGACGATCCGGCTCCTGCTCGCCGCGATCAGGCAACGCGAGATCGACGAGCGCAAGGAGATGACCGACGCCGACGTGCTCTCGGCCGTCGACAAGATGGTCAAGCAGCGCAAGGACTCGATCGCGCAGTTCGAGGCGGGCAAGCGCGAGGATCTGGCGGCCGTCGAGCGCGCCGAGATCGTCGTGCTGCAGGGCTACCTGCCCGCGCAGGCGTCGGCGTCCGAGATCGACGCGATGGTCGACGAGGCGATCGCCGCGACCGGCGCGGCCGGTCCCGCCGGCATCGGCAAGGTGATGGCGATCGTCAAGCCGAAGCTCGCCGGCCGGGCGGACATCGGCGCGGTGTCGGCCAAGGTCAAGGCGAAACTGCAGGCCTGACGTACACGATGTCCGGATCCAGGTGGCGGACCGGGTTCGCAACCTGGTTCCGGACGCGCTTTCCGGCGCGGTCGTCGCGGCACTGGCGAAACCCGACCCCCCGCCTATAATGAAATCGTTCCCTGCCGTGTGATTCGTCCGCGCGGCCGGTCCTCCAAACCGGCCGCGCGCGGCGTCTTGAGGTCGGAGACGATATTCCTGTCGAATCGCACCGGAACGTCGTCGCGACGCACCGGGGAAGATGGCGTCATGGGGTCAGAGACGATATTCCCATCGAATCGCACCGAAACGTCGTCGCGATGCAACGCGGAATATCGTCTCTGACCCCATGATCCCGAACGACTTCATCCAGACGCTGCTCGCACGCGTCGACATCGTCGAGGTCATCGACCGCTTCGTGCCGCTGAAAAAGGCCGGCGCCAACTACCAGGCGTGCTGCCCGTTCCACGGAGAGAAGACGCCCTCGTTCACGGTTTCGCCCACCAAGCAGTTCTATCACTGCTTCGGCTGCGGCGCGCACGGCACCGCGATCGGTTTTTTGATCGAGCACGCCGGCAAGTCGTTCCCCGACGCGGTCGAGGAGCTCGCGCGCGACGCGGGCCTCGAAGTCCCGCGCGTCGAGCGCCCGGGCGAGCGCGAGGATCGCAAGGCGCTCGACGACCTCACCGACCGATTGACGGCCGCCGCGAAGTTCTACCGTGCGCAGCTGAAGGACGCGCCGCGCGCGATTGAGTACCTGAAGGCGCGCGGGCTCACCGGCGCGATCGCCGCGCAATTCTCGATCGGCTACGCGCCCGACGAATGGACGTCGCTCGAGCGCGTGTTCCCCGACTACCAGGACGTCGGCCTCGAGACCGCCGGGCTCGTCGTCAAGGGCGACGGCGGCAAGCGCTACGACCGCTTCCGCGACCGGATCATGTTCCCGATCCACGACGCGCGCGGGCGCATCGTCGGGTTCGGCGGCCGCGTGCTGGACAAGGGCGAGCCCAAGTACCTGAACTCGCCGGAGACGCCGCTCTTCTCGAAGGGCCGCGAGCTCTACGGGCTGTGGCTCGCACGAAACGCGATCCGCGACGCCGGGCGCGTCGTCGTCGTCGAAGGCTACATGGACGTCGTCGCGCTCGCGCAGCACGGCGTCGGCTATGCGGTCGCGACGCTCGGCACGTCGACGACGAACACGCACGCGCAGAAGCTCTTCCGCCTCGCCGACCACGTCGTGTTCTGCTTCGACGGCGACGCGGCCGGGCGCAAGGCGGCGTGGCGCGCGCTCGAGAACGCGCTCCCGGTGCTCGCCGACGGCAAGAACGCGCGCTTCCTGTTCCTGCCCGACGGCGAGGATCCCGACGACTACGTGCGCCGGCGCGGCCGGGCCGCGTTCGAGGACGCGCTCGCGCATGCGATGCCGCTGTCCGATTTCCTCGTCGCCGAATTGTCGGCGCGCCATCCGCCGACGAGCGACGAAGGCCGCGCGGCCGTCGTCGCCGCCGCACGCCCGTACGTGAGCCAGATCGGGGCGCCGGTTCTCGCGGCGCTCATCACGCGGCGCATCGCCGAGATCGCGGGATTGTCCGAAGCGCAGATCGCGCCGATCGTGCAGGCGCCGTCGCGTCCGCGATCGTCCGACGCCGCGCCGGAACGCCGACGCGACGCGGCCGCGCGCCACGATCCCGCATTCCGTCCGCGCGCGGGATCACGCCTTCCCGTCCGCCGGGCGCCATCGCTCGCGCGGCAACTTCTGCAGGCGGTGTTGCTCCAACCTTCGATCGTGCGCGTCGTCGACATCCCCGCCACCGGCGAGAACACGCCGGACGCCGCTGCGCTCGCGGCGGTGGTCGAGCATTGCGCGCGGTCCGGAGGGCCGGTCACGACACCGGGCGTCCTCCACGCGTTCGAGGGGTCCGAGCACGAGGGGACGATCGTCGCCGCGCTCGCGACCGCCGAGGACCAGGGCCTGACGCCCGAGGAGGCGGAAACGCAGTTGCGCGAAGGCGTCGCACGCTGGCGCGAACAGGACGAGCAGCGTCGGTTGACGCTGCTGACCGCGCTCCCGCTCGACCAGCTTACGGCCGAGCAGCGCGAGCTGATCGCGAGCCGGCTGGGAACCGGGCGCCTTCCGGCCAAGGGAACGACGTCATGAGCATCGATCCAGACGCGGTTTTCATGGCCGATCGGGATCGTAAAGCGGCTGATGAATGAACCTTTTCCCGCACGGATCGGCCATTTGGCGGCTTCGGAGCGAAAAACACGCCCATTCCCGTCGATCCGGAGGGCCGGATGCCTCGAAGCGCGCTGTGCCGGGGGATCCGGCTCATTCGACCGGTGGTTTCGACCATTTCGGCGCGATTCCTGCTTGACGAACGTTCGACCAACCGGCCCTCGTGCAACCGCTCTTCGGCCGTGCGGACGACCCGCTCCGCATGATAAAATTTGAAGTTTTCCTGCGCCGTCCTCATCTCAAGAGGCCAGCGCCCCGCCGTCCCGGACCGCCCCCGGGTCGGTGACGTCGCCACCGTCAGGATGCCCATGGCCAAGAAGCCCCTCCGCAAGTCGTCCCCCAAGTCGAAGCACGCGGCGAAGTCGAAGAAGCCGGCGCGCAGGAAGCCGGCGCCGAAGTCCGCCCACCGGAAGGTCAAGCCGGCGGCGAAGAAGCACGCCGCCCGCAAGCCGGTCGCGAAGAAGCCCGCGCCGAGGAAGCCCGCGCCCAGGCCGGTCGCGAAAAAACCGCACGGCCTCGCCGTCGCGAAGCCCCCGGTGAAGGCGCACGGCAAGCCCGCCGTCGCGCAGCCGCAGTCGAAGTCGGTCGCCCACGCGAAGCCGTTGCCAAATGCGAAGCCGTTGCCAAATGCGAAGCCGTTGCCAAATGCGAAGCCGTTGCCAAATG
>JBDTNO010000193.1:0-6641 GCA_039933715.1 Betaproteobacteria bacterium
CCCCCTGGGGGGAGGCGAACGAAGTTCGCATCGGGGGGATCACACCGCCCGCCGGGCCGCCCCAAGGGCGCGGCGCCCCCTGGGGGGAGGCGAACGAAGTTCGCGTCGGGGGGACGTCCACCGACAACCACGTACGCGGGAACGTCGCCGACCTGCTCTACATGGGTGACGTGACCGTCTACCGGGTCGAGACCTCGGGCGGCGCGCGCGTCGAGGCGCTGCTCGCGAACTCGCAAAGCGGTCGCGCCAAGTTCTTCGAGGTCGGCGACGCGGTCGAGATGAGCTGGGCCGTCGGCGCCGGCCACTTCATCGCGGACTGACGATGGCGACGGGCGAAGCGCGGCGCGGCGAACGCCGGGGCCGATGGCTGGTCGGCGGGCCGCCGCTCGCCTACCTCGTCGTGTTCTTCGCGATCCCGACGCTGATCATGGTGCTGGCGTCGTTCCGCACGCCGGGCGACTTCGGCGGTCTCGCGCCGCTCGTCTCGGCGGACGGCACGCTCGACCTCAACGTCGAGAGCTGGGCGCGGCTCGTCGAGGACGCCGTCTACCTCGAGGTGTTCGCGAAGTCGGTCGTCTACGCGCTCGTCACCACGGTCGCCTGCCTCGTCCTCGCCTATCCGCTCGCCGCGCTGATCGCGCAAAGCCCGAGGAAATACCGCGATCTCCTGCTGCTGCTCGTCATCCTGCCGTTCTGGAGCAACTTCCTGATCCGCGTCTACGCGTGGATGATCATCCTCGGGCCCAACGCGGCGCTCGCGAAGGCGGTCAACGGCGCACTCGCGCTCGTCGGCGTCGAGCCGGTGCCGTTGCTGTTCAGCTCGTTCGCGGTGCTCGTGTGCCTCGTCTACGTGCACCTGCCGTTCATGGTGCTGCCGCTCTACGCGAACCTCGAGAAGCACGACCGCGCGCTGCTCGACGCGGCGCAGGACCTCGGCGCGAACGCGTGGCAACGGTTCTGGCGGATCACGTTCCCACTGTCGCTTCCGGGCGTCTACGCGGGCGGCGCGCTCGTGTTCATCCCGGCGCTCGGAATCTTCGCGATCCCCGACATCCTCGGCGGCCCGAACGACAGCCTGATCGGGAACCTGATCAAGCAGCAGTTCCTCGAGACGCGCGACTGGCCGTTCGGCAGCGCGCTCTCGATCGTGCTGACGTTCGCCGCGCTCGCGCTCGCCGGCCTCGCCGCGTGGATCGGCCGGCGAGGCTCCGGGGAGATGGCCCGTGCGTAAGGGCCGCGTCGCGCTGTGGGCCGCCGCGCTCGTCGCGTACGCGTTCCTGTACGTGCCGCTGGCGATCGTCGTCGTCTACTCGTTC
This sequence comes from Betaproteobacteria bacterium, assembly GCA_039933715.1. GTDB lineage: Bacteria > Pseudomonadota > Gammaproteobacteria > Burkholderiales > Casimicrobiaceae > VBCG01. The sequence goes on from JBDTNO010000193.1 coordinate 1,317, forward strand.
AACGACTCGCGGCTCAATGCCGAATGGGTCGGCTTCACGCTCGACTGGTACCGCAAGCTGGCTAACGACGACGAGATGATCCGGGCGGCGGTCAACTCGCTCGCGATCGCGCTGGTGGCGAGCCTCGTGTCGACGGTGCTCGGCACGATGGCCGGCGTGGCGATGCACCGCTACCGGATGCGCGTGCTGCCACTCCTCGTGTTCGCGCCGATCGCGATCCCGGAGATCCTGATGGGCGTGGCGCTCCTGATCTTCTTCGTGCTGCTGAACCTCACGCTCGGGCTCGTCTCGGTCGCCCTCGCCCACATCGCGTTCTGCATCGGCTTCGTCGCGATCGTCGTGCGCGCGCGGCTCGCCGGCATGGACGAGAGCCTCGTCGAGGCGGCCCGCGACTGCGGCGCGACGCCGTGGCAGGCGTTCCTGCGCGTCACGCTGCCGCTCATCATGCCGGGCGTGATCGCGGGCGCGCTGATGGCGTTCACGCTGTCGATCGACGACTTCGTCATCACGTTCTTCACGGCGGGCGCTGGCACCGTGACGCTGCCGCTGCAGATCTACTCGATGATCAAGATCGCGGTGACGCCGGAGGTCAACGCGGTGTCAACGCTCCTGATGCTGCTGACGTTGGTGCTCATCGTCGTCGCGGCCCGCCTCTCCCCGAGCCTCCTGCGCACGAACCAGGAAAACCCATGACCCGTCGCCTCGCCCTCCTCGCGGCTTTCGCCGCCTTCGCCGCGGCCGCCGCCGGCCCCGTGCTCGCGGCCGACCGCCTGCACCTGTACAACTGGAACAACTACATCGCGCCCGAAACCGTCAAGCGGTTCGAGGCGGCGTGCAAATGCGAGGTCGTGCAGACCTACTACTCGGACAACGAGGAGCTGCTCGCGAAGCTCGCCGCCGGCGCCAAGGGCTACGACGTGCTGGTGCCGACCGGCAACACGGTCGAGGCGCTGGTCAAGGGCAGGCAGCTCCAGCCGCTCGACAAGGCGAAGATCCCGAACCTCAGGAACGTCGACCCCGCCTATCTCGACACGCCGTGGGACCCGGGCAACCAATACTCGGCGCCGTACGCGATGTCGACGACGATCCTCGGCTACAACGACCAGAAGATGAAGGAGCTGGGGCTGCCGACCGACACCTGGGCGGTGATCTTCGACCCGAAATTCCTCGCCAGGGTGAAAGGACGCGTCACGGTGCTCGACAGCTCGGCGGAGCTCTTCGCGGCGGCGTTCAAATACCTCGGCTATTCGGCGAACGACGTCGACGAGAAGCACTGGCGCGAGGCCGCCGACCTCATCAAGATGGCGAAGCCGTACTGGGCCGCGTTCAACGCGTCGTCGTACATCAAGGAGCTCACGGTCGGCAACATCTGGCTCGTGCACGGCTACTCGAACGACATCTTCCAGGCGAACCTCGACGCGCAGGCCGCGGGCCGCAAATTCCGGATCCTGCAGGGCGTGCCGAAGGAGGGCGCGGTGCTCGCGGTCGACAGCATGGTGATCCACAGAAGCGCGCCGCGGCCCGACCTCGCGCACCAGTTCATCAACTTCATGCTTGACGGCAGGAACTCGGCCGAGCTCACCAACCTGATCGGCTCGGGCAATCCGAACCTCGACGCGGCCCGGCACATCAAGCCCGAGCTGAAGGCGCTGCCGGCGGTGTTCCCGCCGAAGGAGGTCGCCGCGAAGCTCGAGCAGCTCAACGAGCTCTCGCCGGCGCAGCGCCGCCTGCGAAACCGGCTCTGGACCGAGATCAGGGCTTCGCGCTGAACTGCGGGGTCGGGATCGGCTTTCCGCGCGAACCGCGTCGAACGGGCGACACCCCAGGAACACCCGGTTCGACCCGCGGTTCCGGCTTCTGACACCGGGCGGCGCCCGTGCGATGATTTCCGCATGGAGACGCCACCGATCGTGGTCGACCGCCTGTCCCCGGCGACGCGCGACGCGTACCTCGCGTTCTTCGATCACGAGCGCGGCCCGGCATTCGCGGACAACGCCGAGTGGGCGCGCTGCTACTGCCAGTTCTACCGGATCCCGCGCGCGCTCGACTGGAAAGCGTTCACGGCCGGGCAGAACCGCGTGGCCGCCGGCGCTTCAATCGCGTGCGGCGAAGCCGAAGGGTACCTGGCTCGCGTGCAGGTTTTCCCCCCCGAGGCTCGCGATGCGAGCTTCCCCCCCGAGGGGGGCAGCGCCCTCGGGGCGGCCCGTCGGGCGCACGATGCGTTCTCCCCCGAGGCTCGCGATGCGAGCTTCCCCCCCGAGGCTCGCGATGCGCGCGATGCGGGCAACGACCCGGACGACGGCGGCGTCCTCGGGCCGCACTACGAAACCGTCGGCTGGCTGCATGCCGCGCCGCGCCACAAGCTGCCGCACTGCTTCGAGCGGCTGAGCATCGCGCCCACGCCGCTCGACATTCCCGCGCACGAGGCCGCCGTCATCGTGTGCTTCGTCATTGCGCCGCCGTGGCGCCGGCGGGGCGTAGCGACCGCGCTGCTCGACGGCGCGCTCGCCGATCTCGCCGCGCGCGGCGTGACGATCGTCGACGCGTTCCCGTTCAAGGCGGGCGACAGCGACTCGCCGACCGACCACTACCACGGCCCCGCTTCCCTGTTCGCGTCGCGCGGATTCGACGTGCTCTCCGAGCACGACGACCTGACTGCGATGCGCAAGCAGCTCGCGCCGCCGGCCGGCCTGCCCTGACATGAACGCCGAGCCCGACTCGCCCGGCGCCGAGCCGGCCGACGCGCGCCTTCGAGCCGGCGCGGGGCTCGCGGCGAATGCACAGCGCGCATCGTTGGAGACGCACGCCGGCGACGTGCGCACGCGACTGCCGCACGTGCTGGCAGGCGTCTACGCGCTCGCGATCGTCTTCGCGAGCCTGCAACCGTTCGGCGACTGGATCGCGCCGCCGGCCGACGCGCCCTTCTGGCTCTTCTCGGCGGGACGCGTGCGCGCGCCGAGCTTCGACGTGATCGCGAACCTGATCGCGTACCTCCCGTTCGGTGCGTTCGTCGCGCTGATCCCGCGGCGAGCAGCGCCGGCGCTCCGTATCGCGATCGGCACGGCGGCCGGTTTCGCCCTGTCGCTCGCGATCGAGTCGCTGCAGGCGTGGATTCCGCCGCGCGACGCGAACGTCGTGGACCTCGTGTCGAATACGCTCGGCGCGCTGGCCGGCGCGTCGATCGCGGCGACGATCGCGCGACGACCCGGAGCCCGCGCGACGCTGTCGCGATGGCGGCGCCACCTGTTCCTGTCGGGCGTGCTCGGCGACGTGGGCCTCGTGCTGCTCGCGCTTTGGCTCGCGGCGCAGCTGAATCCGGCGATTCCGCTGTTCGCGATCGCGTTCGACCCGGCGCCCGAGCGCGTGTTCGCGGCGTCGCTGCCGGAGTCCGACGCGGCCGCGATCGTGATCGAGGCGGCCGAGAGCGCGTTCCAGGTGCTCGGCGTCGGCTTGTTCCTCGCGCTGCTCGTGCGCCACCGCCGCCACGTCGGCGCCGCGGTGCTGCTGCTGATCGGCGCAGCGCTGGTGCTGAAGGGTCTCGCGGCGATCCTGTTGCTGAAGCCCGCCGCGTGGGATGGATGGCTGAGGCCGGGCATCTCGACCGGCATCGCGGTCGGCGCGCTCGCGCTGCTCGCCGCGATCGTGCTGCCGCGTCCCGCGATGATCGCGCTGTGCGGCATCGCGCTCCTGTCGTCGCTGATGACGCCGCTCGTCGCGTCGGACCTGCTCGCCGCGCGCGCGCCGTTGACGCTCTTCAACTGGCGCTACGGCCACCTGCTCAACTTCAACGGCCTCACGCACACGGCGCTCCTGCTCTGGCCGGTCGCGGCCGCGGCATGGCTGTTCGCGCTGTCGGGACGTCCCGCCTGGGGCGCGCCCCAGGGAATGTCGCCGCGGTAGGGTCGGGCCGGACGGGTCGCAGCCCCCGGCTCCCGAAAGTCGCGTTGACCGGCAGCTCGCGAAGGGCGAGCGGATACAATGTTCGATTGCGATCGGTCCCAAGCGATGAGCTACTTCGAGCGCCACGTCTTTTTCTGCCTCAACCAGCGCGACCCGCCGGAAAAATGCTGCGCGAACGCGGGCGCCGCCGAGATGCAGAAGTATGCGAAGGGCCGCGTCAAGGCGCTCGGGCTCGCCGGCGAAGGGAAGGTGCGCGTCAACAAGGCGGGTTGCCTCGACCGATGCGAGGAGGGCCCCTGCGTCGTCGTGTATCCGGAGGGCGTCTGGTACACGTACATCGACCGCACCGACATCGACGAGATCATCGACCGGCACGTCGTGAACGGCGAGGTGGTCGAGCGGCTGCGCATCTGACGCCGCGTTTCGGACGCTGCCGCCCCGGCGATGCGTCGCGTGCAACCGTGCTGAGCTTCGTTTCGACGACCGAGAGCGTGGTGATCGACGGGCCGGCCGGTTCGCTCGAGCTCGCGATCAACGCGCCGTCTGGAACGCCCCGGGGGATCGCGCTCGTCGCGCATCCGCATCCGCAACAGGGCGGGACGCTGGACAACAAGGTGGCGCAGACGCTCGCGAAGGCATTCCACGCGCTCGGCTACGTCGCCGTGCGCTTCAACTTTCGCGGCGTGGGGAGATCGCAGGGCATGTTCGACGAAGGCGAAGGCGAGACCGACGACGCGCTGGCGGCGCTCGCCCACGCGCGCACGCGCTTCGGCACGACGTTGCCGGTCGCGCTCGCCGGCTTTTCGTTCGGATGCCATGTGCAGACCAGGGTCGCGCAACGCGTCGAGGCCGAGCGCCTCGTGCTCGTCGGGCCCGCCGTCAATCGATTCGAAGTCGCGGCGGTTCCGTCCGACACGATCGTCATCCACGGCGAGGAGGACGAGATCGTCCCGCTCGCCGACGTGTTCGACTGGGCGCGACCGCAGGAACTGCCGGTCGTCGTGTTCCCGGGCTGCACGCACTTCTTCCACGGTCGGCTGCCGCGGCTGCGCGACACGGTGATCGGCCTGTGGCACGACGTGCCCGCGGAGACGGCGTGATGGAATCGATCGTCGAGCGGGTGCTCCCCGGACGCGCGCGCGGCGAGCGTGAGCGCGTCGTGTCGGTCCAGGGGCTCGTCAAGCGGTACGACGGCAACGAGGTCGTGCGCGGGCTGTCGTTCGAGATCCGCCGCGGCGAATGCTTCGGACTGCTGGGCCCGAACGGCGCGGGCAAGACGACGACGCTGCGTTGCTGCCTCGGCCTCGTCGATCCCGACGCCGGGACGATCGAGCTCGTCGGCGAGCCGGTACCGAAGGCCGCGCGCGAAGCGCGCATCCGCGTCGGCGTCGTGCCGCAGATGGACAACCTCGATCCCGACTTCAC
>JBDTNO010000194.1:0-6582 GCA_039933715.1 Betaproteobacteria bacterium
CAGCCGATCACCGAGAAGGGCCTGCGCCTCAACATCAACGTCGCGATCCAGTACATCGGTGCGTGGCTCGCGGGGCAGGGGGCCGTGCCGATCTACAACCTGATGGAAGACGCGGCGACCGCCGAGATCTCGCGCTCGCAGGTGTGGCAGTGGATCCGATCGCCGAAGGGGAAGCTCGACGACGGCCGCAAGGTGACCAGGGCCATGGTCGCCGCGATGATCCCCGAGGAGATGGCGAAGATCCGGGAGCTGCTCGCCGAGGCGTTCGGCGAGGGCCGCTACGACGAGGCGGCGGGGATCTTCGAGGATCTCGTCGACAACGACACGTTCGTCGAATTCCTGACGCTGCCCGCGTACGAGCGGATCGACTAGCGGCGCGCGCAATTCACGCCGACGCGCAGGCGCGGAACTTCGCGCCGGCGAAATGAACCGGCGACGAACCGCTCCGCATCCCGAGCGACCTGGATGCTCGACGTCCTCGCGATCACCGGCCCGATCTACCTGATCATCGCGATCGGCTATGCGGCGTCGCGACGCCGGATCTTCGCCGCCGACGAGCTGCGCGTTCTCGGGCGTTTCGTGCTCGCGTTCGCGCTGCCCGCGCTCTTGTTCAACGCGCTCGCGCAGCGGGAGGTGCGCGACATCCTCGACGGCGGCTATGTCGCGGCCTACGCGGGAGGCGCGCTGGTCATCGTGCTCGGCGCGTACGCGTGGCAGCGATTCGTGCGCGGGCGCGACGCTCCGACGAGCGCGTTCGTTGGCATGGGAATGGGCTTCCCGAACCTCGCGTTCGTGGGCTACCCGATCGTGCTGCAGTTCCTCGGGCCGCCCGCGGCCGTGGCGCTGGGCCTGTCGCTTCTCGTCGACAACCTGCTGGTCCTGCCGCTCGTGCTGGCGCTCGCCGAAAGCGGCGCGGGCGGAGGCCGGCGCTGGCACCGGGTGCTCGCGCATTCGCTCGGACGGGTCGCGTTCAACCCGATCGTCCTCGCGATCGTGGCCGGATTCGCGGTCGCGTTCGCGGGCGTGCGCCTGCCGCAGCCGATCACGCGCAGCATCGACCTTTTCGCGCAGGCCTCCACCGCGGTCGCGCTGTTCGTGATCGGCGGCACGCTCGTCGGCCTCGAGGTGCGCAGCCTGGCGCGCGACGTGATCGCGATCGCGCTCGGCAAGCTGGTCGCGCATCCGCTCGCCGTTGCCGGGATCCTCGCGCTGCTCCCGCGCGTCGATCCGACGCTGCGCATCGCCTGCATCGCCTTCGCGGCCATGCCGATGGTGTCGGTCTATCCGATCCTCGCGCAGCGGTACAGGCTCGAAGGCCTGTGCGCGGCCGCGCTGCTCGTCACGACCGTTGCATCGTTCGTCACGATCAACGTGGCGCTCTGGCTGCTGGGAACCACCCGCTGATGGGCTGCGGCGTCGCCGCCCCGCAACGGTTGGTACCATCGGACTTCCCGACGCCCCGATCGCCCCCATGTCAGACGACTTCGACCGAATCACGCTTCAGGAGAAGCGGCTGTCGTTCCCGCGTTTCGGCCCCGACACCGCGTGGACGCTCGGTGAACGCCTGAAGGCGCTGGCCGAGGCGCGCGGCGCGGCGCTCGCCATCGAGGTGCGGATCGCGCGGCGCACCGCGTTCTTCCATGCGATGGCCGGCTCGAGGCCGTCGAACGCGGACTGGGTGCGGCGCAAGCGCAACACGGTCGAGCTGCTGGCTCGAAGCAGCTACGGCGCCGGGCTCGCGCCGAAGGTCGACGGCCGGACGATCGCCGAGCGGATGGGGCTCGCGGCACGCGACTACGCGCTCGACGGCGGGGCCTTTCCGATCGTCGTCGCCGGCTGCGGCGCGATCGGCGCGGTCACCGTCTCGGGGCTTCCCCAGCGCGAGGATCACGCGCTCGTCGTCGAGGCGCTCGCAGCGCTCGTCGGCGTGCCGCTCGCCGAGATCGCGCTCGACTGACGGCGTCGTCGCGCGATGCTAGAGTGTTCGGGTCGAGGAGGACGCGAGCGATGTCCAGACCTGCGAGTACGGTGACCGCATCGGCCGGCAGCCACGACTACCGGCGCCATGCCGCGCTGGTCCGCATCACGCATTGGATCAACGTCGTCGCGCTCACGATCCTCTTGATGAGCGGCCTCGGCATCTTCAACGCGCATCCCGCGCTGTACTGGGGCCACTCGTCGTACGACGGCCGCCCGCCGCTCGTCGCCGTCGACGCGCGGGTGACCGGCGCGGATGAGCTTCGTGGCACGACGACGATCGGGTCGGCGACGTTCGACACGACCGGCGTGCTCGGCGCTTCACGCGACCGCGATGGCGAGTGGTCGGCGCGCGGCTTCCCCTGGTGGATCACGATCCCCGACAACCTGTGGCTGTCGATGTCGCGCGCCTGGCACTTCTTCTTCGCCTGGGTGCTCGTGCTGAACGGGCTCGCGTACCTCGCGTATGGGCTCGCGAGTCGCCATTTCACGCGCGATGTGCTCCCCACGCGCGGTGACCTCGCCGGGATCGGCGCGTCGATCCGCGATCACCTCCGGTTCCGGCACGCGCACGGCGAGGCGGCGACGCGCTACAACGTGCTGCAGAAGATCGCCTACCTCGCGATCGTCTTCGTGATCCTGCCGCTCACCGTGCTGATGGGCCTCGCGATGTCGCCGTGGCTCGACGGCGTGTGGCCTGGCTGGGTCGACCTCTTCGGCGGGCGCCAAGCGGCACGCACGATCCATTTCGCGTGCGCGTGGCTGATCGTCGCGTTCGTCGCGATCCACGTATTCCAGGTCATCGTTACCGGCCTGTGGAACAACCTGCGCTCGATGATCAGCGGACGCTACCGCATCGACGCTTCGGCGGAGGAGGGTCCCGATGCACCGCGCTGAGCGTTCCACGCGGCGGAAGTTCCTCGCGCGCGCGCTCGGCGCCGCAGCCGCGGCGGTGCTGGCCGGCTGCAACAAGCTCTCGGCCACCGAGTGGTTCCCGAAAGTGCTGGAGCTCGCGCAGCCGCTGAACGAGCGCATGGCGAAGCTCGTCGGCCGGCGAGCGATGGCGCAGGAATTCACGGCCGCCGACCTGTCGCCGACGTTCCGCAGCAACGGCACGAGCGCGCCCGACTCCGACGCGTACCGCGCGCTGGCCGGCGCCGGGTTCGCCGGCTACCGGCTGGAAGTGGGCGGGCTCGCAGCGACGCCGCGCGCGTTCACGCTCGACGAGCTCCGCGCGCTACCGTCGCGCACCCAGATCACGCGCCACGACTGCGTCGAAGGATGGAGCGCGATCGCCAAGTGGCGCGGAGCGCGGTTGTCCGCGATCCTTCGCGCGGTGGCGCCGCTCGCGAACGCGCGCTACGTCGTGTTCCATTGCGCGGATCCGATGGAGTCCGACGGAAGCGACCTCTACTACGAGAGCATCGACCTCGACGACGCGAACCACGAGCAGACGATCCTCGCGTACGAGCTCAACGATGCGCCGCTACCGGTCGCGAACGGCGCGCCGCTGCGGCTGCGCGTCGAGCGCCAGCTCGGCTACAAGCACGCGAAATACGTGATGCGCCTCGAGCTCGTCGAGAGCTTCGCCGCGATCCGCGGCGGTCAGGGCGGCTACTGGGAGGACCAGGGCTACCAGTGGTACGCGGGGATCTGACGCGTTCCGCCCGGTCGTGACCTCAACGCCGGGCCTAGCGATCGCCGACGTCGAGCAGCTGGTAGGGCAGGCTCAGGTACGGGTGCGGCACGAATCCGAGGACGCCCGGCGCCATCAGGTAGATGTCGTCGGCGAGCGGAAGCACGCGTGACGGCGCGTGGGCGTCGATGAGGTCGGTCAGGCGGCGGAACAGCGGCGCGCGCTCGGCGCCGGCATCCATCGTTCGCACCTTCTCGAACACCGCGTCGTAGTCGGGCGATGCGTAGCACGCCAGGTTCACCGTGCCGACGTGCTTGCTGTAGAAATTCTCCATCGCCGACACTCCGTCCGGCGCGCCTCCGCCGAAATCCATCGTCGTCAGCTGGTGCTTGCACGCGAACATGCGCTTCAGGCGATCCGCGGGCTGGATCGCGTCGAACGCGATGCGCACGCCGATGCGGTCAAATCCGCGTTTCATGAACTCGGAGACGAGGCGCCCGGTCGACGTCGTGTTGACGATCTGCCGGATCACCAGCGGCTTGCCGTCCGGCGTCGTGCGCAACCCGTCGGCGTCGCGCCGGTAGCCGAACCGATCGAGGAGCGCGTTGGCGGTTGCCGGGTCGAAGCCGTTCGGATTGCGATAGGCCGCGTCGTAGCCGACGACGTCCGGGCCGATCAGGTGCTGCTGCGGAAACGCGAGCCCCTGGTCGAACGTGCGCATCCATGCGGCGTCGTCGAACGACATCGCGATCGCGCGCCGCAACGCGACCTTCGCCGGCTCGAAGCCGCCGACGACCGGGTCGCGCATGTTGAACATCAATAGCAAGAAGCCCTGCGCGCGGGCGCGCGCCGCCCGGATGCCCGCGGCCTTGAGCGCCGGCTTGAGCTCGGTGCCGTCGAACGCGACCGGCGGCTGCGCGAACGCGATGAAGTCGAGCTCGCCGCGCTGGAGGGCCAGCACTGCGGTCGAAGCCTCGGGGATGCGCGTCATCTCGATGCGATCGACGGCGGGCACCATGACGTTGCGCATCGTCCGGACCACCGGGTCGTCCGGCTTCGCGCCGGGTGCGTACGCGGTCCACGGCAGGCGCTTGAACGACGGATTGCGAACCAGCGAAAGCCGCGTCCCGGGCTGGAACCGCTCGACGAGATAAGGGCCGCTGCCGATCGGCCGGCGCGCGAACTCCGCGCCTTCCGCTTCGACGACCTCGCGCGGCACCGCGCTCCATCCCGCGTAGGCGAGCGCGTAGACGAACGTCGGGTCGGGTCTCGTAAGGCGAATCTCGAGCGTGCGCGCGTCCTTCGCATTCAGCCCCGCGATCGGGGCCGCGTAGTCGAGGCCGCGCTTCTCGCGGCGCGCCGCGGCGACGAGATCGTCGAGTCCCTCGATCAATCCTTCGAACTGCGCGAAGCTCATCGAGATCGACGCCGGGTCGGCGAGCCGCTGCACGCTGTAGACGAAATCCTGCGCGACGAGCTCGCGCGGCTTGCCGCCGAACGCCGGATGCGGTGCGAACAACAGGCCGGGGCGGATGCGCAACGTGTAGCTGCGCCGGTCGGCGGAGATCGTCGGGAGCGCCTCGGCGGCGTAGGGAATCATCCGCACGGGCCGCGCGAGGTAGTCGTAGGTCAGCAGCTGGTGGTAGAGCGGAGCCACCGTGTTCAGCGACGACAAGCTGCCCGCGCGCGCCGGATCGAGGGATTCGACGTCGGAGAGCATCTGGAGACGCAGCGTCTTGTCCGCCGCGAGCGCGTCGACGGGAGCGAGGCATGCGGCCAGCGCGAGAACGGCGACGCGAAGCGTCGACGCGAGGATCGCTCGAAGGCGAGCGCCGCGGCGGCCATGGCGCAAGCAGGACGGCGAACGGAGCAAGGAAGACGCCGGCGTGCGCGACGCGGGCTCGATCGGGCGCATGGGCGCGTAGCATGGCACAGGCGAGAGCGCGGGCCGGATTTGCTGCGCCGGCTCGAGGCGCGCCACTATGCGATCCGGCACGCTTCGTCGAACGCGAGCCGCGGATTGCGCGCCCGCACGGTCGACAGGTCGCCGTGGCCGAGGTTGACGAGGAAATTCGAGCGGATGGTCGTGCCGGCGAAGAACGCGGCGTCGACCTTCGCGTTGTCGAATCCGGACATCGGCCCGCAATCGAGCCCCAGCGCCCGCGCGGCGAGGATCAGGTAGGCGCCCTGCAACGTGCCGTTGCGAAACGCGCTCACCTGGATGTGGTCGGGGCGGCCGGCGAACCAGCTGCGCGCGTCGGTGTGCGGGAACAGGCGCGGGAGCTCCTCGTGGAACGCCAGGTCGTAGGCGACGATGGCCGTGCACGGCGTCGCCATGGTCTTGTCGTGGTTGCCCGCCGACAGCGCGGGCCCGAGCTTCGCCTTCGCCTCCGGCGAGCGCACGAACACGAAGCGGGCGGGGTTCGAGTTCGCGGTCGTCGGCGCCCACTTGAGAAGATCGTAGAGCGCGTGCAGCGTCGCGTCGCTCACCGGGCGGCTGTCGAAGCCGTTCACCGTGTGCGCGTCGCGGAACAGCGTATCGAGCGCAGAATCGTCGAGCTTCATGCATTCCTTTCGCGGGCGGGCCGCACCTCCGGGACCCCGCCGAGTCTAGCGCGGCGTCGGGCGTCCCGCCGCGGATCGATTTAGGCAAAAGTTATCGGGGACATTGATCCGATCCATTGGACGGGGCTGGATGCGGCGCGTAGCATCGAACCGGGGGACGCGCGGCCACTCGAGGATCGACGGGCCGTGCGACCTGCGCGGCGCGGGCGGGCGACGCGGAATGGAAGTCACCACAGGAGAATCTCCGATGAAGCCGTTGAAAGGAACCAGGACCCACGACAACCTCAAGGCCGCGTTCGCCGGCGAGTCGCAGGCGAACCGCCGTTACCTCTATTTCGCCAACAAGGCGGACATCGAGGGCCAGAACGACGTCGCCGCGCTGTTCCGCTCGACCGCCGAAGGCG
>JBDTNO010000195.1:0-6404 GCA_039933715.1 Betaproteobacteria bacterium
CGCCAAGTCGGGGGTTCGAGAAGTTCGTGCATGCGAGTCCGCGCGCGCCGTGAGGGTACGCAGAGCTTCCCTAGACGGGCGACCGGCGCCGAAGCCCTAGAATGGAGCCGGAGACAGGATGAGCCGCCCGCGGATTCCGAACGTGCTGACCATCGCCGGCGTCGACCCGTCCGGCGGTGCGGGCGTGCTCGCCGACGTCAAGACGATCAGCGCGCTGAACGGGTACGCGTGCGCGGTCATCGCCGCGCTCACCGCGCAGAACACGCGCGCGGTGACCGGCGTCTTCGCGATCCCTCCGGCGTTCGTGCGCGAGCAGATCGACACGCTGTTCGCCGACGTGCGCATCGACGCGGTGAAGATCGGCATGCTCGGACAGGCGCCGGTGATCCGCGCGGTCGCCGAGGGGCTGATGCGCTGGAAACCGCCGCACGTCGTGCTGGACCCGGTGATGGTCGCGAAGAGCGGCGACGCGTTGCTGGAATCGAGCGCGGTCGGCGCGCTCGTCGAAATGCTGCTCCCCTGCGCCACGGTGCTAACGCCCAATCTCCCCGAGGCGGGCGTGCTGCTCGGCCAGCGTGGACCGGAAACGCTGAAGGAAATGAGCCGCGCCGCCGGGCGCCTGCGCGAGCGCATGACGCACGCGGGATCGCGCTGGGTCGTCCTGAAGGGCGGTCACCTCCCGGGAGGCGACGCGATCGACCTCGTGACCGACGGCGATCGCATGATCGAGCTCGCGTCGAAGCGCATCGACACGAGGAACACGCATGGAACGGGCTGCACGCTTTCGGCCGCGATCGCCGCGTTGCTGCCGGTCGAGCCCGACGTTCCGGCCGCGGTGCGTCGCGCGAAGGATTATCTGGTCGCCGCGCTCGAGGCGGCCGATCGCCTCGACGTCGGCAAAGGGCACGGACCCGTGCATCATTTCCACGCGTTGTGGAGCGGCTCCGGACCGGAGCGCTGAGCCCCGGCGCCGGATTGCCATCCCGCATCGCATTTCACCGACGACGGAGCAACCACCCATGCGCAACGCCGCCCTGCCCATCACGCTGATCGTCGTAGGCGCGATCGGGCTCGTCTGGTATTTCGGCTGGTTCCCCGACGTCGACGCGGTCACGGCGATCGCGCTGATCGCCGCCGGCGTGCTGGTGCTCGCGCTGGACGGCTTCACCAAATCCTCGGTCGTGCTGGGACCCATGCTCATCACGATGGGCGTCATGTGGTGGCTGCACGACCAATACCGGCTCCGCTGGAGCCTCCTGATCCCGATCCTGCTGATCGTGATCGGCGCGTTGATGCTCGTCGCGCGGCACGCCGACCTGCCGGAGCGGCGGAGCAAGCCCGGCCGCTGAGGCGCTCAGCCCGGCATCGCCGGCAGCACGCCGACGTAGCCGAACTCGTCCGCGCGCCGGCGCAGCGCGTCGAACAGCGCCGGCGTGGCGGTCCCGCGGCGCGCGGCGACCACCGCGCGGGCGCGCGCGACGATGAACGCGCCCCACGCGGTCGGCTCGTCCGCCATGTAGCGCTCGAGCTCGTCGGCGTGGCGCCTCGCCTCGTCAAGTTCGCCCGCGTCGAGCGACGCGTCGATCGCGTCCATCCGGTACCAGTAGTGATTGTGCGAAATTGCGTCGGGGCCGAGCATCGACTCGCCGCGCGCGAGCAGCTCGCGCCGCTCGGCGTCGTCGCCGGCGAGGCGCGCCTGGGCCGCCAGGACCATCGGCCCCGCGAGTCCGACGCCCACGTCCTGCAGCACCGACCAGGCCTCCGCCAGGTGCGCCCGCGCCGCGTCGCGCCGCCCGAGCCCGGTCTCGACGCGCCCTAGCAGGTCGAGGTCGAACGCGACGAAGCGGCGCGAGGCGATCGCGCGCGCCAGCGCGAGGCTGCGCTCGATCACCGGCAGTGCGTCCTCGTCGCGTCCGGTGGCCGAGAGCACCATCGCCGCGCACTCGTCCGCCATCACCTCGGCGACACGGTGGCCGATCTCCCGTGCCTCGGCACGCACGGCCTCCATGCACTCGAGCGCCGGTTCAGCCCGGCCGCGGTAGTGGTCAATCAGCGCACACATCAGTCGGTTCATCAGCGCGAACCGCGCGTCCCCGCGCCGCTCGCACAGCGCGACGCAGCGCTCGAACGCCGCCTGCGCCGAGATCAGCCGGCCGCTCGCGTACATCGCGTCCGCGAGCCCCGACGACGCCTGCGCTTCGCACGCGTCGTCGCCGGCTTCGTGCGCGAACGCAAGCGCCTGCCGGTGCTGGTCTTCACAACGCTCGCGCTCGCCGCGCGCGAAGTGCAGGCTGCCGCGCAGGTAAGCGATGCGGGCGCGCTCGCGCGTGAGCCCGAGGCGCTCGGCGACCGGCGCAGCCTCGTCGAGCGTCGCGAAGCCCTCCTTCATCGCGCTCGACAGCCGGTAAGCCGACGCCAGGTCGACCTGCGCGATGCAGCGGTCACGCTCGTCGGCTGCGAGCGCGACCGCGTGCGTGAACGCGTCGACCGCCGCGCCCGCGTGGCCGAGATCGCGGGCGAGCTCGCCGGCCTGCCGCCACAAGGCGTGCGCGACCGTGCCGTCGGCGATCGCAGCGCCTCGCTGCGCGAGCGACAGCGCCAGATCCGGGCGCAAACGCCCCGCCATCGTCGTCGACGCCTCGAGGAGCGCCTGGGCCGCACGCGGGTCCTCGGCGCGCTCCAGGTGCTCCGCCCGCAGAACAGTGTCGCGCGGCGCGTACCATTCGGCGGCGCGAGCGTGCAGTTCGCGGCGCGCGCTGTGCAGCAGCGAGGCGTAGGCCGCGTCGCGAATCAAAGCGTGCGAAAACACGAGCTCGTCGCCGTCCGGATGCACGAGACCCCGGCTCCGCGCCTCGTCGAGCGCGACAGGCACTCCGCCCAGGTGCGCGACCAGCGCAGGTGCGAAGCGCTGGCCGGCCACCGACGCCGCCTGCAACGCCGCGCGCTCCGCCGCGGGCAGGCGGTCGAGGCGCGCCAGCAGCACGTTGCGGATCGTTCCCGGGATGGCGCCGTCGTCGGCGCCGCTTTGCAGGAGCTGGGTCAGGAACAGCGGGTTGCCTTGCGCGCGCTCGACGCAGCGACGTGCGACGTCGGGCCGCGCGACGAGGAACGCCTGCGCGAGCTCGAGCGACTCGTCGGTCGACAACGGCGCGAGGTCGATCGTCTCGATCGCGCTCTCCCGGATCGACGCCAGCGGATCGCCGTCGCGCCGCGTCGTGACGACGAACAGGAGCGGATGCCCGCGCGTCGCCTCGCCCAGCGCGGACAGCGCCTCGACCAGCGGCGGGGGCGCCCAGTGCACGTCCTCGACCAGCAGCGCGAGAGGTCGCTCGCGCGCACCCGCGACCGCGAGCGCGACGATCGCGTCGATGCGACCGCGGGCGCGCGCCGCGTGGTCCATCGCGTCGTAGCGGCTACCCGGACGCTGGGCGAGGCCGAGGAGGTCGGCGACGAACGGCTCGTGCTCGGCGGGGAGGCCGCGCGCGGCGATCGCACGCTCCAGCGCTTCGCGGCATGCGGAAGCCGGGGCATTCGCAGCGACGTCGAGGAGCGAGCGCGCGATCAGCGCCGCGGCATCGCGACCGGCCGCCGCGCCGAAATCCAGCACCGCCGCCTGGTGCCGCTCGAGGCCACGCGCCGCAGCGCGCTCGAGCAGCGCCTGCGCCAGTCGCGTCTTGCCCACGCCCGCGTCACCGCGCAGCGCGACCGCGCACCCGCGACCCGTGGCGGCCAGCGCGTCGAGCGCGGCCTCGAATCGCGCGAGTTCGCGTGCGCGCCCGACCAGCCGGCGCCGCTCGGCTTCGGGCGCGCGGAGCGCGCGCACGCGCCACACCGGCACCTCGCGGGCGAATCCGCGCACCGCGACGCTGCCGCGCGACTCGGCGTCGAGGCGCGATCCGAGCGCGACGCGCACGTCGTCGGACACGATCGTCTCGCCGAGCCCCGCCATGTCCTCCAGACGCGACGCCAGGTTGACCGCGTCGCCGATCACCGTGTAGTCGGCGCGCACGGCGCTGCCGCTCGACGCCGCGACGACCTCGCCGCTCGCGATTCCGATGTGCGCGGCCAGCGGCTTGCCGACCTCGGCCGAGAGCGCCGCCATCGCGTCGTGGATCTCGCATGCCGCGCGCACGGCGCGCTCGACGTCGTTGCCGTGCGCGACCGGCGCGCCGAACACCGCCATCGTCGCGTCGCCGATGTGCTTGTCGACGGCGCCGCCGCAGCGTGCGATCGCGCCGTCGACCCGCTCGAAGAACCGCCCGAGCAGCCCGTGCACTTCCTCCGCGTCGACCTCGGACGTGAGCTTCGTGAATCCGGCCAGGTCCGCGAACAGGATCGCGACCGTGCGCCGCTCGCCGGCCGGTGTCGCGGCGGAGACGCGCGCGCCGCACGCCGGGCAAAAGCGGGCCGCGACGGGCAGCGCGGCGGCACAGTCGGCGCAGGACGACGGTCGTTCGCTCATCGTCGTGGATTGTGGCACCGGCGGACGCGAGCCGGTTGTCCCGGGTCGGGGATCGGCGTATCGTCGCGGCATGCGCTAGGGGTCCTGTCCGCCGCTTCGTTTCGAGGCGGGGACGGGTGAGACAGACCCTCATGAACCTGATCCGGGTAATGCCGGCGTAGGGAAGCGTGGCCCGGTTCCGGGCCCATCGCTTCTCCGCGCCGCCAGGCGTTCCCCGCGAGGAGACACGATTGAACGCCAACGACCAGTTCTACGCCCGCGACGCGCACGTCGATGCCGCCGCCGTCGCGCCGCTGCCCGCGTCGCGCAAGATCCACGTGGAAGGATCGCGCGCGGACCTCCGCGTGCCGATGCGCGAGATCGAGCAGGCCGACACGCCCGCGACGTTCGGCGCCGAGAAGAACCCGGCGATCGTCGTCTACGACACGTCGGGACCGTACACCGATCCGGACGCGCGCATCGACATCCGCCGCGGCCTCGCGGCGTTGCGCGCGCCGTGGATCGGCGAGCGGGGCGACACGGTCGAGCTCGAGGGACCGACGTCGTCGTTCGGGCGCGCCCGCCTCGCGGACCCCGCGCTCGCCGGCCTGCGCTTCGACCTTCATCGCAAGCCGCGCCGCGCGAAGGCGGGCGCCAACGTCTCGCAGATGCATTACGCGCGCGGCGGCATCGTGACGCCCGAGATGGAGTTCATCGCGATCCGCGAGAACCTGAAGCGCGAGGAGATGCTGCGCAGGTTGCCGGCGATCGTCACGCGCCAGCATGCGGGGCAGAGCTTTGGCGCGTCGATCCCGGACGTCATCACGCCGGAGTTCGTGCGCGACGAGGTCGCGCGCGGCCGCGCGATCATCCCGTGCAACATCAACCACCCCGAATCCGAGCCGATGATCATCGGCCGCAACTTCCTCGTGAAAATCAACGCGAACATCGGCAACTCCGCCGTTTCGTCGTCGATCGGCGAGGAGGTCGAGAAGATGACCTGGTCGACGCGCTGGGGCGCCGACACCGTGATGGACCTCTCGACCGGCAAGAACATCCACGAGACGCGCGAATGGATCGTGCGCAACTCGCCGGTGCCGATCGGCACGGTGCCGATCTACCAGGCGCTCGAGAAAGTCGACGGGAAGGCCGAGGATCTCACCTGGGAGATCTACCGCGACACGCTGATCGAGCAGGCCGAGCAGGGCGTCGACTACTTCACGATCCACGCCGGCGTGCTGTTGCGCTACATCCCGATGACGGCGAAGCGCATGACGGGCATCGTGTCGCGGGGCGGCTCGATCATGGCGAAGTGGTGCCTCGCGCACCACCGGGAGAGCTTCCTCTACACGCGCTTCGAGGACATCTGCGAGATCATGAAGGCGTACGACGTCTCGTTCTCGCTCGGCGACGGGTTGCGCCCGGGGTCGGGCTACGACGCGAACGACGAGGCGCAGATGGCCGAGCTCGCGACGCTCGGCGAGCTCACGCAGGTCGCGTGGAAGCACGACGTGCAGACGATGATCGAAGGGCCGGGGCACGTGCCGATGCACCTGATCAAGCACAACATGGACGAGCAGCTTCGGCTCTGCGGCGAGGCGCCGTTCTACACGCTGGGTCCGCTCACCACCGACATCGCTCCCGGGTACGACCACATCACGAGCGCGATCGGCGCGGCGATGATCGGCTGGTACGGCACCGCGATGCTCTGCTACGTCACGCCGAAGGAGCATCTCGGCCTGCCGAACAAGGCCGACGTCAAGGACGGCATCATCGCGTACAAGATCGCCGCGCACGCGGCCGACCTCGCCAAGGGACACCCGGGCGCGCAGATCCGCGACAACGCGCTGTCGAAGGCGCGCTTCGAGTTCCGCTGGGAGGACCAGTTCAACCTCGGCCTCGATCCGGACAAGGCGCGCGAGTTCCACGACGAGACGCTGCCGCAGCACGGCGCCAAGCTCGC
>JBDTNO010000196.1:0-6306 GCA_039933715.1 Betaproteobacteria bacterium
AACGACGCCAGCCGCCCGCCCGGCGCGTCCCGCAGGGCGGACGAGCGAACGCCAACTCGGGGGTTCGAGAAGTTCGTGCATGCGAGTCCGCGCGCGCCTTGAGGTTACGCAGAGCTTCCCTAGAGCGCGCCGCCGCACTTCCAGCAGAGCTCGAACGTCGCCGGGCTCTCCTCGCCGCAGCGGCCGCACACGAGCGTGCCGACGCGCTCGCGCTCGACGCGGAACGCTTCGAGCACCTGTTGCGCGCGCGCGAAATCCTCGTCGTCGACCCACACTTGCGGGCTCGCCACGTCGGGCGGAACGTCGCCGACGATCGATTGCATATGCTGGTTGAACACGTGCGCGTCGATGCCCGCGTGCAGCAGCCGGTCGCGCAGCAGCCATGCGTCGAAGCGCGCACCCGCGCTGTAGAGCCGCTTCACGCGCCTCGCTCCGGAATCCAAGCCGACAGCGTCGCGACGAGGCGTTGCAGCACGGCCGCGAGCGGAGCCGCACGCGCTTCGTCCCACGGCCAGGGCGGCGACTCGTCCATGTACGCGCTTTGCGCGATCTCGAGCTGCAACGCGTGGACGCCTTCGCTTGGGCGCCCGTAGTGGCGCGTGATCCATCCGCCCTTGAACCGGCCGTTCACGACCGACGTGAAGCGCCGATCGGAGGCGACGATGCCGGCCGCGACGAGCGCGAGCTCCGGCGCGGCGCTCGCGCCGTCGGCGGTCCCCAGGTTCAGGTCCGGCAGCCGGCCGGCGAAGAAGCGGGGCACGTGCGAACGGATCGAATGCGCGTCGACGACGACCGCGTGGCCATGCCGGGACGTCACGCGCGCGACCTCGGCGGCGAGCGCGTCATGGTACGGCGTGAAGTACGTGTGCGTGCGCATCGCGACCTCCTCGCCGGACGGCAGATGCCCGGGTCGCCAGATCGGCGCCTGGTCGAACGTGCGTGTCGGCACGAGTTCGCTGTTGTCGGCGCCTTCGTACAGCGCGACGCCGCCGGGATCGCGATTGAGATCGACGACGTAGCGCGAGTGCGTCGCCACCATCATCGTCGCCCCGGCATCGCGCGCGAACCCGTAGAGCCGGTGTACATGCCAATCGGTGTCGGGCAACGCGCTCGCGGCCTCGTCGATCCCCGACGCGATCGGCGCCGGAACGTGGACGCCTGCATGCGGGACGTCGATCACCAGCGGCGAGTCGCCGCGATGGAGCTCGAAGAGCGTCATGTCGGTCCCGTCAGGCCGCCCCGCGGCGCCGGCCCTGGCGGAGCGAAGCGCGTCCGGTGCGGTCGCCGCCCGGCGTCGCGTCGGCCAGGAAGTACGGCACGCCCCCGCGCAGCGTGCCGAGGCAGGGGCTCGCGCCGAAGCGCCACGCGAGCTCGGCCGGCTCGTCGACGTCGTAGATCGCCACGTCGGCGCGGAGCCCCGCGCGCAAGCGCCCGCGATCCGCGAGGCCCAGCGCGCGCGCGGCGACATGCGTCATGCCGGCGAGCGCTTCCTGCGGCGTCAGCCGGAACAGCGTGCAGGCCATGTTGAGCATCAGGAGCGGCGACGTGGTGGGCGACGTGCCCGGATTGCAGTCGGTAGCGACCGCCATGGGCACGCCGCGCGCGCGCAGTGCGTCGATCGGCGGAAGCCGCGTCTCTCGCAATGCATAGTACGCGCCCGGCAGCAACACCGCGACCGTGCCGGCCGCCGCCATCGCGTCGAGGCCGCTCGGCGACAGCCATTCCAGGTGGTCGGCCGAGAGCGCCTCGTATTCGGCGGCGAGCGCGGCGCCGTCCTGGTCGGACAGCTGCTCGGCATGGAGCTTGACCGGCAGACCGTGCGCACGCGCGGCGTCGAACACGCGACGCGTCTGCGCGCGCGTGAAGCCGATCGTTTCGCAAAACGCGTCGACCGCGTCGGCGAGGCGCGCGCGCGCGGCCGCGGGAACGATGTCGTCGCAGACAACGTCGATCCATTCGTCCGCGCGTCCCGCGAACTCGGGCGGCACCGCATGCGCGGCGAGCAGCGTCGTGCGAACGTCGACGTCGAGCTCGGCGCCGAGTCGCCGCGCGACCGCGAGCTGGCGGAGCTCGGTGTCGCGCTCGAGACCGTAGCCCGACTTGATCTCGACGGTCGTTGCGCCTTCGGCGGCCAGCGCGGCGAGTCGCGGCCGGCTCGCGTCGGCGAGCGCCTCCGCATCGGCCGCGCGCGTCGCACGCACCGTCGACAGGATCCCGCCGCCTTCGCGCGCGATCTCCTCGTAGCTCGCTCCCTGCAGCCGGCGCTCGAATTCGCGCGCGCGGCTCCCCGCGTAGACGAGATGCGTATGGCAGTCGACGAGGCCGGGCGTCGCCCACGCGCCGTCGAAATCACGTCGCGCGGTCCAGCTCGCGTTCACGGGCAGCGCGTCCGCGCGTCCCACCCACGCGATCGTCTCGCCGACGACGCCGATCGCACCGTCGCGAATCGTGCCCCAGCCTTCGCCGTCGAGCGTCGCGAGGTCGAGCCCGGCGAGGAGCAGGTCGAAATGCGTCGTTGCGCTCACGCCGCGCCGTCCACGACGCGCGCGATCGTCCGGCGAAAAGCGGACAGCACGGCCTCCTCGTCCGGATGATGCCCGTCGCGGACGACCCAGCGGCCGCCGAGCATCGAGTGGCGCACCGGCTTGCGGCAGGGACCGAAGATCGCCGCGTCGAGCAGCGTATCGCCGGCGTGGCCGGCGAGCGCGGGCTCATCGCCGTCGAGCACGACGAGGTCGGCCGCTGCGCCCGCCCGGATCGCGCCGGTCCTGCGCCCGCAGGCCTGCGCGCCTCCGGCGGCCGCCGCCAGCCACATCGCGGTGCCGACCGGCGCATCGGAGCCCTGATGCATCAGGTTGCGCCGGCGCCAGAAGAGCCGTTGCGAATACTCGAGCTGGCGAAGCTCCGCGAACGGATCGACGATCGCGTTCGAGTCGCTCCCGACGCCCCAGCGCCCACCCGCGCCGCTGAACGCGACGCCCGGGAACGTCCCGTCGCCGAGATCCGCCTCGGTCGTGGGCGCGATGCCCGCGCTCGCGCCGCTCGCCGCGAGTGCATGGATCTCTCGCTCGGCCATGTGCGTCGCGTGCACGAGGCACCAGCGGGAGTCCACGTCGCAGCGCGCGAGCAGCCATTCGACCGGCCGCTTGCCCGACCACGCGACGCATTCCTCGACCTCGCGCGTCTGCTCGGCGATGTGGATGTGCACGGGCTGCATCGCCGGTGAAGCGGCCACGACGCGCTCGAGCTCTTCCGGCGTCACCGCGCGAAGGCTGTGCGGCGCGATGCCGAGAACCGCGCCGTTCGCACGCGCGTTCGGCGCGATCGCTTCGACGAGGCGCGCGAAGGCGTCGGCGTCGGTCACGAAGCGGCGCTGCGCCGCGGACGGCGGCGCGCCGTTGAAGCCGCCGTGCGCGTAGAACACCGGCAGCAACGTCATCGGGAGCCCGACGCGGTGCGCGGCCGATAGCACGCGCTTCGACATCTCGGCGACATCCGCGTAGCGCCGCCCGGCCGGATCGTGGTGCACGTAGTGGAACTCCGCCACGGCGCCGTAGCCGGCCTTCGCCATCTCGACATACACCTGCGCCGCGATCGCCTCGAATCCGTCCGGATCGAGGCGCTCGAGGAACGCGTACATCGCGTGGCGCCAGGTCCAGAAGCTGTCCTCGCCGCTCGCGCCCGCGTGGCCGGTGCGTCCCGCGACGCCGCGCTGGAACGCGTGCGAATGGACGTTCGGCATCGCGGGGACGAGCGGCCCGCCCACGTCTTCCGCCCTGTCTTGCGCCGCGCCTGCCGTCACGCTCGCGATTCCGCCATCGCGATCGACTTCGACGACGACATCGCGCGCCCATCCGGATGGAAGCAACGCCAAGCGCGCATGGAGTCGCGCCGGCGCCGGATGCGTGCGATCAGGCACGCGCGTCGAGCGCGGCGACGATCGCCACCGCGCCGCTTTCCAGCGGATTCACGTGCATCGACGCGATGGGAGCCTCCCCGTCGGTCACGAGCGCATGCCCGGCCGGGAGCCCGATCGGCGCATGCCCGGGCAGCAGGCATTCGCTCGCGCCGCTCGCCGCGTAGCAGATGCCGAAGCGGAACGGCCCGCCGATCGCGGTGGCGCCGTCGGCGACGACGAGCGTCGCATGGGCGCGATCGCGGCGGACCATCAGGTTGTACGCGCGTGCAAGCCCGCCGACCAGGCGGCACGAGCACGCATCGTCTCCGGAGAACCGGTAGGGCTCGTGGTGCAACAGCATCCGGACTTCGACCTCGTCGTGCGCGAGCACCACGCCCTCGCCGTCGAGCAGCACGAACGTGCGGTCGACGCCCGGCCAGCTCGAGAACGGACCGTCGCGCTCGATGTCGGCGATCGACACGCGCCATGCGAATCCGTCGTCGCCCGGGGGCCACGACGCGATCTCGGCGGTCCGTCCTCCGCCGTTCCTCCACGGCATCGGGCGAAAGTCGCGGGGAGAGAGCAGGCGGTGGGCGGTCATCGAAGCGGCTGGCGTCGCATGCGCCCGCGCGGAATCGCCGGCATTGTATGCCATCGGCCATCGCGCCGGTCGCGGCGTTGACAGCCCCGCATCGCCCCCCCAAGATGCTCATTTCAACCTCGTCGTGGAGTAACCCCCATGTTTGGCTCCCTTCCCGTGCTCGCGGCCGCGCTCGCGTTCGCGACGACCGCCGTCGCGCAGGACACCAAAGTGTCGATCGCCCTGTCCGGCTGGACCGGCTTCGCGCCGCTCACGCTCGCCAAGGAGGCCGGTATCTTCAAGAGGAATGGCCTCGACGTCACGCTGCAAAAGATCCCGCAGAAGGATCGCCATCTCGCGATCGCCTCGGGCGACGTGCAGTGCGCGGCGACGACGGTCGAGACCTGGGTCGTGTGGAACGCGAACGGCGTGCCGACCACGCAGATCTTCCAGCTCGACAAGAGCTACGGCGCCGACGGCATGGCGGTGCGCAGCGGCATCCAGAAGATCGCCGACCTGAAGGGCAAGACGGTCGCGGCGTCCTCGCCCGGCACGGCGCCGTACTTCACGCTCGCGTGGTTCCTCAAGAAGAACGGCCTCTCGGTCAAGGACGTCACCGTCGTCAACCTCGAGCCCGGCCCGGCGGCCCAGGCGTTCGTCGCGGGGCAGAACGACGCGGCGATGACCTACGAGCCGTACCTGTCGACGGTGCGCGCCGCCCCGCAGGCCGGGAAGATCATCGCGACGACGCTCGACTATCCGATGATCATGGACACGTTCGGCTGCACGCCGAAGTTCCTCGCCGAGAATCCGAAGGCGGCGAAGGCGATCGCCGACAGCTACTTCGAGGCGGTCGAGATGATCGGCAAGGATCCGCGGCGCAGCTTCGAGATCATGGGCGCCGACGTCAAACAGTCGGGCGAGCAGTTCGAGGCGTCGCAGAAATACCTGCGCTGGCAGGGCCGCGCCGCCAACCGTGCCTTCTTCGCCGGCGAGCATGCGCGCTTCAGCAAGGAAGCCGCCGATCTGCTGCTCGAGATCGGCATCATCAAGGCGATCCCGGATCTCTCGAAGCTCGCCGACACCCGCTTCATCCAATAGCTTCGTGGCGTCCGGGGACGGGTTCCGCGAACCCGTCCCCGGCAACCTCCCGCGGTGAAACCCCTCGTTCCCGTCAGCCGGGCGCGCAAGGCCGCGCTCGGCATCGCGTTCTTCGTCGTCTTCGTCGCCGCGTGGAGCGTCGCGACATTCGGCGGCTTCGTGTCGAAGACCTTCCTCGCCGATCCCGCGACGATGCTGAGCGAGGGCTACGCGCTGTTCGCGCAGCACGGCTTCGCGAAAGACGTCGGCATCACGGTCTGGCGGGTGCTCGGCGGCTTCGTGCTCGCCGCGCTCTTCGGCGTCCCGCTCGGCATCGCGATGGGCGCGTTCAAGCCGATCGAGGCGTTCTTCGAGCCGTTCGTCTCGTTCGCGCGCTACCTGCCGGCGTCCGCGTTCATCCCACTGCTGATCCTGTGGGCCGGCATCGGCGAGAAGCAGAAGCTGCTCGTCATCTTCATCGGCGTGTTCTTCCAGATCGTGCTGATGGTCGCCGTCATCGTCGGCTCGACGCGGCGCGACCTCGTCGAGGCCGCGTACACGCTCGGCGCAGGCCCGCGCGGCATCGTGCAGCGCGTGCTGCTGCCCAACGCCGCGCCGCAGATCGCCGAGACGCTGCGCCTCGTGCTCGGCTGGGCGTGGACCTACGTGATCGTCGCCGAGCTGATCGGCGCATCGTCGGGCATCGGCCACATGATCACCGACAGCCAGGCGCTGCTCAACACCGGCC
>JBDTNO010000197.1:0-6287 GCA_039933715.1 Betaproteobacteria bacterium
ACGTGCGCTCGGCCGAGCTCACCAAGTACGCGGCCAACGCGATGCTGGCGACGCGCATCTCGTTCATGAACGAGCTCGCGAACCTCGCCGACCGGCTCGGCGCCGACATCGAGGCCGTGCGCAAGGGCATCGGCTCCGACCCGCGCATCGGCTGGCAATTCCTCTACCCGGGGGTCGGCTACGGCGGCAGCTGCTTCCCGAAGGACGTGAAGGCGCTGCAGCACACGGCGGCCGCGCACGGCCATCCGCTCGAGCTTCTCGCCGCGGTCGAGGCGGTCAACGAGGCGCAGAAGCACGTGCTCGTCGAGAAGCTCGTCGCGCGGCTGGGCGAGAATCTCGCCGGGCGGACGATCGCCCTGTGGGGCCTCGCGTTCAAGCCCAACACCGACGACATGCGCGAGGCTCCGTCGCGCGTGATCGTCGAGGCGCTGACCGGGCGAGGCGCGAACGTCGTCGCCTACGACCCGGTCGCGATGCCCGAGGCGAAGCGCGTGTTCGGCGAACGTCCCGCTCTCGCGTACGCGACGAGCCCGATGGCCGCGGTCGAAGGCGCCGACGCGCTGGTCGTGGTGACCGAATGGAAGGAATTCCGCAGTCCCGACTTCGACGCGCTCAAGCGCGCCCTGAAGGAACCGCTGGTCTTCGACGGGCGCAACCTCTACGACCCCGCGCTCGTGCGCGCGGCGGGACTCGAGCACTTTTCGATCGGCCGGCGCTGACGCGCGGCGAGCTGTCAGGCGGCGTCCGGGATCGGCGTCGGGCGCAGCGGCTTCCGGTGCGCGACCGTTCCCGCCGCGATTCCGGGCGAGCGCCAGCGCTCGACCTCGGCCTTCACGATCCCCGTCCGCCGCCCTCGTCGAGCGTGAACGCGAGGCGTGCCCCCGGGCCCGCGGTCGCGCCGTGCGCGACACGCGCAGCTTCCACGCCCCGCCCCGGCTTGAAGCGAACACGATGCGCCACGATTGAAGCGATCACGACGCACGCGCGGCGCACCGCGGTGCGGGCAAGCGCGTCGGCCGCGTCGCCCGAGGCGGGGGCGCCGAGTCGGGTGTCGGGCATCGGAGGGCGCGGTGCGGAGACAGGGTTGAAGGCCAGGGGGATTGGATCTCGAGCGAAAGGTATTGACCGTCGCGGGCTTGGCGCTCACCGGACGATCTCGCGCCGCCGCGCGACGTGCGCCCCTATAATCCAGCGCGGCACTCCGGCCGTTCCGTCTTGCGCTTCGCGTGTCCGACCCCCCCGCCGCAACCGATGCAACGACTCCCGCTCGGCCCCGGTATTCCGCGTGGCGCGACCGGATCGCGCGCGGCCGCGTGCTCGTCGTCGGGGACGTGATGCTCGATCGCTACTGGTTCGGCGACGTCGACAGGATCTCGCCCGAGGCGCCGGTGCCGGTCGTTCGCATCGCGCGCACCGAGGAGCGACCGGGCGGCGCGGCCAACGTCGCGCGCAACGTCGCGGCGCTCGGCGCGCGCGCATCGCTGCTGTCGGTCGTCGGGGCCGACGAGGCCGGCCACGCGATCAGCCGCCTCGTCGCCGCGGACGGCGTCGCCGCGTCGCTCCATCACGACCCGTCGCTGCCGACGACGGTCAAGCTGCGCGTGATCGGTCGCCAGCAGCAATTGCTGCGCATCGACTTCGAGACGCGACCCTCGCAGGAGGTGCTCGCCGCCAAGCTCAAGGATTTCGGCGAGCGCGTGGGCGACGCCGACGTCGTCGTGCTCTCCGACTACGGCAAGGGCGGGCTGGCGCACATCGCGACGATGATCGGGCAGGCGCGCGCCGCGGGCCGGCCGCTGCTGGTCGACCCCAAGGGCGACGACTGGGCCAAATACCGCGGCGCGACGCTCGTCACGCCGAACCGCTCGGAGTTTCGCGACCTGGCGGGGCGGTGGACGACCGAAGCGGAGCTCGCGGCGAAGGCCGAGCGAGTGCGCCGCGAGCTCGACCTCGAGGCGCTGCTCGTGACGCGCTCGGAGGAGGGGATGAGCCTCTTCACGGCCGCCGGCGCGATGCACATTCCCGCGTTGGCGCGCGAGGTGTTCGACGTCTCGGGCGCCGGCGACACCGTGATCGCGACCGTTGCCGCGTTGATCGCCGCAGGCGCGCCGCTGGCCGACGCCGTGTGGATCGCGAACGAGGCGGCCGGCGTCGTCGTCGGCAAGCTCGGCACCGCGGTCGTCCATCCGTCGGAACTCGGCTGATGCACGATGCCCTTGCGCCCGGGCAGGGCGCCGCTGCGACGCGGGTGAAAGCGCTCGAGACGCGGCGCGAAGCGCTGCGCCGGTCGCTGACCGCGCGCTTCTGGCTGCGCTTCCACGCGAGCCTCGTCGTCGCGGGGACGTTCGCCACCGGCTTCCTCGTCAACGCCGCGATGCTGCAATGGCCGGTGCACAGCGTCTGGATCCGCTGGCCGATCGCGGTGCTCGCCGGATACGCGGCGTTCTTCGTGCTCGTGCGGCTGTGGCTAGCTTACGTCGGAGCCAAGCCGCTGGTTCAGGGCTCGCCGGACGACGGCGGTTGGGTCGTCGACCTGCCATCGCCGGGTCGCGCCGGAGGCGTGTTCCGGGGAGGAGGGGGGGCGTCGGGCGGCGGCGGCGCAAGCGCGTCGCTCGAAGGCTCCTCGCGCGCGCTCGTGCCCGAAATGTCGGCGGGCGCCGTACGCACCGACGCGACGGGATCGTTGCACGGCGGTTCGGCAGGAAAGCTCTTCGGCGGCGTAGGGATCGGCGATGTCGACGGCGACGGCTTGCTGCTCGTCGTGCTCGGGCTGATCGCGCTGGCGCTCGTCGCCGCGTTCGTCGGATCGGCCGTGCACATCATCTGGATCGCACCGGAGATGCTTTCCGACGCCGCCTTCGGCGCGATGCTCGCCGCGGGCGCGGTGCCCGGTCTCCGCCGGATCCGCGAGGACGATTGGAGCGAACACGTGTTCCGCGCGACGCTGCCGGTGCTCGCCGGCGTGCTGGCGACCGTTTTCGTGTCCGCCTGGGCGTTCACGCACTGGTTCCCCGGGTTGCGCACGCTCGGCGAGGCGATCCGGATGCTCGCCTGACGATGGCGAAGGCGCGGACCGTCTTTTCGTGCACCGAGTGCGGCGGCGCCTCGCCCAAGTGGCAGGGGCAATGCCCGCATTGCGGCGCCTGGAACACGCTCGTCGAGAGCATCGCCGCTCCCGCGCCGTCGCGCTTCGCGACGGTGGCCGGCACGCGGTCCGCGGTGCGCCCGCTCGCTTCGATCGTCGCGCGCGATCGGCCCCGCGTGCCGACCGGCCTCGAGGAGTTCGACCGCGTGCTCGGCGGCGGGCTCGTTCCGGGCGGGGTGATCCTGCTCGGCGGCGACCCGGGCATCGGCAAGTCGACGCTGCTGCTGCAGGCCGGCGCCGCGCTCGGCGCGGCGCACAAGGTGCTGTACGTGACCGGCGAGGAGTCGGTCGAGCAGATCGCGCTCCGCGCCGATCGCCTCGGCCTCGTCAACGCGCCGGTCGAGCTCCTGGCCGAGGTCCAGCTCGAGGCGATCGTCCGGGCGATCGACGCGACCGCGCCCGAGATCGTCGTCGTCGACTCGATCCAGACGATGTATACGGAGGCGCTGACGAGCGCGCCGGGCAGCGTTTCGCAGGTGCGCGAGTGCGCGGCCCAGCTCACGCGGCTCGCCAAGCAGCGCGGCATCGTCGTCGTGTTCGTCGGCCACGTGACCAAGGAGGGCGCGATCGCCGGCCCGCGCGTCCTCGAGCATATCGTCGACACCGTGCTCTATTTCGAGGGCGACCCGCATTCGGCGTTCCGGCTCGTGCGCGCGATCAAGAACCGATTCGGCGCGGCGAACGAGCTCGGCGTGTTCGCGATGACCGAGCGGGGCCTCAAGGGAGTGTCCAATCCATCGGCGCTGTTCCTGTCGCAGCACGCCGACCCGGTGCCCGGCTCGGCGATCGTCGCGACGGTGGAGGGCTCGCGCCCGCTGCTGGTCGAGGTCCAGGCGCTGGTCGACCCGGTGGTGGGCGGCACGCCGCGCCGGCTGGCGGTCGGCCTCGACCCGCAACGCCTCGCGCTGCTTCTCGCCGTGCTCCACCGGCATGGCGGCGTCGAGGTCGGCGGGTACGACGTGTTCGTCAACGCGGTCGGCGGTGTGCGCATCGACGAGCCTGCGGTGGACCTCGCCGTGCTGCTCGCGATCGACTCGTCGTTCAAGAATCGCGCGTTGCCGGCGAAGCTCCTCGTGTTCGGCGAGGTGGGTCTCGCCGGGGAGATCCGCCCGGTTCAGCGCGGGCAGGAGCGGCTGCGCGAGGCGGCCAAGCTCGGATTCCGGACCGCGCTGTGCCCGGCGGCCAACCGGCCGAAGCAACCGATCCCGGGTATCGAGGTCGTTCCGGTCGCGCGGATCGACCAGGCGATCGCGTGGTTGCGGGGGTCGTAGCGCCGCGAAAAGGTTTCACGCGCAGCGGGGCGCGTTCCACAGGCCCGGCATGGGGTTCCACGACTTCGCGTCGTGCGTGATAATATGACTATATAGCATTGATATAGAAGAGTTATGCTTGACGCACTCGCCCAACTGCGCGCCCGGTACCTCGATCTCGTCCGCGAGAGCCTGGTCGGGCTCGTCCACGAGGACCCGGGTCTCGCGTTCCGCCGCGAGGGCGGACAGGTGCCGTTCGATCGCCGCGCGCGCCTGACCGGCCGCGACTGGCCGGCGACCGCGCTGTCGATGATCGGCGCCCGGCGCATGCTCCAGCTCCAGCAGGCGGTCGAGGGAGTGATCGCGCGCGGCGTCCCGGGCGACCTGATCGAGACCGGCGTATGGCGCGGCGGCGCCTGCATCCTGATGCGCGCGGTGCTCGCGGCGCACGGCGTGACGGAACGGCGCGTCTGGGTCGCCGACTCGTTCAGCGGGCTTCCGGCCCCCGATCCGTCGCGCTACCCGGCCGATGCGAACGCCGTGTTCCACGAGTTCGAGCAGCTCGCGGTGCCGCTGGAGACGGTGCGGAGCCATTTCGCCCGCTACCGGCTGCTGGACGACCAGGTCGTGTTCCTGAAGGGCTGGTTCCGCGACACGCTGAAGGGCGCGCCGATCGAGCGCCTCGCGGTGCTTCGGCTCGACGGGGACCTCTACGAATCGACGATGGACGCGCTGACCGCGCTGTACGACAAGGTGGCGCCGGGCGGCATCGTCATCGTCGACGATTTCGGCGCGATCCCGGCCTGCGCCGCGGCGGTCAACGACTTCCGCCGCCAGCGTCGCATCGCGGATCCGATGCAATGGATCGACGCGAGCGGCGTCTACTGGCAGCGGGCCGCGGCGTAGCGCCGACTTCCGGCGCGGCGAAGCCTCACGTCTTGGGGACAGCGCCGGGGAATTTCCGCCGGCATTCGCCGATCGGCTCGGACGTATAGACCGGCTTCCAGTCGCCACCCGTCCGTCCCTCGTACTGCGCGACGACGCGGTAGCGCCTGCATGCCGCCATGTCGATCTCGAGGTCCTGGTATTCGGGCCGGAACGTTCCGCGCGCGCTCGTGAAGTGCAAAGTGACCGTGTGCTTGCCCGGCGGGATCGGGTCGGTGCGCCGCGGGTCGCGCGTGCTCTTGCCATCGACCCTCACGATGCCGACCTGGGACTCCTTGCGGACCTCCGAGTTGTCTCCGCGCTCGACCATCGCGTACGGCTGGTTGTATGAACTCGCGGCGAACGCGGCGAACGGGGCGGACGAGGCGAGCACTAGGAATGCGGCGAGAAGCGGCTTGTGCATGGCTGGGTTCCCGGGAGGAGGAGGCGACAGCGATCGTGCTGGATGCAAGGGTGCGCGATTTGGCCGATCGCGACAAGGGGAAGGACGCGGGCGGGAGTACCCGCCGGAAGCGAGCCGCCGTCGAGATTCAGCGCTTAAGCCGCTGTTCCGACGGGTCCTTTGCGATCCGCCCCGCGCCGCATTCGCCGCATCCACGCCACGCCCGTTAAAGTGGCGTCGGCGTCAGGCGCGGAGGCAGCATGAGGACCTATCGGATCGCCACCATCCCGGGGGACGGCATCGGCAAGGAAGTCGTGCCGGCCGGCCAGCAGGTGCTCGAAGCGCTCGCCCGCGCGCAGCGCACGTTCGCGTTCGAGTTCACGAGCTTCGCCTGGGGCGGCGACTGGTACCGCGCGCACGGCGCGATGATGCCCGACGACGGCCTCGACGCGCTGCGCGGGATGGACGCGATCCTGTTCGGGTCCGCCGGGGATCCGCACATTCCCGATCACGTCACGCTGTGGGGCCTGCGGCTGAAGATCTGCCAGGGCTTCGACCAGTACGC
>JBDTNO010000198.1:0-6285 GCA_039933715.1 Betaproteobacteria bacterium
CGAGGCCGATGTCCGCCAGGATCTCGAGATGGCTCTTGGCGCCGTACTCGCGCGCGATGGCCTCCCAGCGGTCCCAGGTCACGGCCTCGGGTGACACCTTGAGCGTCGCCAGCGCCTGGTTGAGGAGCCGCTCGCCGAGGGCCGCGGATTCCTTCTGCTGCAGGCCCTTCAGGAAATGGCGGATGCGCGAGCGCGCCTTGCCGGTCGAGACGAACGCGAGCCAGGACGGATTGGGTCGCGCGGTCGGCGCGGTGAGGATCTCGACATGATCGCCGTTCTTGAGCTCGGTGCGCAGCGGCAGGAGCTCGTAGTTGATGCGCGCGGCGACGCAATGGTGACCGATGTCGGTGTGCACGCCGTAGGCGAAGTCGACCGCGGTCGCGCCGCGCGGCAGCGCCATGATCTTGCCCCGCGGCGTGAACACGTAGATCTCCTCGGGGAAGAGGTCGCCCTTGACGTGCTCGAGGAACTCCTTGCTGTCGCGCGACTCGCTCTGGATCTCGAGCAGGCTTTGCAGCCACTTGGTCGTCTCGCGTTGCGCTTCCTCGAGGTCGATCGCGCCGCCGGACTTGTAGAGCCAATGCGCGGCGACGCCGGCCTCGGCGACGCGGTGCATGTCGTGCGTGCGGATCTGCGCCTCCAGCGGCGTGCCGAACGGGCCGAACAGCGTCGTGTGCAGCGACTGGTAGCCGTTCGCCTTCGGGATCGCGATGTAGTCCTTGAACTTGCCCGGGATCGGCTTGTGGAGATCGTGCAGCACGCCCATCGCCTCGTAGCTACGCGCCTTGTCGGCGACGAGCACGCGCACGCCGTAGATGTCGAACACCTGCGAGAACGTGTAGCGCTTCTCGCGCATCTTCTTGTAGACCGAGTAGATCGTCTTCTCGCGGCCGGTGACGGTCGCCTCGATCCCGGCCGCGGCCAGCCCGGAGCGCATCGACTCGATCAGGCGGTTCATCACCTCGCGCCGGTTGCCGCGCGCCGCCTTGATCGCGGCGGCGAGGATCCGGTATCGCATCGGGTGGAGCTGCTTGAACGACAGGTCCTGCAGCTCGAGGTAGAGCGCGTTGAGGCCGAGCCGGTTGGCGATCGGCGCGTAGATGTCGAGCGTCTCGCGCGCGATGCGCTTGCGGTGCACCGGCGCCATCGCGTCGAGCGTGCGCATGTTGTGCAGCCGGTCGGCGAGCTTGATCAATATGACGCGCACGTCGCGCGCCATCGCGAGCAGCATCTTGCGGAAGCTCTCGGCCTGCGCTTCCTCGCGCGTGTCGAACGCGATCTGGTCGAGCTTGGAAACCCCGTCGACCATGTCCGCGACCGGCTTGCCGAACGTCGTCTCGAGCTCGGTCTTCGTGACGGTCGTGTCCTCCATCACGTCGTGGAGGAGCGCGGCGGCGAGCCCCTGCGCGTCGAGGCGCCACTGCGACAGGATGCTGGCGACCGCCAGCGGGTGCGTGATGTAGGGCTCGCCCGACTTGCGGAACTGGCCGCGGTGGGCGGACGCCGAGAAATCGAACGCGCGCTCGACCAGCGCGACGTCGGGCGGGCCGAGGTAGTGGCCGAGGTGCCGGGTGAACTCGCCGATCTCCGACATGCCCGGCCTCGGCGGCGGGTCGCTACCCCTGAAACGTGGGCGTCGGCGGCGTCTTGAGCAGCATCTCGATGCCGACCTTGCCGGCGGCGACTTCGCGCAGCGCGATCACCGTCGGCTTGTCGCGGTCGGCGTCGAGCAGCGGCGTCGAGCCGGCCGAAATCTGCCGGGCGCGGTTGGTGGCGGCGAGCGTGAGCTCGAACCGGTTCGGAATCCGGGCGAGACAATCCTCGATCGTGATGCGGGCCATCGTCGTTACCTCGTCGTGTCGATCAGTTCGGAATACGTGCGCGCGTGGCGGATCAATTGCCGCGACGCCGCGAGGCGCGCCGCGCGCACGATCACGGACAGGTCATCGACGGCTCTCGCAAAGTCCTGATTCATAATAACATAATCGAACTCGCTCGCGTGCTTCATCTCCTCGCGCGCCGCGTCGATGCGCCGGGCGATCACTTCGTCGCGGTCCTGGCCCCGTTTCTGGAGGCGCTCGCGCAGCGATTCGATCGACGGCGGCAGCAGGAAAACCAGCACCGAGCCGGGGACGAGCCGGCGCACCTGCGCCGCGCCCTGGAAGTCGATCTCGAGCAGCACGTCGCGCCCCTGCTGCACCTGGTCGCCGAGCCAGGCGGCCGACGTCGCGTACCAGTTGCCGTGCACGTGCGCATGCTCGAGGAACGCGCCCTCGTCCTTCAACGCCATGAATTGGGGCACGTCGACGAAGTGGTAGTGCACGCCGTCCTGCTCGCCGGGGCGCGGCGGGCGCGTCGTGAAGGAGACCGACAGCCGGATGCCGGTCTCGCGCTCGAGCAGCGCATGGACAATGCTCGTCTTCCCGCCCCCCGACGGAGCCGCGATCACGAAGAGGCAGCCCGAGGCGCCGGGACTTCGGGTGGTGATGGTCATGGGCGCGAAGGGTTGAAAGCCGCGCACGGGCCGGGGCGGCCCGTCGGCGCATAGGCGACGATTCTACCGATGATCCGCGGGGAGCTTCGTAGCAGTGCAGGCGTCCTTGCCGCTGGCCGCCTGCCGCGTGGCGCTCGCATTCCTTTGCCGACGTGAGCCTGACGACGACCCGGGCGGGTGCGGCCCAACGCCGCCGCCATCGGCGCGATTTTCCGCACCGGCGATACCGCGGACGCCGGCCCGAATATCGCCGCCGACGGATGCGGCCCCCCGGAGTCGCCACGCAGCGGAGGGCGTGCCGCCGGGCGGCTCGACGGACGCGCGCGACGCGGACGAGCGCGGCCCTGCCGCTAGCGTCGGGGCAGCAGGAACCCGTCGAAGAACCGCTTCAATGCGTGGTGCGCATCGAGCGGCAACACGTTCGCGACGTACTGGTCCGGCCGCACGACCACCAGGGCGCCCTGCGCGCGGTCGATGCCCCGCACGTCGAAGATGTCGGGGCCGTTCTTGCGATCGGGCGTGTACGCCTTCTCGTAGTCGACGAGTCCGAAGCGGCCCTTGTGAGGCAGAAGCAACGGCGGCAGGGCCTCGACCTCGAGCGCACGGTGGTCTTGCGGGTAGATCGCGCGCACGTCGATGACGCTGTCGATGTCGGCGCCGGCGGGCGTGAAGCGCCGCACCGGCGAGTCGGCGGCGTCGTGCAGGAATGCCATGAGGTCGTGCAGTCGCCGCGTGTCGGCGTCGCCGAATGCATAAAGGCGCCAGGCGGCATCGGCCCGCGCGACGTGGCCGAGTTGCATCGGCTTCGCATCGGCGAGGCGCACCACGGGCGCCGAGTGGAAGCGCATGCCGATCGCGAATCCGGTGGCGAGATGCTGGTGCGACGCGTCGGCGGTGAGCACCGTGGCCGGCGCATAGCGCGTCGCGACACCGGCGGTGTACCGACCCGCTTGCATGAACTGCGCCTGCAGCTCGGCCGGATCCACGCCGCCTCGCTCCGGATGCAACGGGTCCTTGGGCGGCGACGACATCGTGCCGGACCAGCGCTTGTCGAAGTCGATCAGTTCTTCGGCGATCGCGCGGCGCTCGGTGGAATAGGTGCGCAGGAGTTCGGGTCCCGCGCGGCGCTGGAGCACCGAGACGAGTTTCCAGCCGAGGTTGAAGGCGTCCTGCATCGACACGTTCATGCCCTGGCCCGCCTTGGCGCTGTGCGTGTGGCAGGCATCGCCGGCGATGAACACGCGCGGCAGCCGCGACGCGGCCTCGTCCGGACGAACGTCGTCGAAGCGATCGGTGACGCGCTGCCCGACCTCGTACACCGAGAACCAGGCGATGTCGCGAACCTCGAGCGTGTACGGGTGCAGCACGCGCCGCGCGCTGGCGATCGCCTGGTCGGCCGTGATCTCGCGCACCGCGGCGCGATTCGCGGGATCGACGTCGCCGAGATCGACGTAGAGGCGCACCAGGTAGCCGCCTTCGCGAGGAATGATGAGGATGTTGCCGTGGTCGGCGGACTGGATCGCCGACTTGATCCGGATGTCGGGGAAATCGGTGACGGCGAGGATGTCCATCACGCCCCAGACGTGATTCGCATAGTCGCCGTGCGGCGCGGCGCCGATCGACTCGCGAACGCGACTGCGCGCGCCGTCGCAGCCGACCACGTAGCGCGCGCGGATCCGGTGTTCGTCGCCGTTGTCGACGCCCCGAACGGTGACGACGACCGGATGGTCGCCCCGGGGCTCGACCGTGAGCCCGACGAACTCGACACCGTAATCCGGCACGAGCCGCGACGGCGACTTGCCCATGTACTCGAGCAGGTACTGCTGCAGGCGCGCCTGGTTCACGATGACGTGCGGGAATTCGGAGAGTCCGTCTTCGGTGTCCTGGATGCGACCGGTGCGTTCGATCTTCGAGCGATCCTGCGCCGACGGGCGCCAGAACACGGTCTCGTTGACCCAGTAGGCTTCGCGGATCAGCCGCGTGCCCATGCCGAACGCTTCGAACATCTCGACGGTGCGGCAGGCGATGCCATCGGCCTGGCCGAGCGTGAGCGGGCCGGCACGCCGCTCGATCAGGCGCGTGCGGATATCGGGGAACGTCGACAACTGGGCCGCGAGCAGCGCGCCGGCCGGGCCGCTGCCCACGACCAGCACGTCGACCTCCTGGGGAAGCGACGCGAAGCCCGCCTCGGCTCCCGCCGAGGCGGGCAGGAGGTCGGGGTCGCCGGGGCGGTAACCGTCTTGATGGAATTGCATGGCTAGGCACCCGTGATGTGGGGCGGCGACAGGCGCGCTGCGATGTTCATGACCGCCTTCGAATCCTTGGCGAAGCGCGTCGGGTCGATGTCGCTCGCCGCGCGCACGACGCTGATGCTGCCGACCACCCGTCGATCGGCGCCGAAGATGGGCGCTGCGACGCCGAACGCCCGGGTCCACCTCGCCGACAGACACCGAGTAGCCGTTCTGGCGAATCTCGCGAAGCGCGGCCATGAACTCGGACAGTTCGAGCCGAGCCCGTCCTCGCAGACGAGGTCGGGAATCCCGACGTAGACCTTCATGCACTGCCGCTCGTGCAGGCGCAAGCCCGCGCGATGACGTCTGGAAGCCAGAGGAGATCTCCAGGGACGACGTCCTCTGCGAATCGAAGCGCGCGGTTGCATCCACCGGAGATGCCGGGGCCCTTCGAGACCTACTCGAGGTTCTGCACCTGCTCGCGGATCTGCTCGACCAGCACCTTGAGCTCGAGCGCGGCGCGCGACAGCTCGGTGTCGACCGACTTCGATCCCAGCGTGTTGGCTTCGCGATGCAGCTCCTGCGCGAGGAAGTCCAGGCGCTTGCCGGCGCTGCCGCCGGCGGCGAGCACGCGGCGGAATTCGGCGACGTGCGTCGTGAGCCGCGCGAGCTCCTCGTCGACGTCGACCTTGGTCGCGAAGACGGCGAGCTCCTGCTTCAACCGGTCCTCGTTCGGATCGAGGCCCGCTTCGCGAAGTCGCGCATGCAGCTTTTCCGTGAACGCGGCGTGCACGGCGGGGATGCGCGGCGCGACGCGCGCGACCTGCGCGGTGATGTCGTCGAGCCGCGCGCCAAGGACCGCGGCGAGCTTCGCGCCTTCGCGCGCCCGCGCCGCGTGAAGCTCGCCCAGCACCTCGTCGGCGAGCGCCAGCGCGCGGCCACCGAGCGCCTGCGGATCGACGGTCGGCTCGGCCAGCACGCCCGGCCAGCGGAGGATCTCGTGGACCGACAGCGGAACCGCGGACGGCGCGTGACGCGCGACGTCGGCGCCGGCGGCGGCCAGCGCCGCGACGCGGCCGGCGTCGATCGCGAGCCGCGCGGCGCCGGGCGTGGCCCGCGCGAGCGACAGCCGCAGCTCGACCTTGCCGCGCTTGAGGCTGCCGGCAAGCTTCTCGCGAAGCGCCGGCTCGAGCATGCGCAGCTCGTCGCTCAACTTGACCGTCAGGTCGAGGTAGCGATGGTTGACGCTGCGAAGCTCGGCCGCGAGCGAGGCGCCGGGCAGCTCCGCGGAAGCGGCCGCAAAGCCGGTCATGCTGAGGATCATCGGGGGTCGGCGCCGGATTTCATCGCGTTTTCCGCGCTTTACAGGGTTCTCGCGCGCCGGGAGAATGTATGCGTTATCCCGAGCCCGCGCAAGCGCGCGGGCACTCCGCTGGCACGCGTCTTGCGACGTTGGCTCGGATCAACGCGAAGAACACGCGCATGCCCGTCACCAACCAGGCCCTGCCGAGCGGATACCAGCTGCTGAACTACCGGGTCGACCGGCAGATCAGCCGCGGC
>JBDTNO010000199.1:0-6285 GCA_039933715.1 Betaproteobacteria bacterium
CGAGCCTTCGCCTGCGCCGGCAGGAACCCGGCGAAGACGAAACGCGTCGCGTCGAGGCCGGCGGCGGACACCGCGGCCGCGACCGCCGAGGCGCCGGCGTCCGGCACGACCGGGTCGCCGGCGTCGAGCGCCGCGCGCACGACGCGCGCGCCCGGATCGCTGATGCCCGGCGTGCCCGCGTCGCTCACGAGCGCGACGCTCGCGCCGCCCGCGAGCGCGGCGACGATCTCGGCCGCGCGCGCCGCCTCGTTGTGCGCATGCACGGCGAACGGCCGCGTCGCGACGCCGAGGTGCGCGAGCAACGTCGCGGTGACGCGCGTGTCCTCGGCCGCGATGCGATCGACGCTCGCGAGCACGTCGCGCGCGCGAAGCGTCACGTCGCGCAGGTTCCCGAGCGGCGTCGCGACCACATATAATGTTCCGGCCCGCGCAGGCTGCTCCCGCCCGTGCGCGTCCCCGCCCGTGCCGGACACCGTTCCCCTCTTCCCGCCGCGTCCCGCCGTCGACACGATGCCCGCCGTTTCCCGTTCGATCGCGCGCCGGGCGCCCCTGCGCCGCGCGACGCTCGCGCTGGGGACGGTCGTCGCGCTCTTCGCCGCATTCTGCGGAGCGCAGGCGCCGGGGACAAGCCTCTTCGAGCCTCCGCCTCCCGGCGCACCCACCGAAGCGGCGCCTCCGCCGGCGCCCGACGCAGTACCCGCGGCGTCGGAAGCCGCTCCCCCGCAGCCAGCCGGGCCGCCGATCGCGCTGGTGCTGCCGTTGTCCTCGTCCGACTACGCGCGCGCCGCCGAAGCGGTGCGCGACGGCTTCCTGGCGGCCGCGGAGGCCGCCGGCGCACGGCAGCGCGTCCGAGTGATCGGGCACGGCAACGACGACGTGCTGGCGGCGTTCGACGCGGCGCGCGAGGGCGGCGCGCGCGTCGTCGTGGGCCCGCTGGTCCGCGACGACCTGAAGACGGTGATCGCATCCGACCGCGAGCTGCCGGTGACGATCGCGCTGAACCAGCTCGACGACGCCGGAACGCTGCCGCCCCGCGTCTACACGTTCGCGCTCGCGATCGAGTCGGACGCGCACACGATCGCGACGCGCATGCATGCCGAGAACATCGCGAGCGTCGCCGTCGTCGGCGGCGACACGCCGCTGATGAAGCGCTTCGCGCACGCGTTCGTCGGCGAATGGATCCTGCTGGGCGGAAGCCTTCCGCAGAGCTTCCCGCTCGTCGCGACGCAGGATGGTCTCCGCGCGCTGCGACGCGACCTCGCCAGGGCCAACGTCGACGCGATCGTCATCGCCGTCGACGGTCCCGACGCCGCGCTGGTGAAGACGTTCGCGCCGCGCGTCACCGCGTGGGCGAGCGGCCAGGTCAACCAGCGCCAGGGGCCGTCGGCGGCGCGCGACCTCGAGGACGTGCGCTTCGTCGACGTGAGCTGGATCGTCGCGCCCGACGCCGCGGCGTTCGCGAAGCTCCCGCGGCCCGACTATGCGAGCGCCGCGCTCGATCGCCTCTACGCGCTCGGCCTCGACGCGTTCCGGCTCGCCGACGCATTCGTCGGCGCGCCGCCCGACCGGCTGTCGTTCGACGGCGCGACCGGGCGCGTCGAGCTGTCGGACGCGCGCCAGATCGCGCGCGAGGGCCGGCTCGCGACGTTCCGGGGCGGCGCGCTCGTCCCGCTGGACGGTGGCCGCTGACGCGCGGCACGGCGACGGCCGCGCCGCCGAGGATCTCGCCGCGCGCCACCTGCGCGGGCAGGGCCTCGCGATCGTCGCGCGCAACGTGCGCTCGCGCCACGGCGAGATCGACCTCGTCGCGCCCGACGGCAAGACGATCGTGTTCGTCGAGGTGCGCCTGCGCCGTACCGGGCGCTACGGGGGCGCCGCCGCCAGCATCACCGCCTCGAAGCGTTCGCGCATGGTCGCCGCCGCGCACGAGTACCTGGCGACTCTCCCGCGCACGCCGCCGTGCCGGTTCGACGTCGTTCTCCTCGACGGCCTCGACGGCGCGCGGGTCGAATGGCTGCGCGACGCGATCGAGACGAACGGGTAGCGACGCTTGCGAGCGCACCACGCCCCGCCTGCTAGAATCGTCGCGACCATGGACCCCGTCGAGCGCATCCGCGCCCATTTCACCGAGAGCGCCGAGCTCAAGCTCGCCGCCGCCGGCCCGATGGCGCCGCTGATCGCCCGTGCCGCCGAAGTGATGACGAGCGCGCTGCTCAACGACGCCCGCATCCTCGCCTGCGGCAACGGCGGCTCGGCAGCCGATGCGCAGCATTTCGCGGCCGAGCTGGTCGGTCGCTTCGAGCGCGAGCGCCCGGGGCTGCCGGCGATCGCGTTGACCACCGACACGTCGCTGCTCACCGCGGTCGCCAACGATTACTCGTTCGAACAGGTGTTCGCGAAGCAGGTGCGCGCGCTCGGACGCCGCGGCGACGTGCTGCTCGCGATCTCGACCTCGGGCAATTCGGCGAATGTGATCGAGGCGGTCGGCGCCGCCCACGAGCACGAGATGAGCGTCATCGCGCTGACCGGCCGGGGCGGCGGGCGAATCGGCGAACTCCTGCGCGACGGCGATGTCCACCTGTGCGTGCCGCACAAGCGGACCGCGCGCATCCAGGAAGTGCATCTCACATCCATTCACTGCCTGTGCGACGCGATCGACCAGACACTCCTCGGAGACGAGCCATGACCCGATTCCCGCTCGCCCGGCTCGCCTTGGCGGCCGCCCTGACCGCGCCGTTGCTGTCCGCGTGCGCCCCCATCCTCGTGGTCGGCGCCGTCAGCGGCGCCGCGCTGGTCGCGACCGACCGCCGCTCGACCGGCGCGCAGCTCGACGACACCACGATCGAGACGAAGGTCGCCTCGACGCTCGATTCGCGTTACGGCAGTCGCGCCCACATCGCGACCACGAGCTACAACGGCATGGTCCTGCTGTCCGGGGAGTCGCCCGACTCGGCGATCGCCGCGGACGCCGTCGCGATCGCGCGCGGGACCGACCGCGTGCGCAACGTCTACAACGAGATCGCGATCATGCCGCCGACCGACCTCGCGACGCGCACCAACGACAGCTACACGACGTCGAAGGTGAAGGCGCGCTTCGTCGAGTCGAGCAAGTTCTCGACGACGCACGTCAAGGTCGTCACCGAGCGCGGCGTCGTCTACCTGATGGGCGTCGTCTCGCGCGACGAGGCGAGCGCCGCCGCTGAGATCGCGTCGACGACATCGGGCGCCGTGCGCGTCGTCCGCCTGTTCGAGGTCACCGGCTGATCCAGTCGCCGGGCCACGGTCCGACCGCGGTCGTGCTGCCTTCGCCCCCCTCGCTCGCGAAGATCGCCTCGCTCGAGGACGCGGTCGCGCGCTTCGCGTCGCTGCGAAGGCCGCGCGTGTTCACCAACGGCGTGTTCGACCTTCTGCACCGCGGGCACGTGACCTACCTCGAGCGCTCGCGCGCGCTCGGCGGATCGCTGACCGTCGCCGTCAACAGCGACGCGTCGGTGCGCCGCCTCGGCAAGGGCGACGATCGACCGCTCAACCCGCTCGCCGACCGCATGGCGGTGCTCGCCGCGCTCGGCTGCGTCGACCTCGTCGTGCCGTTCGACGACGACACGCCGCGCGTGCTGATCGCGGCGTGCCTGCCCGAGGTCCTGGTCAAGGGCGGCGACTACACGGCCGAGACGACCGCCGGCGCCGCGGAGGTGATCGCGGCCGGCGGGCGCTTCGTGGCCGTGCCGTTCGAGCACGACCGCTCGACGAGCGCGCTGATCGCGAAGTTCCGCGGCGGGCGCTGACGCCGGCGCGGTTGGTATAATCGACGCCCGATGAACGCCCCCGACACCGCCCTGTCTCCCGCCGATCGGGAAGTCGACGCGCGCGGCCTCAATTGCCCGCTGCCGATCCTGCGCACGAAGAAGGCGCTGAACGACATGGTGAGCGGCCAGACGATCCGCGTGATCGCGACCGACCCGGCGAGCGTGCGCGACTTCCAGGCGTTCTCGCGGCAGACCGGCAACGAGCTCGTCGGACACGGCGAGCGCGACGGCGCGTTCTGGTTCGTGCTGAAGCGGCGCTAGCGCGCACGGGTCCGGCCCGCGCCGGACGCGTCATGGGTCCGGCTTGGGCCGCGCGCTTTTCCTTCCCTCGGGCACGGCCATGAGCGCCACGCTCCTCATCGCGCCCGATTTCCTGCTGATCGCTTTCGGCGCGCTGCTGGCGCGCCGCTTCGCGTACGGCGCGTCGTTCTGGGACGGCGTCGAGCGCCTCGTCTACTTCGTGCTGTTTCCGGCGCTGCTGTTCCGCTCGCTCGCGACCGCGCCGCCCGCGATCGCCGAGCAGGGTCCGCTCGTCGCCACCGCGATCGGCTACATCGCCGGAGCGATGCTGCTCTCGGCCCTCGCGAAGCCGCTCTTCCGGCTTCCGGCCGACACGTTCGCCGCATGCTTTCAATGCGGATTCCGCTTCAACACCTACCTGGTGCTGGCGATCGCCGCGCGCCTCGGCGACGCGGACGCCCTCGCGCTCGCGAGCCTCGTTATCGGCGTGGCGGTGCCGTTGGTGAACCTCGCCGCGGTCGGCATGCTCGCGCGCGGCCACGCGGGACGCATCGCGCTCGAGGTCGCGCGCAATCCGCTGGTGCTCGCCACGCTGGCGGGCATCGGCTGGAATCTCGCGGGCTTGCCGATGCCGCAGGTGCCTTCGCGCATGCTCGAGCTCGCGGCGAACGCCGCGTTGCCGCTCGGCCTCCTCGCGGTCGGCGCCGCGCTGCGCTTCGACGGCGACGCGCTGCCGCTCCCCGCGCTTGCGTGGTTCCATTTCGTGAAGCTCGGCGCGATGCCGGCGATCGCGCTGGCGCTCGCGCACACGTTCGGCCTCTCGGCGCTCGAGACGCAGGTGGCGATCGCGCATGCCTCGGTGCCCACCGCGACGTCCGCCTACATCCTCGCGCAGCGCATGAACGGCCGCGGGGCGCCGGTCGCGCTCATCGTCTCGACCGGGACGCTGCTGGGGGTGGTGACGATGCCGCTGTGGTTGGCGGCGGTCGTGTAGCGGCAAAACGCTGCGGTCGGCGCTCGGCGCTCGGTCAACGTCGAAACTGGCGCCGGTGTCCGACCGCCGGCTACCCACCGCCGCCTTTCTATTTCCTGTACCGATTGATGAAGTCCGCCACGATCCCCCGCTGCGACCGGTCGATCGCGGCGTCGAGCGTGCGGTCGGACGGATCGTATTGCTTCGCCTTGCGGAACGCGTGGATCGCTTCCTGGTGATAGCCCTGCGCCTGCATCGATTGTCCGAGGCAGCGCCACGCTTCCGGGTTGCCGAGGTCGATCTCGGTCCAGGTGCGACACAGCTCGCCGGCGCGTCGCCAGTTGCCGGCGCGCAGCATGCGCGGGCCCTCGACCGACACGACGCCGATGCGCGAGCGGCGCTCGGCGAACTTCGCAGCGAGCGCCTCGTCGACCTCGCCTGACGGACCCGTCGACGTAGACGACTTGGCGGGCGCGGTGATCGCGCGGGTGGGCGTCGATGGCATCAGGCCGCCGATCGACGCGCTGCCGGCGAAGTTGCGCAACGCCTGCGTCGACGGGATCGCGTCGGTGATCGTCGCGCGCGCCCAGGTGATCGAATCGGCCATCGGCTGGTGCCACGCGACGCCGTAGAGCCACAGCATCGCCGCGAGCCCGCACACGCCGGTCACGAGGTTCAGCACGCCCGGCGGCCCGTGCGTGACGAGGCAGTCGTACGCGAAGTCCCAGTCGGTCTCCTGGCGAACGGTGACTTTTTCGTACGCGACCGCGATCAGGAACGGCGCGAGCAGCGGGAAGCCCAGCCCCATGCCTTCCCACCAGACGCGGAACGCGCGCTTCAGCGCACGCTCGAATTGCGTGCGCGAGTCGCGCCGCGCGTACGCGTCCGAGATCGAGAACTGCAGGTAGACGCCGAACAGCCACTTGCCCGGCGTCGTTCCGAGCGACGCGATCAGGAGCGCCTCGATCGGCACCCA
Source organism: Betaproteobacteria bacterium (assembly GCA_039933715.1). Lineage (GTDB taxonomy): Bacteria > Pseudomonadota > Gammaproteobacteria > Burkholderiales > Casimicrobiaceae > VBCG01. The sequence continues at coordinate 5,996 of JBDTNO010000199.1, forward strand.
GGTGCCGGTGATGATCGTCGGCGCGATCAACGGGTGGCCGAGCCAGTACGCGATGCTTTCCGGCACCGCGCCCGCGCCCTTCATCTCGGAGAGCAGCAGCGCGAGGACGAGGCCCCAGATCGCGTAGTCGAACAGGCGCGCGCCGAGCCGCTGCCACGGGCGCGCCTCGCTCGTGCGGCCGGACTTCGCGCGCTCGAGCTCGGCCATGCGCAGCTGGAAGATCCAGCTCGCGTCCTCCTGCGGCTGGTTGGTGCCGAGGAACACGCTCTTCTCGCGGCGCCAGTTGAGGA
>JBDTNO010000200.1:0-6254 GCA_039933715.1 Betaproteobacteria bacterium
CGGCCTCGCACCGCCGTGTCGCGAACGCGCAGCGCGGTGCGAACAGGCAACCCGCCGGCCGATCGTAGAGGCCGGGCACGACGCCCGGTATCGTCGCGAGGCGCGTGTGGCCGGTGCTGCGCTCGGGCATCGCCGCGAGCAGCGCCGCCGTGTACGGATGCTGGGGCGCGACGAACAGCTCGTCGACCGCGCGCTCCTCCATCACCTGTCCCGCATACATCACCTTGACACGGCGCGCCATGTCGGCGACCACGCCCATGTTGTGCGTGACGAGCACGAGCGACATGCCGCGCGCCTTCTGCAGGTCGCGCAGCAGGTCGAGGATCTGTGCCTGGATGGTCACGTCGAGCGCGGTGGTCGGCTCGTCGGCGATCAGCAGGCGCGGGTTGCACGCGATCGCCATCGCGATCATCACGCGCTGATTCATCCCGCCTGACATCTGGTGGGGGAAGTCCTTGAGCCGGCCCGTGGGCGCGGGGATGCCGACCTGTTCGAGTAGCTCGACGGCGCGGTCGCGTGCGTCGCGCGCGTCCATGCCGAGGTGGAGCCGCAGCGTCTCGGTGAGCTGGAAGCCGATCGTGAAGCACGGGTTGAGGCTCGTCGTCGGGTCCTGGAAGATCATCGCGACGTCCTTGCCGACGATCGCGCGGCGCTCCTTGTCGCTGGCGCGAAGCAGGTCGCGGCCGGCGAACGCGAGCTTCTTCGCGCGTACGCGTCCGGGCGCGGCGACCAGCCCCATCAGCGCGAGCATCGTCACGCTCTTGCCCGACCCCGACTCGCCGACGATGCCCAGCACGTCGCCTTCGTCGAGCGCCAGGCTCACGCCCTCGACGGCGTGCAGCACGCCGCCGTGCGACGGAAACTCGACATGCAGGTCCTCGATCTCGAGCAGGGGCATGGTCAGTGTCCTGCTACGCGCATTCCGACGATAAAGGAGTGGATGAAATCGGCCGTCAGGCAAGGCGCGCGTCCGCTGACTTGGCTTGAGCTACGTCGAGAACAGGCAACGTCGCCTGGCGGACGATTTCGCCGCGAATCTTCGAGCGAATGTGCGGAGCAGGTCACTTAGCGCTTCAGCTTGGGGTCGAACGCATCTCGCAGCCCGTCACCCAGCAGGTTGAACGCGAGCACGGTGATCAGGATCATGAGTCCCGGGAACGTCACGACCCACCAGGCGCGCAGCACGAATTCGCGCGCATCCGAGAGCATCGTTCCCCATTCGGAGGCCGGCGGTTGCGCGCCCAGCCCCAGAAAGCCGAGCGCCGCGGCATCCAGGATCGCGGTGGAGATGCCCAGCGTTGCCTGCACGATCAGCGGCGCGGCGCAGTTGGGCAGCACCTCGTTCAGCATCAGCCGCATCCGGCCCGCGCCGCCGGCACGCGCCGCGGTCACGTAATCCTTCGACATCTCCGTGATCACCGCCGCTCTCGTGATGCGCACGTAGTGGGGCAGCAGGACGACGGCCACCGCGAGCATCGCGTTCATCAGTCCCGGGCCCAGGATCGCGACGATGACGATCGCGAGCAGCAGCGAGGGCAGCGTGAGGATGATGTCCATCACCCGCATGATCGCGATCTCGGTGACGCCGCGCACGTATCCCGCGACCATCCCGAGGAGGATGCCGACGACAATCGACAGCACGACCACCGCGATGCCGATGGCGAGCGACAGCCGCGCGCCGTGGATCAGGCGCGACAGCATGTCGCGGCCGATCGCGTCGGTGCCCAGCGGATAGGCCCAGGATCCGCCCTCCTGCCAGGCCGGTGGCTTGAGGAACACCGCGTTGTTGGTGAGATCGGGCGGATACGGCGCGATCACGTTCGCGAACGCGGCGAGCGAGAGCACGATCACCACGATGACCAGGCCGGCGACCGCGCCATGGTTTGCGCTGAAATAGCCCCAGAACTCGCGCCACGGCCCGAGCGGCGCACGCGGTGCGCTGGCAGCGGCGTCGATCGTGTCGGCCGTCATTTCGCGTGCCGGATGCGCGGGTTGATGATGCCGTACGCGAGGTCCACCAGCAGGTTGACCATCATCACGACGCCGCCGAGCAGCAGCAACCCGCCCTGCAGCACCGGATAGTCGCGCCGGTTGATCGCCTCGATCAGCCACTTACCCACGCCCGGCCACGAGAAGATCGTCTCGGTCAGGATCGCGCCGGTGAACAGCACGCCGACCTGCAGGCCGATCACCGTGATCACCGGGATCAGCGCATTGCGGAACGCGTGCAGCGCGATCACGCGCCAGGTCGGCAGGCCCTTGGCGCGCGCGGTTCGGATGTAATCCTCGCCCAGCACTTCGAGCATCGCCGAGCGCGTCATCCGCGCGATGACCGCCAGGGGAATGGTGCCCAGCACGATCGTCGGCAGGATCAGGTGCGACACCGCGGAGCGGAACGCCCCCTTCTCGTCGGAGAACAGGGAGTCGATCGTGAGGAGGCCGGTGATCGGCTCGACGAAATAACGCGCCTCGATGCGGCCCGACACCGGCGTCCAGCCGAGCTGCACCGAGAACAGCAGGATCAGGAGCAGACCCCACCAGAAGATCGGCATCGAATAGCCGGTGAGCGAGACGCCCATCACCCCGTGGTCGAACACCGAGTTGCGGCGCACCGCGGCGATCATGCCGGCGGGAATGCCGAGCACCAGCGCGAAGATGATCGCGCAAAGCGCGAGTTCGATCGTCGCGGGGAACAGCGACACGAATTCGCTCAGCACAGGCTCGTGCGTGATCATCGACTTGCCGAGATCGCCGTGCAGCACGCGGCCGATGTAGATGCCGTATTGCACCAGCACCGGCCGGTCGAGCCCGTATTCCTTTTTAAGCGCCTCGTGGCGGACGGCGTCGATGCCACGCTCGCCAGCCATCGTCTCGATCGGGTCGCCCGGGACGAGGCGGATCAGGAAGAACGCGAGCAGTGTCATCCCGATGAACGTCGGGACGACGAGCGACAGGCGGGTCGCGAGGAAGCGGAGCAAGGGCAGGCGGCGGAAAACCCGCGTTGCCGGTCCCGATGGGCCGGCCGTCCGGGATGGGCCGCCGGAGGCGGATGTTCTCACATCCGGAGCGGCCGTTTTGCTGCGGCGCTTCGGAGCGTCGCTGGTGGCGCAGGCGTTGGTCCGGCGCGTTTCGACGCTGGGCGGTGCTTCAGCCCGACCAACGCTTCGGCGAAGACGTCCGGCCGAAGTCGGACCCCCATCGTTCCCGGCGCCCCCCGTCCTGTAGGTCGGGCTTCAGCCGCCGTGCCCCCCTACGGAGAGGCGAACGCAGCGCCCGCGGCGTTTCGCTTCGGGGGGATCAAGCCAACGCGTGCGCGAAGTCGGCGACGAGGTCCGCCTCGTCCTCGATGCCGATCGAGACGCGGATGAGCGACTCGGCGATGCCCATCGCCTCGCGCCGCTCGCGTCCCATCTCCCAGAAGATCGTCTGCGCCACCGGGATCGCGAGCGTCCGGTTGTCGCCGAGGTTCGACGACAGCACCACGATCGCGAGCCTGTTCAGCACCGTGAACGGGTCGACGCCGCCGGCGAGCTCGAACGAAAGCAGCGCCCCGTAGCCGCGGAATAGCGTGCGCGCCAGTTCATGCTGCGCGTGCGACGCGAGGCCCGGATAGTGGACGGCGCCCACGCGCGGATGGTCCTGGAGGAAGCGCGCGACCGCCAGCGCGTTCGCGCACTGGCGCTCCAGGCGCAGCGCGAGCGTCTCGGCGCCGACGGCGAGATGGTGCGCCTGCTCGGCCGCGAGCGTGCCGCCCCAGTCGCGCAACCCCTTCTTGCGGATCTGCGTGATCGCCCAGAGCGTCGCGTCGGCGCCCTTGTAGGTGTCGATGATGTTCGGATGACGCGTCCAGTCGTACCGCCCGGTGTCCGTCACGGCGCCGCCGAGCGCGTTGCCGTGCCCGCCGATGTACTTGGTGAGCGCGTTGACGACCAGGCTCGCGCCGGCCTCGACCGGGCGGAACAGCCAGGGCGAGGTCATCGTGTTGTCGACGACGTAGACGATGCCGTGGCGCGCGCAGATCGCTCCGATGCGCGCGACGTCCGCGACCTGCGTGCGCGGATTCGCGATCGTCTCGACGAACACGAGTCGCGTCTTCGGCGTGATCGCGGCGGCAACGGCCTCCGCGTCGGTCGCGTCGACGAAGCTCACGTCGGTCCCGTGCGCCTCGAGCGTCTGGAACAGGCTCGCCGTGTTGCCGAACAGGTAGCGGCTCGCGACGACATGGTCGCCCCCGCGCGTGAGCGCCAGCATGATCGCGCCGATCGCCGCCATGCCGGTGGCGAAGCATACGGTCGCGACGCCGCCTTCCATCGCGTTGACTTTCGCCTCGAGCGCGGACGACGTCGGATTGCCCTGTCGTCCGTACGCGTAGCCCGACTGCCTGCCCTGGAACACGGCGGCGAGGTCGTGCGCGTCGCGGTAGCCGTAGGCGACCGACACGTGCAGCGGCTTGTGCAGCGCGCCGTGCTCGATGACGGCCTCGCGGTCGGAGTGAAGGATCGCGGTCGTGAAGCCGCGTTTGCCGGGTGTCGTGGTCATGGCGTCGCCGGAAAACAAAAAACCCGTCGGGGCCGCCGACGGGTTTCGTGTGCCCCGGCCCGGTATCTCCGAGCTCAAGGCGAACCTCGCTTTAGCGGCATTTATTAAGCGCCCGCAAGCTGAAGCTTCAAATCGGCGCAGACCCGAGAATAGCGCGATGCTGCGGCGCGGTCAAACCCCCGGGCGCTTGCCGCTACCGAGGCTGCCGTCCGTGCCGTCATGGCCGTCGTCGTCTTCGTCCGCCGCCTCCGGCTGCCGCGTGCCGCCACCGACGGGCGTCGTGGTCCCGCCCATCGCCGGCGAATGCGTGTCCACGAAGAGATCGCGCACCGAGCGCGCGCGCATCAGCGACTTGGGACGCAGGATGCGTCCCGAGCGAAGGTCGCGCTGCCAGACGACCAACCCGATCAGCACGACGATCGCGGCCAGCACGAGGAAGACCTCGATCGTGATCATCGCCGCCGCTCCGGGGGACCGTGGGTCGCGAACGGCGCGATGCGCGCCGCTCGCGACGACAGCCTACGCCGACGCCCCGACCCTGTCATCGTCTCGCCCCGGGTCGCCGCGGCCTTCGTGCCGGGCGCCCGCGAGTTGAGCCAGGTACTCGGGCGTCACGTCGCCGGTGATGTAGTTGCCGTCGAAGCACGACGCCTCGAACTCGGTCAGTCGCGGGTTCGCGGCACGCACCGCGCGCTTGAGCGCCTCGAGGTCCTGGTAGATCAGGAGGTCGGCGCCGATCTCGCGCGCGACCTCGGCCTCGGTGCGTCCGTGCGCGACCAGCTCGTTCTGCGTCGGCATGTCGATGCCGTAGACGTTCGGATAGCGTACCGGCGGGCTCGCCGAGGCGAAGTACACCTTGCGCGCGCCGGCATCGCGCGCCATCTGCACGATCTCGCGCGACGTGGTGCCGCGCACGATCGAGTCGTCGACCAGCAGCACCACCTTGCCCTCGAACTCCATCCCGATCGGGTTGAGCTTCTGGCGCACGCTTTTCTTGCGCATCGCCTGGCCGGGCATGATGAACGTGCGCCCGATGTAGCGGCTCTTGACGAAGCCTTCGCGGTAGGTGAGGCCGAGGTCGGCGGCGAGCTGCATCGCCGACGGGCGGCTCGAGTCGGGAATCGGGATCACGACGTCGATGTCGCTCGCCTCGGGCATGCCGCGGATGCGCTTCGCGAGCTCCGCGCCCATGTGGATGCGCGACTCGTAGACGTTGGTGCCGTCGATCACGCTGTCGGGGCGCGCGAGGTAGACGAACTCGAAGATGCACGGGGTGAGGCGCGGGCGCTCCGCGCACTGGCGCGCGTGCAGGTGGCCCGCGTAGTCGACGAAGATCGCCTCGCCCGGATCGACGTTTCGCAACACCTTGAAGCCGCAGGCCTCGAGCGCGACCGACTCGGACGCGACCATGTGCTCGCGCCCGCTTGGCGTCTCGTTCACGCCGATGATGAGCGGCCGGATGCCGAACGGGTCGCGGAACGCGAGCATCCCGTAGCCGGCGATCATCGCGACGACCGCGTACGCGCCGCGGCAGCGAGAGTGCACGCCCGCGACCGCGCGGAAGATCGCGTCGGGATCGAGCCGGTGGTGCTGCGCGGCGCGCTCGAGCTCGAGCGCCAGCACGTTCAGCAGCACCTCGCTGTCGCTGTTGGTGTTGACGTGGCGGAAGTCGAGCTGGAACAGCTCGCGCTTCAGCGCCTCGCTGTTGGTCAGGT
>JBDTNO010000201.1:0-6198 GCA_039933715.1 Betaproteobacteria bacterium
GATCGCGCGCTGATCCGTCATGCGGTCGAGGGTGGCGGGCGCCTGGACGATTTCGCGCCCGTACGCGCAGCCCTCGAGCGCTCCGGGGCGCTCGACTACGCCTCGTCGCGCGCGCGCGACGAGGCGCGGCTCGCCGCAGCGGCGCTCGCCGGAGTCCCCGAGGCTCCCGACGTCCGGACTCTGCTACAATTGGCGACTTTCTCGGCGGATCGCAGCTATTAGCGCGACCTCGCCGCGGCCTCGGGGTGTAGCTTAGCCTGGTAGAGCGCTACGTTCGGGACGTAGAGGCCGGAGGTTCGAATCCTCTCACCCCGACCATCGCAAGATCCGCACGCCGGCCGACGCCGCAGCGCAATCCATGCTGCGGCGTCGTCGTTTTCGGCGGGCGTCAGGCTATCGGGGAATCCGACTCGCGCGCTAAGTGAAGGCGACCGTGCCCTGGTCGTGCGCGAGCCGCTCCCGGCTCGGCTGTCGCCTGGGGAGCACGACCGTGAACCGCGCTCCGCAGCCCGGCTCGCTCTCGACCTCGATCCGGCCGTGGTGGCGTTGCACGATCGAGTACGACACCGACAGGCCGAGGCCCGTGCCCTGTCCCACCGGCTTGGTGGTGAAGAACGGCTCGAAGATGCGGTGAAGGTTTTCGCCCGGGATGCCGCGTCCGTCGTCCTCGACGCGAACGAAGACCTCGCCCTCTACGGTCCCGGTGCTCACGACAATCGAACCTCCCGCGGCGATCGCGTGGCCCGCGTTGACCAGCAGGTTGAGGAACACCTGGTGGAGTCGCTGCGGCAGGCATTCGACGGGAGGCGCGTCGCCGAAGCGAGCGTCGATGGTCCCCTTGTGCTTGATCTCGCCGCGCACGATGTTGATCGTGCGGCGCAGCGCCTCGTGAACGTCCACGGTCTCCCACGACTCGTCGCTGCCGCCGCGCGAGAAATCGCGCAGGTCCTGCACGATGCGCTTCACACGCAGGATGCCGTCGCGCGATTCGGCGAGCAGCGCGTCGATGTCGCTGCGCAGGAACTCGACATCGGTGCCGTCGCGCGGCGCGCGCGCAGTGCCCGGCGCGTCCGGGGGCGCGAAGCCCTTTGCCCGGTCGACCGCGCGCCGGTCGTCCAGGAGGCCGAATAGTTGGGACACGTACGAGGCGAGCGTGCCGAGGTTCGACAACACGAAGCCCACCGGATTGTTGATCTCGTGAGCCACGCCCGCGGCGATCTGCCCGATCGACGCGAGCTTCTCCGACTGGATCATCTGATTCCGCGCGTCGCCGAGCAGCGCGTTGATGCGCTGCATCTCGGCGTTGAGCGTCGACAGCTCGAGGATGCGTCGATCGCGTTCCACGTGCATCCGGTGATTGGCCATCACCAGCGCGAGCAGGCTCGCGAGCACCTGGCCGCGGTCCAGGTCGGCGACCGTGTAGCGCGGGCGTGCGGCATTGCGGTTGACCGCCAGCGCGCCGATCGTGCGCTCGCCGATGCGAAGCGGCCAGCACATCGCCGAATGCGACACGCGGTCGTCGCGTCGCGGGACGCGCACCGGTAAACCGGTTTCCGCGACGTTGCCGTTCACGAGCACCGGCTGCTCGGTGGCGACGACGTGGCCGAACACACCCATGCCGCGCGGCAGCCGGCTGCCGACGACCCCCGCGGGCAGATCGGTGCCGGCCACGATCTCGAGCTCGTCTTGCGCGCCATCGACGCTCAGCGCGATGGAGCCGCTGTCGGCGTCGAGACCGGAGACGATGTGGTTGAGGATGTGCTGCTGCACCTGCGCGGGGTCGACGCCCGTCGCCGCGGTCTGGCCGAGCTCGTACAGCGCGCAGATCCACGCGAAGTCGCCCGCCTGGACCGGGTCGGGGCGCGGCGAGACGGCGGCGGGAAGCGGGGTCGGCATCGCGACGACGTCACTGCGTCGGACGAACGCCGCCCGATCGGGCCTTCGTCATGGCTCGAGCATCACCGCGCCGTCTTCCGACCAGCGCACCCTGGTGATGCCGGGCGACTCCGCCTCGAGCCGCTCGAGCGCGAGCTTCTGCCGCAGCACGACGCAATGCTGCGCGCGAAGCTCGTCGGCGAGCCGGCGATTCTCGGCGAGGAGGGCGCGGTGCGCGAGGACGTCGACGATCGACGCCTTGAGCTCCGCGTCGGACCAGGGCTTGCTCACGAAGCGGAAGATGTCCGCCTCGTTGACCGCGCGCACGATGCCGTCCATGTCGGCGCAGGCGGACAGCAGGATGCGCGCGGTCTCCGGCTGGAGGTCCTTCACGCGCGAGAGGAAGGCCGCCCCGTCCATGCCCGGCATCCGATAATCGGAGATCACCAGGTCGACCGGATGCGAGCGCAGATAGTAGAGCGCGTCCGCGGGCGAGGTGAACGTGGTCACGTGGGGATCGTCCAGCGCGGGAAGCGCCGCGGCGTTCATGCACATCCGGCGCAAGGCGGAAAGGACGTTGGGCTCGTCGTCGACGAGCAGCAGGCGGCTCATGGGTCTGGCGAGGGGCGACCGCACGCTGCAGGCGCACCCTTCCTCTTGGCGGTGAGATGAACGCCTGATCGTCGCAAGCGACATGCCAGCCGCGCTCACCGGCGCCCGGCGGGCGTCGCGGGAGTTTGGTGGCCGCCAGGCGTGACGCCACGCGACAGGCAGCGTCGGTCCTCCTCCCCCCAACGGCAGCCCGGGGTCCCGTCGCGCCCCGCGAGTCAGGCGGTCAGCAGGTCCGCCAGGGCGCTCGCCACCACCTTCGTCGCGCGCCGAAGATCCTCGAGCAGCAGGTTCTCGTCGGCACGCTTGGCGTTCGCCTCGAGGATCGTGCGCGGACCCGCGCCGTACAGGACGATCGGCACGCCGTGCTCGGCGTACAGCCTGGCATCGGCGTAGAGCGGGACGCCTACCGCGGGAATCGCAACGCCGAACACGGGCTCCGCGTGGCGCCGCAACGCGACGACGAGCCTCTCGTGCCCTGCGTGCGGAACCAGGGCGTTCGCGAGCAGCAGCCGGCGCATATCGACGCGTGCGCCGGGATGGTCGCGCGCGCTCGATGCGATGATCTCGCGAACACGCGCCTCGACCTCGGCCGGCCGCTCCTCCGGGATCATCCGACGGTCGAGCCGAAACACGATGCGATCGGGAACGACGTTCGTGTTGATGCCACCTTCGATCCTGCCGACGATCAGCGTCGGACAATCGATGCCTGCCACCGACGACTTCACCGATTCGAGCCGGTCCGCCTCCCGGTAGAGCGCGCCGATCATCGCGTTCGCCGCGCGCAGCGCATCCACGCCGGTCTTCGGCATCGAGCCGTGCGCCGCCTTGCCGTGCACGGTGACCTCGAGTTGCAGGCAGCCGTTGTGCGCGGTGACGATCGCGTACGAGAAGCCCGCGGCGATCGCGAGATCCGGCTTCGTCAACCCGTTCGCCAGGAGCCAGCCGGGGCCGGCGAGGCCGCCGAACTCCTCGTCGTAGGTGAAATGAAGCTCGACCATGCCGTTCAGGCGCGCGCCGCGTTGCGCGCACGATCGAAGCGCCTCGAGCGCGTACGTGTAGGTCGCGATGTCCGACTTCGATACGGCGACGCCGCGCCCGAACATCCGGCCGTCCTCGACGACGCCTTCGTACGGCGGCTTCGTCCAGCCCTCGCCCGGCGGAACGACGTCGCCATGCGCATTCAGCGCGATCGTGGGGCCGCCGCGCCCGAAGCGCTGGCGCACGATCAGGTTGACCACGCTCGTCATGCCGAGTTGGCGCAGCAGCGCCTCGGGCACCGGATGGCGCTCGACCGAGTAGCCGAGCCGCTCGAGAAGGCTCGCGGCCTTCGCTGCGGCCGGCGCGTTGTCGCCCGGCGGCGTGTCCGACGGGACACGCACGATCTCGCGCAGAAACACGATCGCGTCGGCGTGATGCGCGTCGACGTGCGCGCGCAAATCCGCGTGGGTCGCGTCGCTCGCGATGCCGGTCATGCGGGGTCCCTGGCGGGCGCGTAGTGCTCGAGGAAATCCAGCAGCACCGCCGTGGCGATGTCTGCGTCCTCGGCGGTCATGGTCTCGTCGGGATGATGGCTGATGCCACCGGCGCCGCAGCGTACGAACAGCATCGCGACCGGGCAGACCGGCGGGAACACCATCGCATCGTGGCCGGCACCGGACGGAAGGCGCCGGACCGGCACGCGCTGGCGCGCGATCGCCGCGGCAAGCGCGTCCTGCAACGCGGGCTCGCACGGTGCCGCATCGAGTTCGTAGAAAACGTCCGCGACCACCTTCACGCGGCGACGCACCGCGATCGCGTCGAACGCGGCGCGGATCTCGCCGACCGCGGCATGACGCGCGCCGTCGTCGGCCGAGCGGACGTCGACGGTGAAGTCGACATCCTGCGGGATCACGTTGATCGCGCCCGGACGCACGCGGATCACGCCGACGGTGCCGACGAGCGGTGCGCCGCCCTTCCCCGGTTGCGTTGCGATGCGCTCGACGGCGAGCGCCATCTCGGAAGCGGCGGTCAGCGCGTCGCGCCGCAGGCCCATCGGCACGGTTCCCGCGTGGCCCGCGAGACCGGTCACAGCGACGCGCATGCGGCTCCCGCCCGCGATCGCGGTCACAACGCCGATCGGCAGGCCTTCGTCGAGCAGCACCGGACCCTGCTCGATGTGCGACTCGACGTAGGCGACCACGCCCTGCCCGCGACGGTCGAGCGCGGGCCAGCCGTCCGGATCGCCGCCAAAGGCGACGAGCGCGTCGCGAAGCGTCGTGCCCTCGGCGTCCTTCGCATCGAGCCAGGCCGGGTCGAAGCTGCCGCCCATCGCCTTGCTGCCGATGAGCGTGACGCCGAAGCGGACACCCTCCTCGTCCCCGAAGGCGACGACCTCGTAGGTGAACGGCAGGCGCTTGCCGCGCGCCGATAGGTCGCGCACGCAGGCGATCGCCGTGAGGATGCCGAAAAGGCCATCGTAGCGCCCGGCGTCGCGTACGCTGTCCATGTGCGATCCGCTCATCACGACCGGCGCGGCCGGGTCCCGGGCCCGGTAGCGGCCGACGACGTTCCCGAGCGCGTCGTAGCCCGCCTCCATGCCCGCTTCGCGCATCAGCGACAGGATGAGGTTCCCGGCCTGCCGGTGCTGCGGCGTCAGGTAGGTGCGCGTGAGGCGCGGCGGGTCCTCGGTGAAGCCCGCCAGCGCTTCGGCCTGCCGCAGGATGTCGTTGCCGAAACGCAAGGCGCTTCTCCCTCGTGGCCTTGGTCGGCCATCGTTTGACTTCCATTTTACCAACCGGTTAGCCTCGCGGTCATGCCGAAGCTGGACGAGGTCAACCGCTACACGCCGCAGGAGTTCTCGGCGGCCTTCGGCGCCGTCTACGAGCATTCGCCGTGGCTGGCCGCGCGCGCGCTCGCCCGCCGCCCGTTCGCGTCGCCCCAGGCGCTGCACCTCGCGCTGTACAGCGCGCTGCACGAAGCGAGCCCCGACGAGAAGCTCGCGCTCGTCCGGGCGCACCCGGAGCTCGCCGGCAAGGAAGCGGACGCCGACGCGCTGACCGGGGCGTCCGCACGCGAGCAGGCCGCGGCGGGGCTCGGCGCGCTCACGCCCGACCAGAAGGCCGACTTGCAGGCGCTCAACCGGCGCTACGTCGAAGCGTTCGGCTTTCCGTTCGTGATCTGCGCGCGGCAGAACGGCCGCGACGCGATCTTCGGCACGCTGCGCGCCCGGCTCGCCAATTCGCGCGAGCAGGAGATCGCCAACGCGATCGCGCAGATCGGCGAGATCGCGCGGCTGCGCGTGGCCGACCTGGTGCGCTGACGATGGCGAAGCTCTCGACGCACGTGCTCGACACGCTGCACGGCCGCCCGGCCGCGGGCGTCCGCATCGAGCTCTACGCATGCGATGCCGAGGCCGCCACGCTCGTCGCGACCGCGCGCACCAACGCCGACGGGCGCACCGATCGTCCGCTCCTCGAGGGTGCCGCGGTGCGCCGCGGCCGCTACCGGCTCGTCTTCCATGTCGGCGACTATTTCCGCGCCGCCGGCGTCGCGCTGCCCGATCCTCCGTTCGTCGATGTCGTGCCGGTCGAGTTCGGCATCGCGGAGGACGGCGGCAGCTACCACGTGCCGCTGGTCTGCACGCCCTGGACCTACGCGACCTACCGCGGCAGCTAGGAAAGCTCTGCGTAACCTCACGGCGCGCGCGGACTCGCATGCACGAACTTCTCGAAC
>JBDTNO010000202.1:0-6176 GCA_039933715.1 Betaproteobacteria bacterium
GCGCGGCCGCGCCGCGGTTCGTGGCGGAGCGCACGGTGCCCATGCGCGGCCCTACGCAGCGAACAGCTTGTGCGCGCGGGGGCTGCCCGGCTCGATCTGGGCGCGCGCGAGCAGGTCGCTCGCGCTCACGACCTCCGCGCGGATCGCGGCGAGCGCGGTGTCGGTGAGCGGTCGCTGGTTGTCGTCGACGAGCTCGCCGCCGAGCGTCTGCGCCATGCGCTTCGCGGCCATCTTCAACTGGTCGAACGCGCGCGGCGGATCGGGGACGCGCGGCACGTCGAGCACCAGCACGACACCCGGGATCGCGGCGATGCGAAGCGAATCGACGGTGAACGCGTCGCCGCGGGCGCTTTGCAGCGTGTAGAGGACCGCGCCGGTTTCCTCCTGCACGCATTCGAACCGGCCCGACGGGGCCAGCCGGAACCCGGCGGCCTCGGCGACCCCGCGAAGCCTGGTGCCGGATATCGTGCCGCCGTCGGTCTTCTGGATCGTGAGGCCGATCTGCATGTCGAGCTCCGCGCACAGCCGATCGAGCTCCTCGGCGCGCGAAGCCTCGTCGTCGGCCGGGGCCGCGGACCATGCGGCAGGCAGGGTCGGCGCGAGGTCGGCGATCACGCGATGGAATGCCTCGATCTGCGCGCGGCTCGCCGCGCCGTTGCGATCGGCCAGCAGCAGGCATGCGGCGACTCCGGCGAACTCGCCGGGGGTGTCGCCGGTCAGCCGTTGCCAGGAAGCGCCCTCGTCGCGGCGCCCGAACCAGCGCAGCGGCTTGCCGAGCCGCGCGTGAAGACCGGCGGCGAGCGCACCCGCGTAGACCGGCCGCACCGGCTGCAGCGTCACCACGCACTCGATCTCGGGGTCCGGCTGGGGCTGCGTACCCTGCGCGGAAGGGTCGGACATCGCGCTGCGCGGGATCGGCCCGGTCCGCGGCAGCACAGAGTCGGGGACCTCGTCCGCGGCGCCGCGCTCGGCGAGCGTCGCGACCTCTTCCATCGGGATCTCGAGATGCGGACGGTCGGGCACCACGCCGGATCCCGCGGTCGCGGCGTGGGGGTCGTGGGTGCCCGCGACGTGGCCGAGCGTGGGCTCGACGCGCTCGTCCTCGCGCGCCAGCAGCGCGTCGGCGCCGGGCCGGAACGCGCCTTCGATACGCCGCCGCGCACGCCGTTCCTGCCAGGCGTTGTACGCGAGAACGCCCACGACGAGGACGACGCCCGCGATGATGAGGCCGATCTGGAGCGTGGAGAGCCGCATGGGTCGTCGCGCGCGGTGGCGCGGCCAATTATAGCCCCGGGGCCGCCGATAACATCGGGCTCGTCCGGATCACGCGGCCTTCGCGGCGCTCGTGGCGAGGTCGATCGCCTCGGCGATATCGACCGACACGACGCGCGAGACGCCCGGCTCCGGCATCGTGATCCCGACGAGCTGGTTGGCGAGCTCCATCGTGATCTTGTTGTGCGAGATGAACAGGAACTGCGTCTCGGCCGACATCTCGCGCACGAGGCGGCAGAAGCGCTCGGTGTTGGGGTCGTCGAGCGGCGCGTCGACTTCGTCGAGCAGGCAGAACGGCGCCGGGTTGATCTGGAACAGCGCGAACACGAGCGACGTCGCGGTGAGCGCCTTCTCGCCGCCAGACAACAGGTGGATCGACGCGTTGCGCTTCCCGGGCGGCTGCGCGAACACCTGCACGCCGGAGTCGAGGATTTCCTCGCCGGTGAGGACGAGACGCGCCTGCCCGCCGCCGAAGAGCGCCGGAAAGAGCTTGCCGAAATTCGTGTTGACGAGGTCGAACGTCTGCTGCAACAGCGCGCGGGACTCGCGGTCGATCTGGCGGATCGCCGATTCGAGCGTCGTCATCGCTTCGTTGAGGTCGGCCGACTGGCGGTCGAGGTAGTCCTTGCGCTCGCGCGCCTGCGCGAGCTCGTCGAGCGCGGCGAGGTTGACGGCGCCGAGCTCCGCCATCGCGACGCCGAGGCGCACGATCTCGCCGGAAAGCGTCGACGCGCGCCCCCAGGCCCTCAGGGCGTCGGGCAGTGCGGCGACATCGGCGTTCGCTTCCGCGAGCTGCTCGGTGAACTGCGCCTCCGCGAGCGTGGCCGCCTGCATCCTGAGGTGCAGGTCCTGGATGCGCGCGCGCGCGGGGTCCAGCGCCTGCTCGCGCGCGAGGCGCTCCTCCTCTGCGGTGCGCAACCGGGCCCCCATCGCTTCGAGTGCGTCGCGCGAGGCGGCCAGCGCCTGCTCGGCCACGGACCGCGACGCGAGCTGCCGCTGCAACGCCTCCTCGACCGGTGACCAGTCGATCGCCGCGCGCTCGCCGGTGAGGCGCGCGTGCAGCGCCCGCTGCTGCGCGATCTGCGCGACGACGCCCTCCCGGTGCCGCTCGAGGTCGGCGATGCGGTCGCGCGCGCTGCGCTCGGCGAACGCCGCTTCCTGCGACGCCCGCTCGGCGGCGCGCTGCCGCTCGCGTCCGCCGGCGAGCGCGACGTCTCGCTCGCTCCGCGACGCGCCCGCGACGTCGCGCGCGGCGAACGTGTCGTGCAGCCCAATCTGAAGATCGGCGATTTCGCGCACGATCGCCTCGCGCTGCCGGTCCTCCTGAGTGATCGAAACGGCGAGATCCTGCTCGTCCCGCGCGAGATCCTGGCGACGCTTCTGCGCCGCCTCGGCCGCCTGCTTCAACTGCATCAACTCGATCTCGAGCTCGTGGCAACGGCGCTGCTGCGAGGCGAGCGCCTGCGTCTCCAGGTGCCACGCGCCCTGCTGGGCCTTCTGCTCGCCTTCCGCCGTCTCGAGCTCCGCGCGGGCGGCGGCGGCCGACGCGCGCATCGTCTCGAGCCGTTGCTCGAGGCCCTCGAGCTCGGCCTGCCGCGCGAGGACGCCGTGCAGGTCGCCGTCGGGCCGGAACAGCGTAACGGCTTGCGCCGTCACGAGATGCCCGGCCGGCGTCACGAACGTCTCGCCCGCGGTGAGCGCTTCGCGGTCGGCGAGCGCGGCGGCGAGCGAATCCCGGCAGCGCACGCCATGGAGCGCGTCCGCGATGAGGCGCGCCACCTCCGGGCGCTTGAGGCGGACTTTCGCGAGCAGCGCGTCGCCGCCAGCCGGCGCGGCGTGGCGCGCCGGCGCAGACGCATAGAAGGCGAGCCGAACCGGCGGGACCGCCTCGCCGCTCTCCCAGGCGAGCGCGCGGTCGAGCGAGGGAAGCTCGACCGCTTCCAGCCGCTCGCGCAGAACCGATTCGAGCGCGTCATTCCAGCCTTCGGCGACGTCGAGGGCCGTGTACAGATGCGTCGCGCGCGCGAGCCCGGCGCGATCGAGCCAGCCATCGCGGTCCTCGCCGTGACCGACGCGCGCCTGCAACGCCGCCAGCGCTTCCGCACGCGCTTCGACGTCGGCCAGCGCGCGGCTCTCGCGCTGCCACGCCTCGCCCGCGTCGCGCAGGCGGTCCTGCAATGCCTGCACCGCCGCCTGCAGCGCGTCGATCGACGCCTGCTTGCCCGCGAGGTCCTCGTTCTCCTGCGCGAGCTGGGCCTCGACGTCGCGGATCGGCTCGCCGTCGACGCCGGGAAGCCCGGCGATCTCGCCGGCGACGCGCGTGCGGCGCTCGGCGAGCTGCGCGAGCATGCGCGCGGCGTTGTCGCGCCGCGTTTCCGCGACGCGCGCGTTCTGCTCGGCGTCGGTGATCCTCTGCTGGACCTCGGCGAGCGCGCGCGCCGCCTCGGCGAGGGCGCCCTCGAGCGGCGGCAGCGCGGCCTGAGCCTCGCGCTCCTCCGCGGCGTTCCGCTCCCGCGTGGCGATCGCGGCTTCGAGCGCGCCGTCGAGCGTCGAGCGCGAGGCGTCGAGCGTCGACGACTGCGTCGTCAGCGCGCCGAGTTGCGCGGCGAGCTCGGCCACCTGCTCGGCGATGCGCGTCTCGGAATCGCGCGCGAACGCGAGCTGCTGCTCGAGCCGCGACACCTCGGCGTTGGCCGCGTAGAACGAGCCCTGCCGGTCGTGCAGCGCATCGCCGGACGCATAGTGGTCGCGGCGCAACGACTCCAATCCGGCTTCCGCGCTCCGCAGCTCCGCCTGCAGCGCCTCGAGCGCGTTGGTGCCTTCGGCGAGATCGTGGGCCGCACGCTCGCGCGCCCGCACCGCTTCCTGTTGTTTCGCGTACCAGGACAGATGCTGCGCGAGCTTGTGCCGCGCCTCCATCGCGCGGTATTCGGAGGCGATCTTCGCCTGGTGCTCGAGTCGCTCGAGCTGGTTGCCGAGCTCGGTGCGGATGTCCTCGACGCGCGACAGGTTCTCGCGCGCGTCGGAAAGCCGCCCTTCGGTCTCCTTGCGTCGCTCCCGGTACTTGGAGACGCCCGCCGCCTCCTCGAGGAACACGCGGAGCTCCTCGGGTTTCGCCTCGATGACGCGCGAGATCATCCCCTGCTCGATGATCGCGTAGGCGCGGGGCCCGAGCCCGGTGCCGAGGAAGAGGTCGTAGATGTCGCGGCGACGGACCGGGATGCCGTTGATGTAGTAGGTGCTGTCGCCGTCGCGCGTCAGCACGCGCTTGATCGACAGCTCCGCGTATTGGCCCCACTGGCCGCCGATGCGGCCCGAGCTGTTGTCGAACGCGAGCTCGACCGACGCGCGCCCGACCGGCTTGCGGTCGCCCGCGCCGTTGAAGATCACGTCCTGCATCGACTCGCCGCGCAGCGCCGAGGCCTTCGACTCGCCCAGCACCCAGCGCACCGCGTCGATCACGTTGGACTTGCCGCAACCGTTCGGACCGACGATGCCGACGAGCTGGCCGGGTGTGGAGATCATCGTCGGGTCGACGAACGACTTGAAGCCGGCGAGCTTGATCTGGGTGAGGCGCAAGAGACGTCCGGGAGGCTCGGCTGCGGGGGATGACGACCACGGATGCCGCGCGAACGTGGACCATCGCGCCGACACGACGGAATTATAACGGAAGGCCTCGCAGCTCCCGCCTCCGGACCCGTCCGCGCGTTACGCGGCGCGCACTGGCACCACGCGCGGAGGAAGGCGGCCCTCTTCGACCGCATGGCAGGCGACTTCGGCATCGCCCGCCGCCGGCAACAGGCGCGGGACCTCGCGGCGGCAGCGCTCGTTCGCGTGCGGGCAGCGCGGATGGAACGCGCAGCCCGGCGGCGGATCGAGCGGATTCGGCACTTCGCCGGCGACCGCGACGCGCGCGAGGCCGGTCATGCGGAGGTCCGGCACCGCGTCGAGCAACATGCGCGTGTACGGATGCAGAGGATCGCCGAACAGCCGCTCCTTCTCCGCGAGCTCGACGATGCGCCCGAGGTACATGACGCCGACGCGGTCGGCGATGTGGTGGACGACCGCGAGGTTGTGCGAGATGAAAAGATAGGTGAGGCCGAGCCGGCGCTGCAGGTCGCGCATCAGGTTCAGCACCTGCGCCTGGACCGACACGTCGAGCGCCGAGGTCGGCTCGTCGCAGACGAGGAACGCGGGCTCGGTCGCGAGAGCGCGCGCGATCGAGATGCGCTGGCGCTGGCCGCCCGAGAACTGGTGCGGGTACTTGACGCGGTCCTCGCGCGCGAGGCCGACCTGGACCAGCAGCCGGTCGACGCGATCGGCGATGGCGTCGCGCGGCAAGGCCTCGTCCTGCGTGAGCAACGGTTCCGCGACGATGTCGGCGACGCGCCAACGCGGATTGAGGCTCGCGTACGGGTCCTGGAAGATCATCTGCATCGAGCGCCGCGCCCGTCGCCGTCGCGCGCTCTCGGCCGGGACCGCTCCCTGGCCGGCGAGCTCGACGCCGTCGTAGACGATGCGTCCGCGCGTCGGCGTGTACAGGCCGACGATCATGCGGGCGACCGTCGATTTCCCGCAGCCCGATTCGCCGACCAGGCCGACCGTCTCGCCGCGCCGGATCGCGAGCGAGACGCCGTCGACGGCCTTCAGCAGCACGCGCGGCTTGCGCTCGATCATGCGATTCAGCCACGGCGGCGACACATCGAAGACGCGGGCGATGTCCTCGACTGCGAGAAGCACGTCGGTCAAGGGTGTTCCCCCCGATGCGAACTGCGTTCGCCTCCCCCCAGGGGGCCGCGCGCCCTTGGGGCGGCCCGGCGAGCGCGGTGATCCCCCCGAAGCGGCCTACGGCCGCCTCCCCCCAGGGGGCCGCGCGCCCTTGGGGCGGCCCGGCGGCCGCGGTG